>NZ_AP018316.1:4088665-4331302 GCF_002368115.1 Dolichospermum compactum NIES-806 | reverse complement strand
AAGGACAACAGGAAGGACTTAGAACTGGTGTAGAAAGGGAAAGACGCGCTATGATTGAGAGTATTCTGCAAGTGCGTTTCGGTGAAGTTGATGCCGAATTGACAAGAATCATTAACCCCCTGATTGCCATGAGTAGAGAAGAATTTACCCCTTTACTTCTACAATCATCTCGTGAAGAGTTATTAGCGAGATTTTCAGCACAATAGTGATTTATCAGTAATTTATATCGGTATGCACTTGAATGAGATACATCATAAGCCCCCTCCTTGCTTGCGGGGAGGGGGTTGGGGTTGGGGGTCTTGTATTTCACTCAGCCAAGAACCGCTATATCGGTTATGGGTAATTCATAAATTACCCACTACATCCACAACCTTCAACCTTGATCAGATTTTAAGATACTAAACAATTAAGATACTAAACAATTAAATTTTTTATTAAAAAAAGCACAAGCAGATTTTATTTGAAAAAATTGTACAAAAAATAGTTGAGAATTTCAAGCCCTGAAATTAACTTTTTTCGTTAGCTTATTGAGAAAATTCTCAAGATTATTGAGAATATAGGGTACTTGTGCTTTTTTGCTGAAGAATCATTTGAATAAATTATTAGATATATTCAGATGTATAAGAATAATTGATAATGGTGCGTTACGCTGTCGCTAACACACCCTACCTAAATGAATCTCATTTTACCCATAATCCTTGATCATGGTGCATTACTATTGAGCAAACCCAATCAAATCCCCAGTCGGTTTTAACCGACTTGAGCTTTCAGACAGGGAATTTATTCCCTGGCTGTCTGGCTGTTTTACATCTTTGCGTGAAGTACAAAGAAAGGCTACTATAAAAAATAGTATTATAACAGACAAAGGACTATGAAATTTTCCCAGGGATTAGGCGTAATTCTAGGGACAACAACCCTAGCTTTAGTACAATACCAACCCGTATCTGCCTTAACTCCTGTACAAGTCAATGATATCGCTAAACCAATCACCGTCATGATTGGTGGATTAGATGGTAAAGGTTCAGGAGTAATTGTCGCCAAAAATGGTAATACCTACACCGTGCTAACAGCCAATCATGTGGTTAAAAAAGCGGGATATGGTATTTATGAAATTATCACCCATGACGGGCAAAAATACCCGATGGAAAACAAAGCTCAAATTGTGGGAAAATTAGATTTAGCCCTAGTCAGATTTACCAGTTCTCAAAATTATCCCCTTGCTAAAATTGCTGATTCTCGGACAGTTAAAGAAGGTGCAACGGTATATAACTCTGGATTTCCTATTCCTTCTATTTCTAATAGTCAAGAGCGAAATTACTTCTTTTTAACATCCCAAATCACAGCTAGAGGAAGGAGAGAAAATCTGGGATATGATTTATTTTTGAGTGGGAGTCCAAGACCGGGAATGAGTGGAGGACCAATATTAAACGACCAGGGGGAAGTAATTGGTATTTATGGTAAGGCTGAATTTGGCATAAGTGAATCAGCGTTAGCAAGAGATGGAGTTCAGGGTATCCCGACGGAAAAATTCCCCAATTTAATTAGTAATATTCAAAATAATACTCAAGCTAATACCCCTCGTAATAATCCTAGTCCTACAAATGAACCTACACCTGTTATATTTCAAAATTTAGAAGCATTGTTAAAAGCAGGAAAATGGCGAGAAGCAGATTTAGAAACTTGGGAATTGATGAAAAAGTTAACTAAACGAGAACGGGAAGGATGGTTAAGATTTGAAGATGTGAAAAATTTTCCCAGACAGGAATTGCGAAAAATGGATCAATTATGGGTAAAATATAGCAATGGTAAATTTGGCTTTTCTGTACAAAAGCAAATTTGGCTGGAGTTGGGGGGCAAGTTAGATGGAGAATACGACTGGGATACTTTTACGAAGTTAGGCTCCCGCGTTGGTTGGAGAAAAAATAATGAATGGCTCAGTTACGATAGTTACACCTTTAGTACGAATGCACTACCGGGACACCTGCCGTGGTGGGTGATTGATGGAGTGGGGATACTCTTTTCTCTTCTCTAGACTATAACCCATAAGCGTTATACAAGATTATAAGTATTTCTTATCAAAAAATAAACAACCGATTTATTAGGCTTTGGGGATTTCATTACCTGTTAGGCAGTTTGTAGTATACCTGTTGTGATGACATGAAAAGTAATAAAATACAAGCAAGATGCTTGTGCTACTGTAACTTCAAAAAGCAATTTACCAGTTAAGTTGTTGTGCCGTTAAATTGAATAATTAATACAAGCAAGATGCTTGTGCTACTGTAACTTCAGGTTTTTTGATTATACACAGGACTTACGCAACTGGCACATTGGTAGGGTGCGTCAAATATCAACAATCTGTTTATTTGCAGGATTTATGCAGTCTGACGCACCCTACAACAGATTTTTGGTGTGACACTTGCGTAAGTCCTATGAGAATAACAGTAATGGTATGATTACCTATTGCCAGTCTATCCCCACTGTTTAAAGTCCGACGTTGTTTAAGTAGCTTTTCACCGTTAACTTCAGTGCCATTGGCGCTCTTGTCTTCTACATAAAGCTGATTGTTTTCTAAGGTAATTTGAGCATGAAACCGAGAAATTTGCTTATGAGAGTCTAATAAAACTACAGGAGTCACCGTTTCACCGTTGATAACCGCAGGAAATTGAGTTATGTCTCGTCCGATAGCTATCGGCAGGGTAAAAACCTGTTCTTCCTGCTCCTCTGTCAGTTTATTTTCGGAAATCAGCTTGATTTGCATGGTTTTGATACTCCTATTTACACCTTAATATCTGATGGTCTGACTCGGTTTGAGTCAATTGATACTATTAATACATCAATATTTTCCCCTATTTCCATAAAAGTACCGAAAAAACTTTAAAAAAACTTTATTTTTTATTCCCCATTTCAGAGGTTAATCGCTACATATTCAGAGATAAAGGTGCGGTAAGCTAACAAAAGCAGTTTTTAACCTCAGAACAATGACAGCAAATAGTCCCACGATTTTGGCTTTAGACTTTGATGGAGTGGTTTGCGATGGACTAATTGAATATTTTGAGGTAGCATGGCGTACCTACTGTCAAATTTGGTCGCCGGTTAACGACACACCACCGGATGATTTAGCTTTGAGATTCTATCGCTTACGTCCTGTAATTGAAACAGGTTGGGAAATGCCCGTTTTAATTAAAGCCTTAATTGAGGGGTTTTCTGATGATCAAATTCTCCAATCATGGACAAACATCACTCCCGAAATCTTAGCAGCAGATAATCTAGAAGCAAAGGCAGTTTCGACAAAATTGGATCATCTACGAGATGAATGGATTCAGACAGATTTAAATGGTTGGTTAAGTCTGCATAGATTCTATCCGGGTGTGATAGAAAGACTCAAAATAACTCTTAAAAGTGAAATACAGTTATATATTGTCACCACCAAAGAAGGGCGATTTGTCAAGGAATTATTACAACAAGAAGGAGTTGATTTACCACCAGAAAATATTTTTGGTAAAGAAATAAAACGCCCAAAATATGAAACCTTGCGCGAATTAATCAAAAAAGCAAATACCCAACCTGCGAGTTTATGGTTTGTAGAAGATAGACTAAAAACATTACAATTAGTCCAACAGCAATCCGACTTAAATCATGTCAAACTTTTTCTCGCAGATTGGGGTTATAATACTCAACCAGAACGGGAAGCAGGAAAAAATGATTCCCGTATTCATTTAATATCAATTTCTCATTTTAATCACGATTTTTCCACTTGGTTATAATCTATATCCCAGACTTCTTAAAGAAGTCTGGGATCTATTTTCTATTTTCTCAATCAGATCAATCACTTCTTGGTAATTAGAAATTCTCTTTTGTTGTTGAAATAAATTAGCTGCTGTTTTCAAATCAGTAATTGCCCCCTGCTTATCACCTAACTTATTGCGAGAAATCCCTCGATTTTGGTAAGCTTCAGGAAAATTAGGATTAAGACTTAATGCTTTGTTAAAATCTGCAATAGCACCTTTTAAATCTCCCAAATCATGAAGAGTAAATCCTCGATGATTGTAGATACCAGGATAGTTAGAATTAAGACTAATTGCTTTGTTATAATCTGCAATTGCCCCTTTTAAATCTCCCAACTTATAGCGAGATATTCCTCGTTTATAGTAAACTTCAGGAAAATTAGGATGTAACCGTAAAGCCTTATTATATTCTTC
Organism: Dolichospermum compactum NIES-806; assembly: GCF_002368115.1. Taxonomy (NCBI): domain Bacteria; kingdom Bacillati; phylum Cyanobacteriota; class Cyanophyceae; order Nostocales; family Aphanizomenonaceae; genus Dolichospermum; species Dolichospermum compactum. The sequence goes on along the minus strand of NZ_AP018316.1, from coordinate 4,327,103 downwards.
AATAGCCCCTTTTATGTCTCCAAATGTATGACGGTTAATTCCCTGATGGAAATATACAATAGCCTCTTTCAGATCAGATTGTGCTAACAGGGATGATTTTATTCTAAAATCGGAAATATTTGCTAAATTTTTAGCACACACTGACGGACTATATAATATAGTTCCTAATATGAGAGTTGTAATTGTTAATCTCCATTTTTTCATGACGCTCTTTTCCCAATTATTAGCATACAGTTTTTACAGCAGTTTCCAATTATATGAGTAATATCTTAGCCCCCTCATCGCACCCCCCTAAATCCCCCCGCAGCGGGGGGAAGAAAAGGATAAGCTTTTGATACTGGAGGGGGTTGGGGGTGGGGTTCTTGTAACTCATAACATCGGGAAGTGCTGTAATTATATAGCATTGATTTACATCAACACAAATACACCCAACGAATATGCTTGATTTAACAAAAATATCGAGACAAATGCAAGGTTTCAGTCAACATTTAACTTCAGAAGTGGCTGCAAGTCATCAACGGTTGGAATTAGCACAAGAATATTTAAAAAAGGCGTTTGAGTGTCAAGAGGAGTTAGTTAAACGTCAAGAAGAATGGCGAAATCGGATTATTTTTGCCAATGCTACACCCATTGAACCTCTCGAAACCTGCATTACCATTTCTGTTCCCCCCAAAGTTCATACTGTCATTTCTACAGATGGTTCGCAAATTGCCCCCAGTCACCATGAAATTGCGTATTGTTACTTACTAAATATTGGCAGAGTGGTTTTGCATTATGGTCAAGATCTTCACCCAATTCTCGATAGTTTACCGGAGGTATTTTATCGCCCTGAAGATTTATATATATCGCGTCAGTGGGGCATTAGAACGGATGAATGGATGGGTTATCGGCGCACCGCTTCCGAGGCTACAGTCTTAGCAGAACTGGCTTGTAGTACCAGGACAGAAGCCCCAGTCTTAGCAATGACAGATGGTTCGTTAATATACTGGTTTTTAGATCAATTACCGATGGATGCGCGGGATATGATTTTACCTCCCGTTTTGGAAGCTTGGCAAAAACTCCAACAAGCCCAAATCCCCCTCATGGGCTATCTTAGTGCCTCTCGTAGCACCGAAGCCACCAACTTTTTACGCTTTTTAGCTTGTCCTCACCCTGTCCCCGATTGTATTACCCATTGTCCCAATCAACTAGAATACGTACCTTGTAAAAAATTTGAGACTTTGCGCGATACAACCATCATGACCACCCAACTTCAACCCGGACAACGGGGACCCCTATGGCGAAGTAATGCCCGAATTTTAGAATTGTATGACGAGCAAATTATTTATTTTTGTTACGTCCATGTCGGGACAGAAATTGCCCGCATTGAAGTTCCCGCTTGGGTTGCAGAAAATTCCATCATGTTTGATCAAGCACTAGGGCTAATGTTGGCACAGGTACAAAAAGGATATGGTTATCCTGTGGCGATCGCCGAAGCCCATAATCAGGCTGTAGTCAGGGGTGGTGATAGAACCCGGTTCTTTGCCCTTTTAGAACGACAAATGATTAAAGCTGGGATCAAAAATGTCGGGATTTCCAACAAAGAAGCAAGAAAACGGGGTAGCATCGCTTGATTTTGTAATAAGTTGATTCAAGGTTTAACATAGTTTTAACTGCGCCAATAAAATCACAATTTCATCTATTGCTGTTCTCATGACTTTCCCCGGTTGCTCAGATTGATTTACCATAATACTAAAAACCAAGGGTTCATAATTAGGTGCATTCATATATCCAGATAGAGTAGAAATTCCTGTCATTGAACCTGTTTTTGCTTGCACTATTCCCGCAGCCGCAGTATTAAGAAACCGATTTTTTAGACTACCTTTGACACCAGAAACAGGTAAAGAAGCCCTAAAAACTGCTGCTTGAGGTGATTTACCAATTTCTTGTAAAACTTGTACCAACGCTGCTGGAGTCGTTAAATTTTTCCGAGATAAACCAGAACCATCTACAATGACATAACCTGCTGGTGCAACTCCTAATTGAGTTAAAGTTTCTCTGACAACTTGTAATCCAACATCAGCCGTATTTTGATTTTTCTCTGCTGGTTTCTTAATAGCTAAACTTCTGAGTAAAGCCTCAGCATATAAATTATTACTATGCACATTTGTCTCTAGTAATAATTCTGATAAAGGTGGAGATTCTACTGTGGCTATTTCTTTTTCTTGTTTATTTTGACTAATATTTTTACTTACAGTTTCTTTAACAGTGATTCCCTGTCTAGATAAATTTTGGCGAAATTGTCTGATAAAATTAGCAACTGGATCAAATACAGCTAACCCTGTAATCTCTGGCTGGGAATTTATAGCCAATTGTCCTTTAATTCGCAGAATTTGTCCTTTTAAGTCACGATTTACTTCTATAAAACTGGGTTTATCGGATTCAGTAGTGACGGAATTATTTTCGATTTTCCACCGATATGCTTCTGTTGGTTCTGTCCATTTTAATTTTAATGGGTTTCCAATAGTTTGGGGTGAAAAAGTTAATACAGTAGCATTTTCATTAAGAATAAAACTGTTAATTGGTGCGCCATAATCAGCTTGAATGTCTTCCCATTCCCAACTGGAATTAACCACTTCACCTTGCCAATAACTATCATCAGCAATTAACTGATTAATTTGCCTAATTCCCTGCTTATATAGTTGTTTCGATAATATTGTTAATTGAGCATTTTTGAAACTCGGATCTCCCCTTCCCACTACACGCAAAACACTATTATCATCATCATAGATAGAAGTACGAATCCGAAAATCTGCCCCTAATTGTTGTAATGCTGCTGCTGTAGTAAATAGCTTCATATTAGAAGCAGGAATAAAATATTTTTGGCTGTCTTGAGTATAAAGAATCTTTTCTGATGATAATGGTTTAATTAAAATCCCCCAACGGACTCGACTAAATTGAGGACGATTGATAATAGTATTAATAGCTGATGATAATTGAGCAGGACAAATTGATTTTGTATTCGTAACTTCTGGAACTGGTGTTTGTGCTTGTGCTATTTTTTGAATACTACCAATATTAATAGAAACAAATAGTAATATCAAGCTAAAATAATTCTTTTTTGACATATTACCAACTTGGTTTAGCTAGATTTTTAAACTTTGTAAATTGTGGATCAAATAATAGTTTAACTGTTCCTGTTGGTCCATTCCGATGTTTAGCGATTATTACTTCGGCAATTCCTCTATCTGGAGTATCTGGTGAATAATATTCATCACGGTATAACATCATAACTATATCCGCATCTTGTTCAATTGAACCCGATTCTCTCAAATCAGATAACATTGGCCGTTTATTAGTTCTTGCTTCTACTCCGCGACTTAACTGTGATAAGGCAATTATGGGTACAGATAATTCTCTCGCTAAACCTTTTAAAGAACGGGTAATTCTCGATAATTCTTGGACACGATTATCACTACTACCTTCCATTAATTGCAAGTAATCAATTACTATTAATCCTAAGTCTTTAGTTTGTTCGGCTTGCAATCTTCGCGCTTGACTTCGCATTTGTGTGACTGTAATATTTGCCGTATCATCAATAAAAATTGGCGTGTCTGAGAGTTTATCAATGGCACGGCTTAAAGGTTCCCATTGGGTTTGACTAATCCGGCCACTTCTTAGATAACTGCTTTCAATTCCAGCTTCACTAGCTAATAGTCTTTGTACTAGCTGTTCCTTGGACATTTCTAAACTAAAAACCGCAACTGCTAATTGATAACCGGCTGCAATATTATGAGCTAGGTTTAAGCAAAACGCTGTTTTTCCCATTGACGGCCTCCCAGCGACGATAATTAAATCAGAACGCTGAAAACCGCTGGTCATGGCATCTAAATCATAAAAACCACAAGGTATTCCTGGTAATGCAATACCTTGATGACGAGTTTCAATATCTTGAAAAGTATTAATTAAGGTGTCACCAATATGAACTAGTCCTGATTGGGTTTTTTGTTGGGTGACGTTAAAAACTTTTTGTTCGGCATTGTCCAGAACTATTGGTAATTCTGTTTCTGTCTCAAAACCAAGATGAACTATTTCGTTACCTGCTTTGATTAATTGCCGGCGCAGGTATTTTTCCATCACTAACCCTGCTAAGGCATCAATATTTACCGCTGAAACTGTCCGGTCTACTAATGTTGCTAATTTGTTTCTGCCACCAATTTGGGTTAATTGATCGTTGTCTGTTAACCAACTGGTGATGGAAAGTAGGTCTGTGGGTTTTTGCTGGGTATGGAGACGGAGGGCGGCTTGATAGATGGTTGTATGGGCGCTAATATAAAATGCTTCGGGAACTAGGCGATCGCTCACTCGACCAATTGCCTCTGGATCTAGTAGAATGCCTCCTAATATCGCTTCTTCTGCTTCGATGTTTTGAGGTGGTAAACGATTACTACTATCACCCTGAAAACTTAGTTCTTCAGCCATAAAATTTTAAATGTTGGTGATTTTGGATTTTTATTTCATCATCCAAAACCAATATCCGAATTTTAGATTTTAAATTTTGGATTAAAGATTGAAAATTCAAAAATGTCCGCAGTCGCTAAATTTATTCGAGGATAAATCTAAAATCTCAAATTAATTGACAAGCCTTGGCTTAGTTGCTGGAGTCAATCTAAAATCTAAAATCTAAAATCCAAAATTGTATCACCGTTAGTTAGAGACAACTTCAATGTTAATTACTGCTGTTACTTCAGCATGGAGTTTTATTTCAGCTTTGTAAGTACCCAATTGGCTGATATCGGGAATGGTGATACCACGACGATCTATTTCTAGACTAGCTGCTGCTTTAATAGCATCTGCGACATCTTGAGTAGTAACAGTACCGAAAATAGCTTCATTTTCCCCAACTTGCTTGGCAATTTTTAAACCAGCAATATTTTCTAAAGCGGTTTTTTGCTCAGTTGCTTGTTGTTTGAGTTCTAATTGTCTTTGATATTCTTTCTCGCGTCGGCGTTCCACTTGTTTGAGCAGACCGGGTGTAGCGCGAGCGGCTAAACTCTGGGGGATGAGGTAGTTACGAGCATAACCGGGAGCTACTTCTACCAAATCACCGAGTTTTCCCAGCTTGGTAACATCTTTTGTTAAAACTAATTGCACACGTTTCGCCATTGTTTTTCGCTTTTCTTGGTAAAATCTTCCTTATTTGGGTGTCGCAGGGTGGCTCATAAAAGTGTAGCTTGATCCTCAGCGACTTTTAACGTACCCACAGCCTCGACATTGTAGCGAAATTTGGGGAGCGATCGCAACTCTAAATGCTAGAAATTTAAAAAAAGCAATATTTTCATTGTCCTTATCTTATTCCGCGTGAGTGAGGATATACTTAATATAAGTTAATTGACCTTCGTAATCTATGCTAACAATCAAAAGGGTTTAGCATTGCCAAAGGCCTACAAATAAATCATCAAAATAATTAAAAATTATCTTTCATTCCCCGAATTCGGGCAAAGGTTTGGATTCCATTATCACTCTTTGCTGTTGCTTGTAGATATGGTTCTTCCCAGCGTAAAAAAGGATTGGTGAGTTTTTCCAGTCCTAAAATTGATGGAACTGTTGGTTCTAATTTATCCCGTTGAGCTTTAACATCTTGGTAACGTTTTTGTAGATCTGCATTTTCAGCATCTACAGTTACAGCAAACCGCAAATTACTTAAAGTGTATTCATGGGCGCACCAGACGCGAGTATGATCAGGTAAAGCCCGGAGTTTACTTAATGAATCTACCATTTGCCCCGGTGTGCCTTCAAATAAACGACCACAACCGCCAGCAAACAATGTATCACCACAGAACAATTCTCCAGGCTCTCCTGGACTTGCTGGGGGGAAATAGTAAGCAATATGAGCGCGAGTATGTCCAGGTACAAAGAATATATTAGCAGGGCGATCGCTAAATTGGATGCGATCGCCTTCCTGTAAAAACACCTGTTGTCCCGGAATCCTCCCCCTGTCTTCCGCACCTCCATAAACTTTCACATCAGGAAATGCTTTCATTAATTGTGTATTCCCACCCACATGATCACCATGATGATGGGTATTAAAAATTGCCACTAACTGAGCATTAATTTTTCTCAATTCATCTAAAACTGGTTGTGCTTCCGCCGGATCAACAACAGCCGCAATATTCCGCAGTGGATCATGCAGTAAAAATATATAATTGTCAGCAAGTACCGGTAAACGAATGATTTGCATTAGCTTTTCCCATTGGTAATTGGTAATAAGATATCTATTTTCATCCTGTTAATCATTAAATCCTGGACATCCTGATTCAGACAATATGTTTAATTAATGTAGGGGCGCAGGGTCTGCGCCCTTAATGATATTGCTAAGACCAAGAATCTAAATCTAAAGATTGCATTCCTTCCCTCTTAACATAATCGAGTAAACCTCCCAACTGCCGCCAAACAAAGAAGCAAGTTAACAGACTCAGTGGTAAACCTATACTTAAAGCCATTCCCGTAGGAAAACCAAATATCTCGAAACCAGAACAAAGAAATAAGCAAGAACCACTAGTAATACCAATAAATGGCACTAACAATTGTTTATAAAAAGAACGGGTATTAGTCTTTTCTTTAGGAGATTTATCTTGTGGCCATTGCTGGACAATTACCTTTAATGTCCCAGATAAAGCTAACCCAGAAGTTAAAGCCGTGAAAAAACCAACTAATAGTAAAAAGTAGGGTGGTTGCAGAGGGTAATAGTACATTAAAACTCCTGAGTGTTATTAAAATTCGTTTTTATTTGGTAACAGATTATTTAGCTAAAATAGCTGCTACACCTTCTTTCGAGAACTCGGTCAAGAGGCTAATGGCGACATTAAGTAAACGATTTGGTGGTAAATCATCCTTGACCAAATCCCACAGACGTTGGACTTCTTCTGTGTGCAAACGGTCATCTTCAGTGATAGCTAAGACCAACTGACGACGGAGAAATTTACCCTCTTCGGAAAGGATGAATTCTAAACCCATTTTCGCCGTTGGTAAAACATCGAAATTGCTATCAGTGCGAGCAATCGTAATCAGATTTTCTAACCTTTGCCACTGGAATTTACCATCTTTGAACAACACATTCAATAGCCGTCGCCGTAATGCGGGAGATTCCCCAGTTAATAACCGCCGAGCGATATAGGGATAACCCACTTCCACAATTTTGAAATTAGGGTTAAGACTGAGGGCAATTCCTTCTTGTGTCACCAAAGAACGAATAATCAAAGCAAACTTTGCCGGCACACGGAAAGGATATTCATACATCAATTCCGAGAACTCATCCGTAATGGTTTTGAAGTTGAAATCTTGGACATTTTTACCAATAGCATTTCCTAATACTGCTTCTAATGCAGGAACAATAGGCGTAATATTAGTATTTGCTGCCAAAAAGCCCAATTTGACAAAATCTTCCGCTAAATCGGCGTAATCCTTATTTACCAAATGTACTAAAGCATCAACTAAACTTTCCTTAGTAGTTTCCTCCAATTGATCCATCATGCCAAAGTCAATGTAAGCCATGCGACCATCGGGCATAGCGAACAAATTCCCAGGATGAGGATCGGCATGAAAAAAGCCATGCTCTAATAGTTGTTGTAACCCAGTAGTTACACCTATTTGAATGATGGCTTCTGGATCTAAACCGACAGATTGAATATTCTCAGTATCTGTGAGTTTAAAGCCGTTGATCCATTCTAGAGTTAAAACATGAGTGCTGGTATAATTCCAGTAAATAGAGGGAATTTTTACCTGGGGGTCATCACGGAAATTATGGGCAAATTTTTCCGCATTGCGACCTTCATTGATGTAGTCAATTTCCTCAAATAGCTTTGTGCCAAACTCGTCCACAATTAAAGTTAAATCGTGTCCGAGATTCAGCGGTAGCCAAGGAGCAAGCCAACTGGCAACCCAACGCATGAGGTACAGGTCTTTTATCAGTAGCGGGCGGAGATTAGGGCGTTGTACTTTGACTGCCACTTCCTCGCCGCTGAGTAAGCGACCCCGGTAGACTTGACCCAAACTAGCTGCTGCTACGGGTTGAGGCGAAAGCTCTCGAAAAATTTCGCCAATTGAGCGATTTAATTCTGTTTCAATAATCTGATATGCCAGATCATTATCAAAAGGTGGTAACTGGTCTTGTAACTTGATTAGTTCTGCTAAGAAGTCTTTGCGGATTAAGTCGGGACGAGTCGAGAGGGCTTGACCGACTTTAATAAATGTCGGACCGAGATTGGTGAGTAGGGTTCGCAACTGGGTAGCGCGTTTCCCCTGATTTTCCTCCACCTGGTCTTGCCATTCGTCCCATTTGAGACTGAATATAAATCCGGCAAAAGACCAGATTATTCTCAGTAGTCGTCCCCAGGCTAACCAAGGACGGTAACGAAAGTAACGAGCGATCGCTCCGCTTGCCCAGGGCAGTGCCTCTGGGTTATACTGCTTTAATTCATCAGATTTATACTGACCCACGCCTTTATTTGCCTCTTCAACTGGGAATTTTACATCGTCGCTTTGATCCTGAATGCTAACTTAGTTGTTGGCACCGGAAAATGGTACTTTTTAGTTTAGAAAGAAACTTTAACCGGATCTAGGGACAATAGGTGAAGAAATAAGCCTATCTAGCTAGATTTATTTATCTTTTTCTTAATTATACTTTATAAAAGTACAAACTTTTTGTGTGTATTTAGGGTATTTTATATTTTCTTAATGACTCATGCAAATTCGTGATCTTAAGCATTTGCATGATAATCTTACAGAACAAGGCGATCGCGAAGCGCTGCTGCAAGCAGATCGCTCTGCCTTTAATCTAAAATAGTACGAAAGCAAAAAAACTCAGTACGAAGACCAATATTTTCTCTAATGACAGCATATATGCTATCATAGCCACATGGCGATTAAAATTGTGGTAGATACAAGCGTTTTTATTAGTGCGCTTATTGGATCAAAAGGTTCTAGTCGGGAACTAATTCGACGCTGTTTGAAAGGAGAATATCAGCCTTTGATGGGAAATGCTTTATTTTTAGAGTATGAATCAGTCATGCAGCGAGAAGAAATTATCAGCCAATGTTCTCTAACTAACACAGAAATTTATACTTTACTTGCATCATTTATAAATGTCAGTCAATGGATATCAATTTACTACTTATGGCGACCTAATTTAAAAGATGAAGCTGACAACCATTTAATTGAATTAGCGGTTGCTGGTAATGCTCAAATTATTGTCACCAAAAATGTTAAAGACTTCCAAAATGCTGAACTCGTATTTCCTAACTTATCAATATTAAGACCGGAAGAAATTATTAGGAGTTAAACAAAAAATGGCTACTTTAACTATTCGCTTACCCAACGAAAAACACATCCGATTAAAAGAACTGGCGCAAACTAGAGGTATAAGTGTAAATAAACTCATTGAAGAACTTTCTACTATAGCTCTAGCGGAATTTGATGCCTGTACTCGATTTAAAGCAATGGCTGTAACGGGAAACCCAGAAGCAGGTTTAAGAATACTGGATAAACTTGATAATCTTACAGAACAAGGCGATCAGGAAGCGCTGCTGCAAGCAGATCGCTCTGCCCTTAATCTAAAATAAGCAATGAAGGGCGGGGAAACCCCGCTGACAGAAACTGGGATAACTGAGGGATATAGACTGAAACTCTCTATAGAATCTCCGCGTCTTTAGACCGGAGAGTGTCAAAGTCGTCTCAAATATTTGGTATCAGTAGGTTAACAAAATTTGGGATTTAAGATTTTTTCCGACTGAATTTAACTTCCATAGTTGGTTAGCAATGGTATCATTCGAGTATTACAAAAAGTAAAGGGCGATTTTACTATGACCAAAGCACCTGTTGCTCCTGTGGTGCTAGTCATTCTAGATGGATGGGGCTACTGTGAGGAAGAGCGAGGAAACGCGATTCGCGCTGCCAAAACTCCGATTATGGACAGTTTATGGGCAGTCTATCCCCACACCCTCATTCGCACATCAGGAAAAGCCGTAGGGTTGCCAGAAGGTCAAATGGGCAACTCGGAAGTTGGTCATTTGAACATTGGCGCTGGTCGAGTCGTACCCCAAGAATTGGTACGGATCTCAGATGCTGTAGAAGACGGTTCTTTAGCCGCAAACCCAGCCCTTGTCAAAATTTGCCAGGAAGTCAGTTCTGCTAATGGCAAGTTACATCTAGTGGGGCTTTGTTCTGATGGGGGGGTGCATTCCCATATTACCCATCTATTTGGACTACTTGACTTAGCGAAGGAACAGCGACTTTCACAGGTTTGTATTCATGCCATTACTGATGGTCGTGACACTAAACCAACGGATGCCATCAACGTCATTCAGCAGTTGGAAGACTATATAGCTCATGTTGGCATCGGTGAAATCACTACTATTAGTGGTCGCTTTTATGCAATGGATCGTGATAACCGTTGGGATCGAGTCCAATGTGCCTACGATGTGATGACAACAGATAGTGCGGGCAATGGACTCAGGGCTGTAGAGGTATTGCAAGCAGCTTACGCGAAAGGTGTAACCGATGAGTTTGTTCTCCCAGTCCGGTTGCAACCGGGCGCGGTAGAATCTGGTGATGGGGTAATATTTTTCAATTTCCGCCCCGACCGCGCTAGGGAACTAACTCAAGCCTTCGTTAGTCAAACTTTTAACGGTTTTGAAAGACAGTCAATTCAACCACTTTCTTTTGTAACTTTTACCCAGTATGATCCAGAATTGCCAGTTTCTGTGGCTTTCGCACCGCAAAATCTGAGTAATATTCTGGGTGAAGTTATCGCTAGTCGCGGGTTAAAACAGTTTAGAACGGCTGAAACTGAAAAATACGCTCATGTTACTTATTTCTTTAACGGGGGACTAGAAGATCCCTGTGAGGGAGAAGACCGGGAATTAGTCAGTAGTCCAATGGTGAATACTTATGATCAAACCCCGGCGATGTCAGCACAAGCTGTGACAGATGTGGCGATCGCTGCCATCAGAAAGGGTATCTATTCCCTAGTTGTAATGAACTATGCTAACCCAGACATGGTAGGGCATACAGGACAAATTCCAGCGACAGTCACAGCTATTGAAGCAGTAGATAAATGTTTAGGTCGTCTAATTGATGCTATTGGTAAAGCAGGTGGTACAGCAATTATTACTGCTGATCATGGCAATGCTGAGTATATGATAGATGAAGGCGGTCATCCTTGGACAGCCCATACTACTAACCCAGTTCCTTTAATTTTGGTAGAAGGTGAAAAAGCCAAAATACCCGGATATGGAACAAATGTGGTATTAAGAAATGATGGCAAATTAGCCGACATTGCCCCGACAATTCTAGATATTTTACAAATATCTCAACCACAAGAAATGACAGGGCGATCATTACTTAAAGCCGCAGAATATGATTTACAACTAACTCGTACTCCTGTACAAATAGGTTTGTAAAATCGTAAAATGGTAGGGGTAAAGCAAGAGCTTCACTGGTGTCAACTTAACGTAAAACCCAAACCCCAACTGGGAATGATAGCGTAGCGTGGCGTTAGCCATATTCCCAGTCTAATAGCACAAGTCATCTAAAGATGACTGAATAACCGGAAAATTTTTAAATTCTTGAGTAAACTTCAGTTTACTTTGGCTATTAGACCGGAACTTAAGTTCCGGGCGGGTTTGGAAGCTAAACAAATAAGCTATTTATAGCCTAAGTTGACACCAATGAGCATTGCTAAATCCCTCCAAAATTGATAAATTTTGATAAATTTTGATCACCAACATTTCTAATATGGCAATTACTAACATTATTCAAGGCATTTGGGCATTTTCCGCTCTCGGTTTGATTATCCTCGTTTTGTTACATAGTCCTAAAGGTGATGGCATTGGTGCTATTGGTGGACAAGCACAATTATTTAGTAGTACCAAAAGTGCCGAAAATACTTTAAATCGAGTTACGTGGGCATTAGTTGTAGTTTTTATGGGTTTAACTGTGGTTTTAAGTGCTAATTGGTTGCCCAAATAATTGAAACCGAAAATGGGAAAAATTACCCAAAATCACAACTTTTGGCGAAGATTAATAGTTCGATTTCGCTCACTACAAGCAGCAGTTCTGACTTTAGCAATAAGTACAGGACTGCTGGTTGTTTTGACTAACTTTCAAGTTAATGCTGTTTCGAGGGAACAGGGAATAGGGAACAGGGAACAGGAAAGAAACTTCCAATTATTAACTTCTTTACCTATTCTCCCAAAATCCTATCCTTTACCACCAACTCTGGCACAATGGCAAGATAAAACAAATAGTGGTGATTATTTTGATCAAATTAAATCTACAAAAGTTGGTTATTTAATTTGGTCACATTTTCCGGTGAAAGTGAAGATAGAAACACCAACTGATATTAATGAAAAACAATCGCAAGTATGGGTTAATAGTGTTTCTCAAGCAGTGCAAGAATGGAGTATTTATTTACCTTTGCAGATAGTGGAAAAATCTGCTATTGCTGATATTACAATCTTCCGAAAAGCACCACCCTTGCAGCGTGAACCTAATGGTAAAATACTACGGGCGCGTTCGGCTTTAACTAGTTATGATTTATATGCTGAAAATAATATTTTATCTCACCGGTTTACGATTCTGCTGAGTCCTAGTCAAACTGGTGAATATGTACTATCAGCAGCCCGTCATGAACTTGGTCATGCTTTGGGTATTTGGGGTCATAGTCTTCTAGAAACTGATACTATGTATTTTTCTCAGGTTCGCAAACCGCCCTTGATTTCTGTCAGAGATGTGAATACTTTGAAGAAGGTTTATGAACAATCTACAAGTTTGGGGCAGAATTGAATTTATCTCACGCAGAGACGCTCCAGGCGCAAAGAGAAAATTTTAAGATGAAGGCAACCAGTTTTTATCTAAAATCTGATCTAAGGTGTAAGGACAAATTTCTGGTAAGTTGGTAAGTTTGGTTTTGGTTTTAACATAATCTAAGGCATTGCTGTAAATGATATTGATATTTTCTGCTAAGTGGTTGCGTAAGTTAGTTGTTAATTCTTCATGAATTTGATTACGAAAACTAATAATTTCCGCCGCCCAATGGTTAGCATTTCTAGGCTTTTCTATATGCCAATTTTGATAAAGTAATAAGTGTCTAATAATCTGTTCTAATAAACTTCTGACTCGTCTTTTTTCGGTTTTCGCCAATTCTTCTAACTCTTCTATTAAGTTATCATAGTCAATATCTCCCAATTGACGAGATTTGAGACTTTTAATTGTCTCTTCTAGCCATTGTGAGTAATTAGACTCATATAGTTTGTTGATCTCAATAGCTGTTTTCATTATTTGCTGACTTAGCTTGATGCTTAATTAGTTGCGCTTATGCTCTAGAGATGTTTCTTCCTCGTCGGTTTCATAATAACAAATTTTCTGGTCGGTGTCAATATTTTTCACTCTATTATTGCGAGGCTGTGGAAATAACAAGTAAATTTGATTTTCAACAGCCTCATGATTTGATTACACTCGACGTAGGTTCATGAGTTCTTGAGGAGATGCAAGCATATCAATGGCTACGAAGAAGATTTTGCCATCGGGATTGATTAAAAACCGCCAGGAAATGTTCATACCAACTGTGACACCAAACCAAGGAGTTTGCACTACTCCTGTGACCTTTAGTTGTTTAGAACCGTCTGGTTGAACTTCGCAGATACCTTGTTGTGGCATCATGTTTAGTCCTTGTGCTTCTTCGCGCATATATTTAGTGATCGCTTCTCGTCCCACAATTGGCTTTTGGAATGGTGGTTGTAGCGCACCGTCGGTAGTGAATAGTGCGATCGCATCATCAAATTTATCTGCATTCATGGCTTCAATGTAGCCTAAGACCGCAGGTTCTGTAATCCCGTCAATTTTCACTGAGGAAATAACTGGTGTTGTCCGTTGGAAAGCAGGTTCTGTAGCTGCTTTGGGATAACTGCTAGGACCAAGATCAGAAGTATCAAATCCCATATCTACTACAGTATTCCGCAATACGGTGATTTGCTGACCTGGATCAAGTTTCTGTGTAGCTTCTAATACAAATTTTACACCGGGAGACATTTGATAACCAACGGGGATAGGAGCGATGATTCCCTGTTTCATCAATTCTCCTAACTCGAACCAGAAAGCTAGTTTGGTATTAACGCTGAAGAAACCATAGGAACGGCTAATAGGAGTATCAGCACGGCTGGCTAAATCCCGCATCACTTTTGTTTGCTCTTCACGAGACATTTGCTTAATTTGGGTCAGCAAACTTTCGGCTAGTTGTAAGCGTGCTACTCCAGGTGCTGCGGGAGTAATGGTTTTACCCATTTCAGTGTAAGCATACCAAAGGTAAGCTAATTGATCATCAACGTTAAGTTGATCGAATAACGCTATAGTTGCAGGAATAGGGCTGGGAACTTGAGTATTAGAAAAAATAGTTTGAGCAGACTGGATAGTTAAAGCCACAGTCGGAATCTCCAAAATTATGTGTTTATTAGTCTCTGTAAAGACATAAGCTAAAAATGTTTATGATGAACTTATGTCTTATGCAGAGTAATGTAATAAAAATCTTAATTTTTGTAAACAATGGAAATTACGAATTGACAAAATATAAAGTTAGTGGTAGAGTTTTCGTTTTTTCACGCAGAGGAATTTAGGAGATAAGTTGTGTTAGTTAATGGAGTTTATTGTTTAGTTAAACAGATTAGTCAGGGGGGATTTTATCAGACTTTTTTGGCTGTAGATGAAAGTCAATTTCCGCCAATTCCTTGTGTTGTTTATCAAGTTTTATCTCGATATCAACCGCTGGAAATTTTTCAATTTCAGGTACAGAAGTTAACGGAATTAGGTAAACATCCCCAAATTCCTACTTTAATTACACATTTTACCGAAAATGAATATTACTATTTAATTCAAGAATTTATTGAGGGGGATAATTTAGCTAGTTTATTAGCAAAGCAAGGTGGTTTTAATGAAACTCAGATTTGGCAGCTTTTAAAAGGTTTATTACCAGTGATCATGTTTATTCATAATCATCAAATTATTCACCGAAATATTCAACCGGGAAATATTATTTTGCGGACTAAAAATCAAAGTCAAGATCTATTGAATAATTTGGTTTTAAGGGATTTTACCAATATGAAGTTTGTCAATATCAATGAAGATGACGATAATTTAGTTGGTAGTCCAGAATATATTTCTCCAGAACAAGCACAAGGTAAAGCAGTTTTCGCTAGTGACCTTTATAGTTTAGGTATAACCTGTATTTATTTACTTACTCAAGTTTCTCCTTTTGAACTGTTTGATATGACTAATAATTGCTGGGTATGGCTAGATTATCTTACCTATCCTATTAGTGAACATTTAGGACAAACCCTTGATAAACTAGTAAAATATAATTTACAAGAACGTTGGGAATCAGCAGATCAACTTATATATAATTTGGGTATTAAAGATAATTATTTGCCTTTATTATCCCCAATTGAAACTTATTTTTGGCAATTTTCCCATACTCTGAAAAATCAAATTAATAGTTCTATTAATACTGTGGCATTAAGTCATGATAGTAAAATATTAGCTAGTGGTGAAGATAATAAAAGTATTAAATTATGGAATTTAAGCAATCAGCAATTAATAGGGAACTTTATCGGACATACTCAACGTATAACGGCAGTTACTTTTAATGATCATGATACAATTTTAGCCACAGCTAGTGATGATCAAAATATCAATTTGTGGGATGTGAAGACATTAACGAAAATTCATAGTTTGACTGGACATTCACACGCTGTTAAATCCCTAGCATTTCATCCTCATGGGCAAATTTTAGCTAGTGGTAGTTGGGATAAAACTATTAAAATCTGGGATGTAAAACCGGGTTTAGCACGGAACACTTTAACAGGGCATAAATTACAAGTAAATGCTGTGGCTTTTAGTCCCCAAGGACGGCTTTTAGCTAGTGCTAGTTATGATCGCACAGTTCGGGTCTGGAAATTAGAAGACGGAAATTTTCACTTATTAACAACTCTTTCTGGTCATACTTGGGCAGTTTTGACAGTGGCTTTTAGTCCCACTCATCCTAATTTGTTGGCGACTGGTAGCGGTGATAATACAATCAAATTATGGGATGTTAGCACTGGTGAATTAATTAGCACACTTTCAGGTCATTCTTGGTCAGTGGTGGCTGTGGCTTTTAGTGCTGATGGAGAAACGCTGATTAGTGGCAGTTGGGATAAAACTGTGAAAATTTGGCAAATCAGCACAAAATTGGAAATTGCTAGTCTTGTCGGTCATACAGACTCAGTATCTAGCGTTGTTATGAGGGAGGATGGGGGATTAATTATCAGTGGTAGTAAGGACAAGACAATCAAATTGTGGCGAAGATGATGGGGACTGGGGACTGGTGACAGGTGACAGGTGATAATTTGACTTAATTACCCATGACCAATCACCAATTACCCACTACCAATTACCAATTTAAAATAATCAGGCGCTACCTGTGAAGGCAACTTCTGGAAATTTCAACTGTGCTTCTGCCATTGGGCGTTTTCTGCCTTCTTCTTGCCAGTAGTTAATCACTTCTGTGGCTTTGTTAAGCAACTCTACCCGGTCAACATCTGTGATCCAGTGTTTGGATTCTAACTCTTTTTTTAGCTCTTCCCAGGCATCATTTCTGGGCCAAAAAAAGTATTTGGTTAAGGGACTAGAACCTTTACCAACAACCTGATCTACTGCTAGGGCGACGTTTTCGTCTAACCAGAGAATTTTCAAAATGAACTTGGTCAATTACACCTCCGGGGAATATCCGGGTTTTACTTACTAAGTTTGCGACCCCTTATTTTAACTCAATCTTTGAATAATTGACTAATGAGTGCAGAAATTTAGTCAGGAGTCAGGAGTCAGAATGAATAAGGAAGAATGAATAAGGAAGAATGAAGAGGGAAGAGGGAAGAGGGAAGAGGGAAGAGGGAAGAGGGAAGGGGGGGAGAATGAGTAAAACCCTCTTTTAATCTGAGTTTCGTGATCTGCTATATCATTAATTTTGTTGCATATCACGTCAGAGTTAGATGATTAAACTAATTGGTATTTTTCTGAGTTTATTACTGGTTTTTGGCTGGAATACACCAGTTATGGCAGAATCTCAACCTATTACAGCCCAGGAGTTGCAAGTAGGGGATGAATTAGCGACTAAGGCTTTTGCAGCTACGAATCAAGGCGATTTTGTGACGGCGGAGGCTTATTGGACAGAA
Source organism: Dolichospermum compactum NIES-806 (assembly GCF_002368115.1). NCBI lineage: Bacteria > Bacillati > Cyanobacteriota > Cyanophyceae > Nostocales > Aphanizomenonaceae > Dolichospermum > Dolichospermum compactum. The sequence goes on along the minus strand of NZ_AP018316.1, from coordinate 4,309,863 downwards.
ATTATTGAAAAATTTCCTACTAATGCGGGAGCATGGAGTAATCGCGGTAATTCTCGTGTCAGTCAGAATAAGTTACAATCCGCATTGATGGATTATAACAAAGCCGTAGAACTTGCGCCTACTGTGACAGATCCTTATTTGAATCGGGGGACGGCGTTGGAAGGTTTGGGAAGATGGGAGGAGGCGATCGCTGATTATAATCGTGTATTAGAATTAGATCCTCAAGATGCTATGGCTTATAATAATCGTGGTAATGCTAAAACAGGTTTAGGGAAATGGCAAGAAGCGATTTTAGATTTCCAAAAAGCCACAGAAATTACCCCAAATTTTGCCTTTGCTAGGGCTAATTATGCCCTGGCTTTGTATGAAACTCATCAACCAGATCAAGCTATCCGGGAGATGCGGAATATAGTCCGTAAATATCCTCGATTTGCTGATATGCGTGCTGCTTTAACAGCCGCTTATTGGGTGACGGGAAATAAGGGAGAAGCGGAGAGTAATTGGGTAGCAGCCTATGGACTAGATACCCGTTATAAGGATATGAATTGGGTAAGGAATATCCGTCGCTGGCCACCAAGTATGGTAGCAGCTTTGGATAGATTTTTGAAATTACAATAAATTAAACAGGGAACAGGGAACAGGGAACAGAAAAATCAGTTGTGTAATTAATTTGTGTCCCATCACTTATCCAATTATTGAAGGTGGCGTTATTCCATTAACGCACTTTTCAATTTCTACAAAATTAAACTTATAGCCATTTTCCTGCATTTTCTTCTCTTTTGTGACTTTTCCAAAATCGGCAAATTCAGGAAAGTATATGTCTCCCACAAAATTACCTTCAACAATAGTTAAATAAAGTTTATCGGCAAATTGGATGGCTTCAGTATAAATCTGTCCACCACCGGCGATAAATATTTCTTCTGTTTCACTCATTTTCGCCCATGCAATTGCTTCTGTTAATGAATGCAAAACTACACAACCAAAGGCTTGAAAATTGGGATCTCTGGTCAGAACAATAGTTGTACAATCGGGAAATGGTTTAGTCATGGTAGAATAACTTTTGCGCCCGATAATTACAGGATGTCTGCGGATCATTTGCCGGTAATAAATTTCATCACTGGGAATATCCCAAGGATTACCAGAACGAATATGTTTTCTGGCTGAGTTTGCTAAAATTCGATTTTCCGAAATGGCAGCAATGAGACTAATTAACGGCATAAATTGATAATATTCTGGTTTTTCAAAAAGAGGGTAATTTTAAAAATTTAAGATATACTCAAAACGGTTGAAACATGAACTTTTGTAGAATCACGAAAACCCCAGATTTGTAAGGGTTTAGCACTGCTAAACCCTTACCCGGAGAATCAAATAATTAAGCCGTGTTGGGTATACCCTAAACTGGGCGTATTCCGTACCACGTGACTGGGCGCAGGGCCTGCGCCCCTACTTTCTGATTTATTCTTCGACGCGATAACCTAGTTCTGCTAAACGCACCCGTGAATGTCGCCATTTGGGTTGGACTTTGACAAATAATTCTAGATAAACTTTCCCAACAATTAGCTTTTGAATTTGTTGTCTAGCTTCACTACCAATGGCTTTGAGCATTGTTCCCCCTTTTCCAATGAGAATACCTTTTTGAGAATCTCTCTCAACATGGATTGTGGCGAGAACACGGGTAATTTTTGGGGCTTCTTCAACTAAATCAATGGCGATCGCTACGGAGTGGGGAACTTCTTGACGGGTTAATAATAGTATTTGTTCTCGAATTAATTCACCCATGATGAACCGTTCTGGCTGGTCTGTAACTAAATCCGGTGGATAGTAAAATGGACCTGGTTCAAGATGACTAATTAATAAATCTTGGAGTTGCGATAATTCCGCGCCGGTTTTAGCAGAAAATTTCACACTTTGCCATTTATAGGTATTAGCTAATTGAATATAACTATCATCTATTTTTTGGGCATCTTCTGGTTGTTGATCAATTTTATTAATCCCCAGAATTACAGGTGTTTGAGTATTAATTAGTAGTTCTGCCACATAGCGATCGCCTGGACCACAAGCAACAGTACCATCAACTACAAATAATATCACATCTACCGAGTCAATGGCAATTTTGGCATTTTTTACCAACACTTCCCCTAATTGATGATGAGGTTTATGAATACCGGGGGTATCCACAAAAATCAACTGGGCTGTTTCCGTCGTTAAAATCCCCTTTAAGCGATTGCGAGTAGTTTGGGATACGGGGGAAGTAATAGCTATTTTTTGCCCAACTAATTCATTCATCAAAGTGGATTTACCCACATTAGTCCGACCGATAATGCCAATAAAACCTGATTTAAATCCATCCGGTGCTTCGGGAATCATGACCCCACCGAAATCAGTAAAAATATTATTATCAATATCAGAGATTTGTGATTCTACTTGCATTTTTTACAATTATGATTAACAGATTATTTTGATTTTGACGGAAAATCTCTTGAAGAATAGAGATACATTGATTATCGCATATTTATGGAAAGGATATAGATCCCCGACTTCTCAAAGAAGTCGGATATCTGGTGTTTGTTTTTCATAGCACAAATAGCCAACCATAACTATATTAAATACAGTGTCTCTATCTGAACTCACTGAGTATGACCGCATCAACAGCCGTAAATCCTTATTTAGCGGGTAACTTTGCCCCCATAAACACTGAAATATCTACTGATACCTTAGAAGTTATTGGAGAAATCCCCCCAGAACTATCAGGGATGTTTGTCCGTAATGGTCCCAACCCGCAATGGAGTCCCATTGGTCAATATCACTGGTTTGATGGGGATGGAATGTTACATGGAGTCCAAATTAACGACGGGAAAGCCACCTATCATAATCGCTATGTGAAAACTAGAGGATGGAAGATTGAACATGAAGCGGGTAAAGCTGTGTGGAGTGGACTTTTAGAACCACCGCAAATGGACAACCCTCACGGACCAGGGAAAAATACCGCTAATACAGCCTTGGTGTGGCACAATCAACAGCTTTTAGCACTATGGGAAGGAGGTGCGCCTCATCACATCAATATTCCCGATCTAGCAACTATTGGGGAACATACCTATAATGATAAACTGGTTTCCGCCTTTACCGCCCATCCCAAGGTAGATCCTGTCACCGGGGAAATGATGTTTTTTGGTTACGGTTTCAGACCACCTTATCTACAATATGGCGTAGTTTCCGCCCGGGGGGAGTTATTACGAACAGTACCCATAGAAATACCCACAGCGGTAATGATGCACGATTTCGCCATCACAGAAAATTATACCATTTTCATGGATTTACCTCTGACATTTAGTGTGGAAAGAATGCAGCGGGGAGAACCAATGATGATGTTTGAGAGCGATCGCCCCAGTCGGTTTGGTATAATGCCTCGTCATGGTGACAACAGCAATATTCGCTGGTTTGAATGTCCCTCTTGCTATGTCTTCCACACCCTCAACGCTTACGAAACCGGAGACGAAGTGGTACTTATCGCTTGTCGCATGAATTCTACTAATGTTCTGGTTTCTGACCATACACACCGTGAGGAAAAAGGAGACATTCCTTATTTACACAGTTGGCGTTTTAACCTTAGCACAGGTGCAGTTACAGAAGAAAAACTAGATGACGTACCGGGAGAATTTCCCCGTGTCAACGAAATCCTGTTAGGAAGAAAAACCCAATATGGCTATGTAGGAAAAATGGCACATAGTCAAAATCCCTTGTTTAGTGGTGTCATCAAATACGATTTTGAAAATGGTAAATCCCAAATTCATGAATTTGGTGAAAATCGTTATGGTGGAGAAGCCGTATTTGCACCTCATCCTCATGGTACTGCTGAAGATGCAGGATGGTTGGTAACATTTGTTTATGATGAAAATTCCCAAACATCAGAACTCATAATTATTAACGCCCAAGATATCACCAATGAACCCATAGCGCGGGTAATGATTCCTCAGCGTATCCCTTACGGATTTCACGGTATTTGGATTTCCTAATTAGGTAGGTTGGGTTGACGTATGTTACCCAACATTATTAATCCTTTTGTTGGGTTGGGCTATCGCTTAACCCAACCTACATCTGGATCTATTCCTTCCCTCGCAGATGGTCTATTAGTTGTAAAAAACAGGACTTCCCAAAATCTCTAAGTTCATCAGAATTAAAGCTACCTTGATCTTCATTGGTTGCCATAACCACACACAAACCAAACATTTTATAGAATAATTGTTCAGCAATAATATCGTTACTACCCAGTCTGCTTTTTATTCCAACTTTCTTCTTAATAGTAGTTAATTTATGTTTTGGATCAGAGCATCTCAGGATATCAAGGAACTCCAAAACTAGCACATCAGCAGCCCATTGGTAGGTAGCTTTGTGATGGCTGTTAAAATCTTCAGTGAACCCAAAGATAGAATAAGACCTTTGCTTATATGCACTGTCAATCAGAGTGGCTTTAGTTGTAAATCCTGGGTTAGTTTCCAGGAACTTAGTGAACTTTATGGGTATATCTTCTTTTGGTTCCGTTTCAACTACTGTTACTTTTGCTTTAGGAACAGACTTAGAATTTTTACTTTTAGCAGGTTGCGGTTTTTTAGTAGGTTGCGGTAACGCTTCGCCTTTATCATATTTATCGCCATATTTTTTCTTAAGATAATTGGCAATAACATAAAAACTTCCTTTACCTAAAGCATTTAACCCTTCTAAATTTACTTCAGTTTTGGAGAATTTCTGATGCACACACAAACCAACTAAGCTGAAAAACCTGTCTTTATCAACACTACCTTTTAGCTCATGTCCACGCTGTTCTGTATATAAAGTAACCCCAAATTTCTTATCTAATAGCTCAATCTTGCTCTTTTTTATTTGTGTGGGGTAGGAATGACCAAAATACTCTAATAATTGCTCAACAAAATAAGAACATTCCATTTTTTTAATTTCTTGGTTGTTCTCATCTTCTGGATAAGCAAATTTGAAAAGGTCATAAGAGAAAGGTTGATTTCTCCTGACTTTATACTTATTTTTGATAATGATTATATCATCACATGGCTTAGTCTCCAGGAGTGACTTTAGCGTCTCTAATGCGTGATTGTACAACATGATGAAAGTCTTTAAATTAGTAAATGAGCATCTGATTAATAATGGGGCTGTTTCTGTTTCAACCTCTTCTTTAGAAAATAGCATTATTATTATTAAAAGTCAAGATAAGAGTAAAATATTTTATTTAGTCATTTCGTCTAGGCTGATACAGTCTGCGTCTCCAGTACCATCGGTGTCTGACGAAAAAAAGAATCAGTGATTTTGAAGCATCAGTGATTCCTGAGTTAAAAAAGTGGGATTATGTTTTAACTAATCATCCTTGGATAATTAGAGAAGAACCTAAATCAAAAACCGACATTTCAGCTATCCGTATCCTCATATAGCAGTTTTATGAACTCTTCTGAGGATATCCCCAACAGGATAGGTAGGCATCTAATTGTGTTGATGCTTATTTTAGGGTTCTTATCAATTAGCAAACTTAATAACTCCATTGCATCCAGACCTGAACCAATTAGAATATCAGTTCCCTTTCTGCTTAATGTTTGGTGGATGAGCGATCGCAAATTATTAGACTCTTCAGGTTGATTAGTGAATTCCTCATCACTATCTAAATAAAGGGTTTCTTTCTCAGGTGTTGAAAAATCTAAACTGAGTTTAACTGGTGCTGTTCCGCCATGTCTGTGTCTATTATACTCAGCAACGACTTTATCCCCTATTTCTTTTAGTTGCTCATAGGTATATTTATCTGTGAAACAAGACATAAATTTTAAATTAGGCTCTTGCACAGTAGCAGCAGGTTTACCTGTTCTAGTCGGTTTGGGGTTAGCTGTCCCAACTAAATGGACTACAGCCGTGCGGTTTATCGGCATTTCAGGGCTGTTAGGCTCATTGCAACCGAATAATTCCTGAACCATTTCAATAAACAGATCATAAGATAGCCCTATGGTTTCATGACCATAGGGGTTTTTATCACGAATACGTTTTAACCATTTATCTCTGACTAAGGAATATTCTTTATCGGAGAGTTTGCTTTTTTGTAACCTATGGTCAGACGCTGGTTTTTCGTGTATGAGTAGGTCTTTTGATTCAGGGATATAAGGATTCTTAATTATTTTGATTAGAATATCCCCAAACTCAGTATTAGTCGTAGGCTGGTCTTCTGAAAGCATTTTGTATAGTTGAGCTATATCAGGTTATGTGATCATAATTATTTTACCCCATTTTGTTGTTTGTTTCAATAACTGCTAATATATCTATCTGATGGTATTCTTCAAGATATCACCAGCGCATCCATAGCGCGGGTAATGATTCCCCAACGTGTACCCTATGGATTTCACGGTATTTGGATTTCCTAATTAGGTAGGTTGGGTTGACGTATGTTACCCAACATTATTAATCCTTTTGTTGATTAATCCTTTTGTTGGGTTGCGCTGTCGCTTAAACCAACCTACATTTAGATCATTTTTTAAATTGGTATTATTTTCTATTTAGTAGGATTTTTCTCAACTAAATCAGCGAACTTTTTTAACATTTCCCAATACCTTTCACCTGCAACAAAGGATAAATCATTGTGGCTGGCTTTATCTACCCAAAAAGAAAGTTTGGGAGATGATACAGCCGCAAATAATTTTTCTCCATGACTAAAAGGAATAATTTCATCAGATTTACCATGAATGATCAAAACTGGAGATTTTACTTTTTTGATTTTGTTGAGATTAGTAAATTTATCAAAAGGTAAAATTGGCACAGGAACAACTACTCGAAAAATAGAAGTAAAGCTACTTTCAACTATTAACCCAGCTACAGGTTTTTTAGATGCTAAATCTACTGCTGAACTACCACCAACGGAACGCCCAAAAACTATAATTTGTTGAGGAAAAATATTTAATTGTTGAGTTAAATAATTGTAAGCAGTATCAATATCTTGATAAGCAGCTTTTTCTGTAGGATTTCCTTCACTTGTCCCATAACCGCGATAATCATAAGCAAAGACACTAAAACCCAAATCTCGGATTTTTTTTAATCGTGGTTTTATATACCCCAAATCTTCAGCATTACCATGAGCATAAAGAATGGTATATTTAGCTTGAGGATTTGGTAAATAGATTGCAGAAATATTTTTATTCTCTGCGGTTTTTATCTTGAGAATATCCTGATTATCTTGATAACTGGATGGTTGAGGTAGAAAAATCATGCTGTCAGCGCGGAAATAAACATAGACAGCAAAAAAAGCGTAAATAAAAATGAGAGATTTTAACATTCGTTTCCAAGTTAAATCACCAATAAGCAGTTTTTTTAATTGCTGTTTATCCATGATAGAGAAATAATAAATTACAGCGATTTTCGGGTAAATTCCGTAGGTTGGGTTGACGCAAGGAAACCCAACATTATTAATCTTTTTGTTAATTAATCCTTTTGTTGGGTTGCGCTGTCGCTTAACCCAACCTACAATTTTATTAACATCAAATTACATATCTTCTTGATATTTTACTAGCAAATTAGGAATGTAATCATAACCATCAACACCAATAATGGCAATCATTTTCGGGCGATTTTGTTGTAGTAATAATTGAAATTTGTCTATACCAATTTGTCCTCTAATAATAGTTAATAAAGCAGCAGGTTGTCGCCATTCATCAGAGGCAATTTGCTCTAAAAGATACATTCCCAAACTACCAGAGTAAACTGCTTTTTCATAATTAGCCATCATATAATTAGCTTCAGCTAAATATGCTAAATTTCTGCCTTGTAAATACAAATCACCGGAAATTTGGGCAATTTTAAAGGCATTTTCTAAATATTTAATTGCTGTGGGATATTGTGCAGTCACTACATAAGCAATTCCTAGACTACTAAAACATAAAGCTTGACTTTGTAAATCGTTTAATTTTTCTGCTAATTTTAAACCTTGTTCTAGATAGTTAATAGCAGATTCATAAACTTCAGGTTCACTAATTTCTGTTTGCTTGGCTTGCATAACTTCGCTATAACCTAGATTTACCAAAGCATTAGCTTCTCCAGTTTTGTCTCCAGTTTGTCTACTGTAAATTAATGCCCGTTGACTATAATTAATGGCTTCACCATAATTTTGCCGTTGTACATAAGTCCGACTCAGGTGATTGAGATTGGCGATTTCACAGGCTTTATCTCCGGCATTTCTGGCTATTTCTAAGGCTTGTTGATGAAAATTAAGAGAGCGATCATATCTGCCCAAACTGCGCTGAGAATACCCCAATAAAGTCAAAATCCGGGCTTTTTCTTGAGTACCTTCGGCAGAACGCAAGGGAGCATCTAAATAATCTAAAGCATCCCGTAAATAACTACCAGAAAATGAGGCAAAAATCCCACCGTAAAGAGGGAAATAAGGACGTTGGGCAAAGGTTCGCAAAATTTGCAGCATGATTTGGGATGCACCATTGCTATATATTATGGCTTGATTTTGAAAACCACTAGCTAATTGACTCCAAATTACGGCAAAGGTTAAAAATGTGGAAATAGATAATTTAGGACCTGCTTGAATATCATAAGCTTGTTGATCAAACCAATTAATTAAACCTCTTTGCAAAAGCTGTAAAACTATTGTTAATTCTACCCAGTTACTCAAACTAATTTGCTGTTGTTGTTGAGCAAATTCTAGGGCTGATTGTTCTTTTGCTAGAATCTGAAAAAATGCTTGGGGAACTTCACTATTAACTACTTTAGCCCAACTTGCCCAAGGACTATTTTCTCCAGGTATACCACCAAATCCTAGAGAACTTTTGGGTTCATACATCCAATTTAGTAAATTTGCTTGAATTTTTTGCCAAGAAGTTATACCACGATTAATTCCGTCAGCAATTTGCTGAAAATCTTGGTTAGCGCCGGCAAATTGTTGTAGAGATTTGGCTAACTGTTGAAGTTGGGATAAATTTAAGGGATACTTTAAATTAGGATCAGTAGCTCGCAACAAAGCTGTTAATCGCTCATCTGCGGTGGCTGTGGTAATTTCCCGCATAGATAGGGAAATCGCTTCAGTGGCTTTATTTTGTTCTTGCCACCGTTGCCATTGAGTTTGAATTGTTTTAGCTGCGCGTAAACTTCTAGTGGCTTTGGCTTTTTTCAGTTCGTCGGTTTCCGAGTCTACCTGAGATTGTATCGTATTGAGGCGATCGCTCAAAACTAATTCAAACACCTCCCCAGTTCCGGAAGTGATACCTTTGAGCAACATTTGATAAACCTGCTCTACAGAGCTAATTTTGCCTTTGAGAGTGGTTTCGATAATATCGTTAATTAAAGCGAGATAATGCTCGCGCAATGGTAAAGAGTCTGACACTTTAGCTAATAGGGAACATCACAACAATTCTCATTGTAGCTGTTGCAGGTTTGGAGATTGGAAATTGGGTTTAATTGACATTTAAGAAATGTTAAGTTTTGCTTATCACTTGACTCCATATAATAAATAAGTCATCATTTCCCCTTTACCTTTAATTTTAATTAAACCCCGGTTTTCCACCAAATACTTATCTTTTAACACCTGATAGGTGGCTTCACAAATCTGGATATTATCAGGTATACCGTGAGACTCCATTCTACTGGCTGTATTCACCGTATCACCCCACAAATCATAAGCAAATTTCTTTAATCCAATTACCTATGCTACAACTGATCCCGTACTAATACCCATGCGAATCTGAAAAGACAGGTTATTTTTTTGATTAAACTTAAGCACAGATTTTTGCATATCTAATGCCATATTGGCGATCGCTAGAGCATGATCACTGCGATAATTAGATAAACCAGCGACAGCCATATAAGCATCACCGATGGTCTTAATTTTTTCTATACTATGAATTTCGGCTAATTAGTATAACAAGTACCGAAGAACCGACATTGATATTAGTCATCATGCTCATTTTGCGTTATGAGTAGTTAAATCAGTGTAACCGGACTAAGAAAAAATAAATGGCTCGTCACCCGACATTAACTTTTGATCGTGGTACATTAATTTTACACCCACCACCACGAAGTAAAACATGGATAGACTATGCAACCTGGGATGATAGGGTAGAAAAATTCCGTATTCCCGCAATTAGATACCGTTCCTTAGTAGAAGCACTCCAAGCTGAAGCCACAGATTTTATTGATGAAGCCAAGGCTTTTTATCCCTTGGATTTGGTTGCTAGTTTAGAAATGACACCCTATCCTCACCAAAATGAGGCATTAGCGGCTTGGAAACGGTTAGGACGACAGGGAGTAGTTGTCTTACCTACGGCGGGGGGAAAGACATATTTAGCACAAATGGCGATGCAAGCCACACCCCGCACGACGTTAATTGTCGTCCCCACGTTGGATTTAATGCACCAGTGGTATGCTCATTTAGTAGCGGCTTTTCCTGATGCAGAAGTGGGTTTACTGGGGGGTGGTTCACGGGATAGAACCGCGATTTTAGTTGCTACCTATGATAGTGCGGCGATTCATGCAGAAAGTTTGGGTAATAAATATGCGTTCATAATTTTTGATGAATGTCACCACTTACCTACAGATTTTAACAGAGTTATTGCCGAATATGCGATCGCACCCTATCGGTTAGGACTGTCCGCAACCCCAGAACGCACAGATGGAAAACACGCTGATTTAGATATCCTCATTGGTAAAGAAGTTTATCGCAAATGCGCTGAAGATTTAGCCGGAAAAGCTTTAGCTGCTCATGAAATTGTGCAAATCAAAGTTAAATTATCCCAATTAGAACAAGAAAAATATAATCAGTTAATTCAAACTCGCAATGATTTTTTAAAGCAATCAAAAATATCTTTAGGAAGTTTGCAAGGTTGGCAAATGTTTGTGCAAATGAGTGCGCGTTCTCAACCTGGAAGACGAGCCATGTTATCCCATCGTCAAGCCAAAGAAATCGCATTGGGAACAGATGGGAAAATCCGGGTACTTGTAGACTTATTAGCTACCCATCATCCTGAAAGAATTTTAATTTTTACCGCTGATAATGCCACAGTTTATCGCATTTCTCAAGACTTATTAATTCCCGCAATTACTCATCAAACTCCAGTCAAAGAAAGACATGAAATTTTAACGAAATTTAAGGAAGGTGAATATAATACCTTAGTTGCTTCTAATGTCTTAAATGAAGGTGTAGATGTCCCCGCAGCCAGTATTGCGATTATTTTATCAGGAACAGGTTCAACCAGAGAATATATTCAACGGTTGGGGAGAATATTACGCAAGGGAAATTTAGCAAATAAACAAGCAATTCTCTATGAAGTTATCGCCGAAGATACTAGCGAAGAAGGAACTTCCGCCAGACGCAGAGGGGAAAATAACAATCAGGAAGAAAAGCCGCAAAAAGCCAATTTACAAGTTATTTACGGAACTGGAAAGAAAAGCGATTTAAAAGCAGCAGAAAAATTAGAAATTAATTATTCAACAGAAAAGAAAGATGTTACCAACAGACCTACTGATACACCGCCAAAACGGCGAAGAAATTATCCCAAAAAGACTGAAACTTGATCAAAAACATTTGAGTTTAGCAACTGAATTAATTACTTTTTTTCAGGAAGCAGTCGGGAAAAATCAAGGATTACTAGAACGTCAATTAGCAGACTTTGAAGGAGATACCACAGATTACCGGATGAAACGGGGTTTAGCCTACATTCTTAAAAGTGGTTTTTGTACATTTGAAATAGTGAGTCCCCTCGAACCACCAATCTTAAGAGCAAAAGTATTTGCATTAGCAGCAAAATCAGTTGCTAGTCGAGAATCAACCGATATCATTTTCAATAAAATTGCTGATAATTTAACTCAAGAACTTAATCAAGAAGTTTTACCTGATCAAATCAAAAATGGACTTTATGCAGATTTATCAGAAAATAAAATATTAACTGCTTTTGATGCACCCAAACCAGAAGAAGTTTTACATCGTTATAATTTATCTCAAGTTCAAGGAATTTTTTATAAAGCTAGTCAATTAGTATTAAATGCACATCGCAATGTTCCCGGAGAATATAAACTCTTATTTCGTTATTTAAAGCTATTTCAATTAATGGCTTATATTGAAGGTGATGCCGATCATGGTTTCACACTTAGTGTAGATGGTCCGACCAGTTTATTTACTCCCAGCACCCGCTACGGTTTAGCCATAGCTAAATTAATTCCGGCTTTACTTCATGTTACTAAATGGAGTTTATCAGCAACCTTAAAAACCCGTGACTTTTACACAAATGAATCGAAAACCGGACGTTTTACCCTGAATTCAGAATGTGGCTTAGTTTCCCACTATCCCCCCGGCAAACCCTATGATAGTATGTTAGAGGAATCTTTTGCCAGTAAATGGGATGCCTTAAAAAGTGGTTGGATATTAGAACGAGAAGTAGATTTAATTCCCATTCCTGGTAGTGTAATGATTCCCGATTTTCGGCTAGTTCATCCAGACGGAAGGGTGTTTATTTTAGAAATTGTCGGTTATTGGCGACCAGAATATTTACAAAAGAAATTTGCTCAAGTAAGAAAGGCAAATTGTGATAACTTAATTTTAGCAATTTCCGAAAGATTGAACCTAGAAAAAGCCGGAATTAAACTAGATAACGTACCCGCCAGAATAATTTGGTTCAAAGAAAAACTCTTACCAAAATCTGTATTAGCCGTCATGGAATAATCACAATTTTATATGAAACTGTACAGAATCATAAAAATCTGCGTTTATCTGCGTTTATCCGCGTTCAATTAATCATAAACTTAACTGACAAAAGTTACAGCCCGCAGTTCTTCTTGAAAAACTCGGCGTAGTGTATCTTCATCTAAGGGGGGTTTGGCTTGATCAAGATATTCTCGTAACGCTTGGTTCATCATTGTTTGATAACCTTTCCCTTCAGCGTCTCCTTTTTGTCTAAACGCTTCCAAAATATCATCATCAATATAGATGGTAATACGAGTTTTACCTTGTTGTGGGATAATCGCACCCCGTTTAGCCTGATCAAAATCATATTCCGGTTTCATATTCACGTCTCTCCTTAGGAGTAGCAGGACGGGCAGAAATTAAGCGAATGTTATCACCTCGATAGGTATAGACTACTACTAGCAACCGCCAAAGGTGATCCATCCCCATAATAATAAATCGCTGTTCACCTTTTGCTGATTGATCTTCAAAGGAAAGTGCATAAGGATCGAACAACACAGCCTCAGCATCAGAAAAACTGATTCCGTGTTTTTGTAAATTGCTTTTAGCTTTTTCGGGATTCCATTCAACTATTATATGTATTTGTGAAAAGTTAAGTCTAAATCCCCTAAATCCCACATTCCGCAGGTATTGTTGGAATTATCGTGCGGTCAATTATTCTAGAAATCTTATTCCATAGAGTTAGGAAAAGCGTAAACCACCTCACTGAATAAGGTGCGTCAGATAGAAGATATCTGTTTTTTTACCAAATTATCGGGACTGACGCACCCTACAAACTACTCTCTGCGCCTCTGCGCCTCTGCGTGAAAAAAAATCATAAAGGATATTACTTCCCCTTACCAGATTTAAGAGATAACAACATCTCCATTTGAGTCATGGATTTACTAGGACTATTAACAGTCACACCAACACCACGAATAGAATCAAGAATAGCGGTAGCGTCCGCAGGTAAAGGTTGACTTTGAGCGGATACACGCTGAATTATGGTTTTGGTTTTATCCATATCTAAATAGAAATAACCACCATTAGGTTTTTGTAAAGAACCTGTAACAGTTTTAAAGGTATCACTTTGATCAAGTGCTGCACCTTTGCGATTTGCTAGTGTTTCCGCAACAGGTCCACCAATAGCCACAAATGCTGTATTATCATTGAGCCAACCATGTGCCACGAGAGCGCCTTGTTGGGGGATTTGCCATTCTGTGACATTTTTACCACCAATGCTTCTTTGAGCGACATTGAGAGACTGCTGTTTGGCAAAATTATCGAGTTTGGTGAAGGTAGCTTCGGCAGTTTTGCGATCGCTCGTATCCAATACTAACGCACCGCCAAAACCCACATTGGCTAATAAACCTTGATTAGATTGAATTGCACCTAAACCAAACTCGCCATTCATCCAGCCAAAAATATCTTTATCTAAATCAATTTGCAGAACTTTTAGTTGAGTCCGCGCTTGTTGAATTCCTTGATTTAATTCAGGATAATCTTTGGATTGTTCCACAAAAGTTTCCCAACTTTTACTAATACCTTGTCCACTGGCTAAAGCCAAAGTTTCACTAGGAAATTGTCCCACAATCTTGGCGGGAGTAGCTTGATATTGGAATTTATTTAGTTGGGGATCTAAATTCACAATTGCTTTTAATCGCAAGCCTTCATCATCTATTCCCACCCCTGCTGTTAATGATTTCACTTGCTTAATTTGCGCGAGAGTTTGTGGGGGTAATTGTTTAGATTGAGGATTAAATGCCGTTAATTGTTGGATCATATTGGCATAATCAGGGACATAAATTTGCGCCAAACCATTCTTAACATCCACGCCTTTGCTCAGAATATCATTTGCACCTTCTTTAGTGACAAAAGAAGGTTCGCCTTTATAAGTATCAATCGCTTTTTCTACAGCTTGTTTATTGGATGTTAAAAGCAAATAGTCATTATTCACAAACGTTACATAAGTCGGTTGACCTTGACCTGTAGATTCAATAATTTTTTGACCTTTGTAGTCAGATTCCTGAATTTTGACGTTTTTTTGGTCTTTCAATCTGTTAGCAAATTTCAAGGCAGCCAGTTTATCTTTAATCCCGACCACCAACAAATAATTTGGTGCTTCGGATGCGCGAAAGTTGTCCTGAGATACTTTCTTTGCATCTGGTGGTAGTACCGCAATCATTACTCCACCAACCCAAGGTTTAATATCTGCTTCGTAGGATATCTTACTATCATTCAACATTTGTTGATTGAAATTTTGGAACTCTTTAGCTAGTAATTTCTGCGCTTGGGGTGTACCAAACTGCTGCAACTTATTCCAAGATTCAGGATTAGTGTCAATATAAGTTGCCATTAATGCAGTTGCAGGTACTAATTTAGCACTACCCAAAGGGTTGGAACTATCAGTACCACCCTTAAGATATATATAAGCTGCTATACCCCCTGCTATAATTACAGCAGTACCAATTACAGGGATGAAAAACGATGGTTTTTTGGCAGACACTAGTAAATACTCCTTATTGTTGTGGATTATGTAACAGATTTAATGAAATGCTAATTGGTGGTTGGGGAAATTTATCTAAGCGAAAATTCATGAAAAGAAGTATATTTTGCAGATTTTGTGAGTTTAGCTGATATCAGTGGATGTCGCATATTGAGTATAAAATGGTTGAACATACCCGGCTTCTAGAGACAGTTTACAATTAAGTGGTGAAAAAACTTAATTCTCATGAATTCTGATGTTTGAATTCTTTTTTATCGCTAATTTCCGCTATTTTCACGGTATTTACTGATATAATCGGAAATCTATGATCAGCAAAAATTTGTAATTGGGTTTAAATAATACTCCACTATGGTCAAGACTGAATCCGCAAATGATATTTTATTCCTTTGAAAACAATAGTCAATTTGTCACCTCCCAGTTATTCTAAAACTATATGGAAAATTAGTAGTATTTGTAATCAATAATTATGGATCACGGATGAATACCCTCTGGAACAGAGGCAGAGAAGAGTTACATACTTAAGTTATTAAGTGTGACAACAGTAGCTAAATCAGCTTTGTCAATCTGTAGATTCAGGTAGTGCCGACGTTACCAGAATCAAACAGGCAAAAAATGTCATACTACGCTACACTTCTGTATTTGTATGACTTACATCCCATTAAATGTTTTAGGATTAGAAGGCTAGAAATAATAAATGTTGCAGTTTTATTTTGATACTGAAAAAACCGGACACAAGCGTTTTGAATTACCGGGGGCAAAACCACACTATAACCCTGACCGACCTGGACAGGTAGAACATATTTTTCTGGATCTGAATTTGGATATCCCGAACCAAAGTTGCTACGGAAGTTGTAGTATTCGCCTATTGCCAGTGCGGAATGGGATTGATAGGTTGACTTTGGATGCTGTCAATTTGAAGATTGAGTCAGTACAGGTAAACGAAGTTACACAAAAGTTTGAATATGATGGCGAACAGCTTTGTATTTACCTATCACAGCCTACAGAAATTGGTCATCGTTTGTTAATTGCGATCGCTTACGCCGCCGAAAAACCCCAACGGGGCATTTACTTCATTCAACCAGACAAACACTACCCCCACAAACCCACCCAAGTCTGGACACAAGGAGAAGACGAAGATTCTCGCTATTGGTTTCCTTGTTTCGACTACCCTGGACAGTTATCAACATCAGAAATTCGCGTCCGCATTCCTCAACCCTTAGTTGCTATCTCCAATGGTGAACTCATTGACAGCGTAGAAGAGGCAAAATACACAACCTACCATTGGTCCCAACAACAAATTCATCCTACCTATTTGATGACATTGGCAGTGGGCGATTTTGCCGAAATTCGGGACGAGTGGCATGGTAAAGCTGTTACCTATTACGTTGAAAAGGGACGAGAAGCAGATGCTAAACGCAGCATGGGCAAAACTCCCCAAATGATCGAATTTTTGAGCGAAAAGTATGGTTATCCCTACGCTTTCCCCAAATATGCCCAAGTTTGTGTAGATGATTTTATTTTTGGAGGTATGGAAAACACTTCCACGACTCTCCTCACTGACCGCTGTTTATTAGACGAACGGGCAATATTAGATAATCGCAATACCGAAAGTTTGGTTGTCCATGAACTCGCCCACCAATGGTTCGGGGATTTGGTGGTAATTAAACATTGGTCCCATGCTTGGATTAAGGAAGGGATGGCTTCCTATTCGGAGGTAATGTGGACCCAACGGGAATATGGCGACCAAGAAGCTGCATATTATCGGTTATCGGAAGCGCGGAGTTATTTTAGTGAAGATAGCAGTCGCTACCGTAGACCAATGGTAACTCATGTTTATCGGGAAGCGATCGAGCTTTACGATCGCCACATTTATGAAAAAGGATCTTGTGTTTATCACATGATTCGCGCAGAATTGGGCGATGAGTTATTTTGGCAAGCTGTCCAAACCTTTGTTCAAGACAACGCTCACCAAACTGTAGAAACGATAGACTTATTAAGAGCGATTGAAAAAGCCACAGGACGCAATTTAGCTTTCCTGTTTGATCAATATGTCTATCGTGGTGGTCATCCTGACTTTAAAGTAGCTTATGCCTGGGATGGTGACGCAAATTTAGCGAAGGTGACTGTCACCCAAACCCAAGCTAAAGCCGATAGTAAGGATTTATTTAATCTGAGAATTCCCATTGGTTTTGGATATAAAGAAAATCCCCAACTCACAACTTTTACAGTTCGAGTCCATGAAAAAGAACAAAGTTTTTACTTTCCCTTAACGCAAAAGCCTGATTTTATTAGCTTTGATGTTGGTAATAATTATCTCAAAACTGTCACTTTAGAATACCCAATTTCTGAATTAAAAGCCCAATTAGAATTTGATCCTCATCCTATTTCCCGGATTTATGCAGCAGAAGCTTTAGCGAAAAAAGGCGGATTAGAAGCGACTCTTGCCCTATCCTCAGCTTTGAAAAATGATTCTTTTTGGGGTGTACGGGTCGAAGTTGCCAAAGAACTGGCAGAAATTCAGTTAGATCAAGCTTTTGATGGTTTAGTCGCTGGATTAAATGATCCTAGTCCCTTTGTGCGGCGGGCGGTAATTAGTTCTTTATCGCAAATTAAAACTCATAACAGCTACAAGGCTGTGAAAAGTTTTGTCCAAGATGGCGATGCCAGCTACTATGTAGAAGCTGCGGCTTGTCGAACTATTGCGGCGATCGCAGCAGCGCATTTAGAAGATAAACCCCATGAAGACAAGGTAATAAACTTACTCAAATCTGTGTTAGAAGAACGGGCAGGTTGGAATGAAGTTGTCCGTAGTGGGGCTGTGGCTGGTTTATCTGAATTCAAATCTTCAGAAACGGCTTTAAATTTACTACTGGAATACACAAAATCTGGGATACCGCAACCATTACGCCTTTCCGCAATTCGCGCAGTGGGCAAGATATCCACCGGTCAAACTCCTGCTAATATAGAACGGATTTTAGATCGGTTAGCGGAAATTGCCAGAGAGACTTTCTTTTTAACCCAGGTAGCCGTTTTAACAGCCTTGGGACAAATGGAAACCCCAAAAGCGATCGGTATTTTGCAATCTTTAGCCAATCAAACCGCAGATGGGCGAGTCCGTCGCTATGCTGAAGAGGAAGTAAGTAAGGTGCAAAAGAACATCGGCACAGACAAAACCCTGAAGCAGTTACGTGAGGAACTTGATCAAATCAAACAGCAAAATCAGGAGTTGAAAAGCCGTTTGGAAAATCTGGAAGCAAAATCAAAGTAATACAATAGAGGGCGGGTAAACCCCGCCCCTACAGGCTTTACGATTTGCTGACTGGATCTCTCTCAAGTACATACCGACATATAATTTTATCTATGAATCAACCTAACTTTCAACGTGCCAATACTCTCAAAGCGGTCATGTGCGTCAAATTATGCAAATGATGCGGGCTACTTGTTTACGCGCCAGCACTAAAAATCATAGTAAGATTGAAGCTGAAGACGTTGTTTATGCTGTCAAACAACAACAATTTAGTTTTGAAAGATTTATTCCTGAAGAACATTATCCAGTTTTAGCGCAAGTTTACCTGAATAAAGATGTAAGTAAAGATGATATTGGACAGTCAATGCTGGTAACCGTTCAGGGGGGTAGAAGAGCGATCGTTAAAAATTACCTCCAAAATGTGATAAATTAAGTGACATGGAACTAAATCGCGTCAATCACTTAGAACAGATACCTCCAGAAGATTGGGGTAAGACTCCAGCCAGCGTCAAGAAACTGGTGGAGGAAATGGCGCAGGAAATAGAACAACAGTCAAAGAAACTAACAGAAGTCCTGACAGTTCAAGAACAGCTATAGTGGCATTGCTAAGTGGAGTCTATCGCCACAGTCACAGAATGGTACAAAGTGCGATGGCAGAAGTGTTTGGAATTTCAATATCGTTGGCAACAGTCAACAAACTCAGACTAGAAGCAAGTAACGCAGTGGCAAGTTGTGTAGATGAAGCCAAAGAATATATCCAAAATGCCCAAGTTGTTGGAGCAGATGAAACCAGCTTTAATCAAGGAAACATTGACGGGTTTAATCCTGAACAGAGGAAAGCTTGGCTATGGGTTGCAGTCACACCTCTGGTAACATTTTTTGAAATTGCTCTGACCCGTTGCACCCTCAAGGCAAAGAATTTATTGGGTGAAAACTTCAGGGGCATTTTGAACTCCGACCGTCATGGTGCTTACAACTGGGTCAGCTTGGAACGTCGGCAATTATGTTGGGCGCATCTGCGACGGGAATTTATCAAAATCTCGGAACGAACTGGAGTATCGGCAGAATTGGGAACTGCACTGGTCAAACAGCAAGAGAAGTTGTTTGAACTTTGGCATCGAGTTAGAGATGGTACTTTAAGTCGGAGTGAGTTTACTGAGATGGTGGTTGAGATTCGTGCATCCATCAAAGCAACTTTACTCGAAGCTGATAACTACGAAATTACATCACGGGAAAAAACACCCCTAGCAAAAACAGTACGCACTTGTCGTCAATTACTCAAGGTTGAGTCGGCGATGTGGTTATTTGTGACAACTGTTGGTGTTGAACCCACTAATAATGCCGCAGAACGAGCTATTCGTCCTGCTGTGATTTGGCGGCGGACTAGTTTTGGCTCTCAAACTCAGGCTGGTAGTGTTTTTGTGGCTCGGATGTTAACTGTGGTAACAAGCCTCAAGTCCCAACAGCGTAATGTTTTGGAGTTTATGACGCAGGCTGTTCTTGCTGCTCGTGGTTCTACCACTGTGCCTTCTTTGCTTCCACAAGTTACTGCTGATTCTGATGATTCTGACTTGTTGAAAGCTGCTTAATTTTATTGCTGGATTTTGGGGGTTGTTTTTCGTTTTCTTTGTACCCCCTGAACGGTTACAAAATATTATCACCAGTGTTTAGAAATTTATCAAGAGTTAGATGATCATGATGGCGAGTCTAGAATATATCACCAGTTGGGATATGTAGCCCAAGAAATGCGGGAATATGCCCAAGCACGGGACTTTTATCAACAAGCTTTATCTATCTATATCGAATTTGGCGATTGCTATGAACAAGCTAGAACCTACCACCAGTTGGGAATAGTAGCCCAACAAGTCATTACCGCAAGAGAAATTCAACTAGAATGGGTAGCACGGGTATTAGCAGAACCCCAGAAAACAGAACCAGATCGGGAAGATCCAGAATTACGTCACGCTTTAGCTCGCATTCCTGAAAATGGTAACAGAGTATTGCGTGTTGTATATAATGAAAATAAAGAACCTTGGCGAATTATCACGGTTTATTTTGATCGCACTCAAAGGAATAAATTATGAAAGTACATATTGATGAAGAAGCTGATGCTCTCTATTTGCGTCTGGATGAATCAAAAATTATTGAATCAGAAGAAGTTTATCCAGGAATTGTGCTTGATTTTAATGAACAAAATCAGGTTGTAGGTATTGAGGTTTTACAGTTATCAAGTAGAATCAATCTGACAACAAAGAATATAAAAGTTGAAATTTCTCAATCTTGAATTATAGACAAATTATCTTCCTAATTCTCTAGCTTCCCTGATTGATAAATTACCTAATGAAATTCCCGGTTTCAATTCCTTGAGTTTCGCCTTGATTGCTAATAATTCCTGTTGATTATTTCCTGTCCAACTTTCCATTATTTCAGTCATATTGTTATCTATAGACTGAGAATGAATTTTAATTTGCTGCAACATTAAATCTGCTTTACGCTGAATTATATCTTCTGCAAATAATTTAAGCTAAACCCAAAAAGTTCATTAAAAAATAGGTGACAGAAAGCCAGAATCACAATCAGTCACCCATTCGCCGATATTACTTACTTCTGCTTTGCTCCAGCTTTTGCAGATTTAGCGGCTTTTTTAGCGGCTTTTGCGGCTTCTGCTGCTGCTAATTCCGCCAGTTCTTTTTCCTCAGCTTTCTTATCGAGATAGTAGTGATAATCTCCTAAGTAAACATGAAAATCACCATCACGAATTTCGACAATTTTGTTAGCTACTTGGGAGATAAAATAACGGTCGTGGGAAACTACAAGGACAGTACCATCATAGTTTTGCAAAGCCTCTTCCATCATTTCCTTTGCCGGAATATCTAAGTGGTTGGTAGGCTCATCCAGGATGATTAAATTGGCTGGACGTAATAGCATTTTTGCCAATGCTAATCGAGCTTTTTCACCTCCACTCAATGCCGCAACTTTCTTAAATACGGTATCACCAGTAAATAAGAATCTGCCTAACAATGTGCGGACTTCTTCGTTTGTCCAGTTGGGAACTTCGTCATGGATGGTTTGCATGACAGTTTTATTTAAATCCAAGGCTTCCGCTTGGTTTTGTTCAAAGTAACCAGGAATCACGTTGTGATCACCTAATTTCACAATCCCTTCTGTGGGTGGTTCAACACCCATCATAATTTTTAACAGTGTGGACTTACCTGCACCGTTGGGACCAAGGAAGGCGATTCTGTCTCCTCTTTCCACCAGCAGGTTTGCGGATAAAAACAGAATTTTATCCCCATAAATGTGGGTTAAATCCTTAATTTCTACTACTTCTCTACCGCTACGAGTGGCATCAGGAAAACGGAAATGTAGGGTTCTCATTCCTCCTGTCGGCGCTTCAATGCGTTCAATTTTATCAAGTAGTTTTTCTCTACTTTTCGCTTGGGTACTGCGAGTAGCACTGGCACGGAATTTTTCTACAAATGCCTGTTGTTTTTCTAATTCTTTTTGTTGACGTTCGTAAGCGTTGAGTTGTGCGTATTGATTTTCGGCTTTTTGTTGGAGGTAGGACGAGTAATTACCCAGGTAAGAACTAGAAACACCTCTTTCAGTTTCAACGATTTGGTTACACAGACGATCTAAAAATTCCCGGTCATGGGAAACTATGACCATTGGGGTAATTAAACCTCTGAGGTAATTTTCTAGCCATTCAATGGTTTCTAAATCTAGGTGGTTTGTCGGTTCGTCCAGTAGTAATAAGTCAGGTTTTTGCAGGAGGATTTTTCCTAAACTCATCCGCATTTGCCAACCACCGGAGAAGGCGCTAACTAGGCGATCGCTATCTTCTAGTTGAAATCCCATCTCTGGTAATATCTTACCAATCCGTGAGTCTAAATTATATCCATCCAAAGCTTCAAACTGACGCTGTAACCGATCTAACTCATGAATTAGCTCATCTAACTCTTCTGGATTAGCTGTTTCCATCTCATGAGGGATATGAGCTAAAGCCTTCTGCACTTCATTAGCTTCTTTAAATACAGTCCAAAATTCTTCTCTGACCGTACGAGTGGGGTCAACTTCAAATTCTTGGTTAAGATAAGCTATATGTAGACTGGCGGGGCGAATAATTTCTCCAGCGGTGGGTTCAATCTCCCCAGAGATGATTTTCAATTGGGTGGATTTTCCCGCACCGTTAACACCAACTAAACCAATACGATCTCCTGGTTTGACTTCCCAGTTGACATCTTTAAGAACTTCGCCTGTAGGATAAATTTTACTGATATGTTCTAATCGCAGCATGAAGCGTCTCGTGGGTAGGGGACAGGGGGCAAAGCTAACGCCGTACCTAATCTTAACAAAATTTAACGCCACATTTACAATTTTTTGGCTATGAACCTAAATTCTTTGCTTGATTCAGGAGTTCAGGAGTTCAGGAGTTCAGGAGTTCAGGAGTTCAGGAGTTCAGGAAGAAGGAAGAAGGAAGAAGGAAGACAGAATAAGACAGAAGGAAGACAGAATAAGAAAGACAGGATTTGCCGGCAAGTATTTTACGTTACAACTGAGACATTTTTCCTCATTTTTAGTTATAACAACTGTCAAAGTGGTTAGGACATGAATTAACAATGAAACTCAGTCCACAACAGGTTTTTACTCCTGACTTCTGACTCCTGACTTCTAACTCCTGCTATAGAGTGTTGTTTGACAATTTATGGTTTATTATTAGCTTTTCTGAGGAAATAATTTAGATATGGGTTTTATGCTTGCTAATTCTCAAGTTTATTTGCAGTTTAACAACAAATTAATACTGATTTTTTGAGATTATCTAGATAACAAAGTAACAATAATTAACATCTTAAATTAATAAAAATAGTCGAAAATATATCTAATTGTGTTGACAATTTAAACTATTGTCAAGAATTATCATAGTCAACTCGGATCATCGTTAATGAGGAAAATATGCACACGGTTATTCTCGTTTTGGTTGAAGTATTAATTGTAATTGGACTCTCTCGAATTGTGGGACTGGGATTCAAAGCAATTAAACAACCATTGGTAATTGGCGAGATTTTCGCTGGTATCATGCTTGGTCCATCATTATTTGGTATAATTGCCCCCAGTTTAGCCCATAGCCTGTTTCCACCAGAAACGATGCCTTATTTGAATGTTTTATCGCAAATTGGGCTAATATTTTTTATGTTTCTGATTGGGTTGGAATTAAATCCTAAATATCTGAGTGGTAACTTAAAAACTGCCATTCTTATTTCTAATCTCAGTATTATTGTTCCTTTTGCTTCGGCTTTTGTATTATCTTTCCTCCTTTATCCCTTAGTTTCTAGTACCCAGGTCAATTTTGTCCCTTTTGCCTTGTTTTTAGGGGCAGCAATGTCAATTACTGCCTTTCCGGTGTTGGCGAGAATTATCACCGAAAATAACTTACAGGGAACTCGGTTAGGGACATTAGCCTTAACTTGTGCGGCTGTGGATGATGTAACAGCTTGGTGTATTTTAGCAGTAGCGATCGCTGTCGCTCGTCACGGTAGTATTGACGGGCAAGCTATTCTCACCATTATTGAAAGTATTGCTTATATTGGCTTCATGTTCACAATTGGGCGATGGTTTCTCAAACGTCTGAGTAAACATCATCGTCGGGCTGGGCGGTTGAGTCAATTCGTTCTAGCTGTAATTTATATGGGAGTTGTGTCCTCTGCCTTAATTACTGAATTTATCGGTATTCACCTAATTTTTGGGGCATTTTTATTAGGCGCAGTCATGCCCAAAGATGAAGAGTTAGTCAGAGAATTAGCGATCAAAACTGAAGATTTTGTTCTCATATTTTTGTTACCAATCTTCTTCGCCTACAGTGGGTTAAAAACACAAATTGGTTTACTCAATAGTCCTCATTTATGGCTATTGTCAGCGTTGATTTTATTAGTGGCCATTGGCGGTAAATATATTGGTGCTTATGTAGCAGCTAGGTTCAGCGGCATTGACAAACGCGAAGCCTCAGCCCTGGGTTGGTTAATGAATACTCGCGGTTTAACTGAATTAATTGTCTTGAATATTGGTTTAGAATTAGGCGTGATTACACCCTTACTTTTCACAATGTTAGTAATTATGGCTTTGGTGACAACATTCATGACTTCACCATTGTTGGAATTTACCTATCCTAAACGCCTGATCCGATTAGATGTCGTTGAACCAGAAGCAGAAATCCAACCAGAAGTTGTACCAGTCCCCAGCGAACCTTATATTAATCAATACCGAATTTTAGTCCCAGTGGCTAATCCCAGTACCCAAAAAGGTTTATTACAGTTGGCAACTGCGATCGCTGTTAATAACCGACAACCTGCTGTAGTTTATCCCCTGAGTTTCATTGAACTCGAAGAAGACTATGGCTTTGAAAGTACCCCAACGGCAGCTGATAGACTCATTATCGAACGGCGCCAAAAATTAGAAGAATTAATTGCTACCCTAGAGCCAGCACTAACACGCTTTTGCATTCATCCCATAGTTCGCATCTCTAGCAATGTCGCCAGAGAAACCGCACAGATAGCCAAAATTGAACAACCAGATTTAGTTCTCGTCGGTTGGCATCGTCCAGCTTTTAGCAACAATCGGTTAGGGGGAAGAGTCGGACAAATTCTCAGTACCACACCAGTAGATGTCGCCGTATTCGTAGATAAGGGAGGCAACGCCATTGAAAGTTTATTAGTTCCCTACTGCGCCAACATCCATGACGATTTAGCATTAATTATCGCCCTGAGAATGCTGATTAATCGGGATACTTGTATTTTACAAGTTTTGCAAGTCTTTAAAGGCAATCACATCCAAGAAGAATTAAGTTATGAACTCAACGCCATGATTGAGCGATTACCACAAAGTGTGCGCGATCGCATTGAAATCAAAAGCGTTACATCCCCAGAACCAATCCAAGCCGTAATTGCCGCCTCCGAAAATGTTGATCTAACCATTGTTGGTACTAGCCGTCTATGGGGAATAGAACGTCAAACCCTGGGAAGATACACAGATCAACTCGCCATTCAATGTCGTTCTTCTCTACTCATTACCCGTCGTTACAGTCAAGTTACCTCACACCTTACCGCTCTCTTACCAGCAGTTAACACCCAATAAATCACTGATAATTCCTAACTTTTCTCATCGTCGAACTTAAGTGTTTTTAATTTGCATTCGTGGATAAGTTACGGAACAAATAAATTATCCATATCTTTTTAACGCACCTTTGCAAAAAAAAGAAACTCTATGCGATTTTGACCGCACGAGTCGCTTATTTTGATTCACCAATGCCGCGTTTAGTAGCAATGATAGATTATTGCTTATAGTATGTATTGATAAAATCAATGGTTTATTTCAATATGTTTTTGATACTTTGCAGCAAGGCTTTACTCAAGTGTGGTAGTATAACCGCCAAGGGTGTGTAACCTTGGTGACTTGACAAGAATATCAACATTTTACGGCAATATACTTTTCCTACTTAATAGCAAACCGTTAGTTAACTGTGGTAAGTAATTGAACAAAAATATTTACAGTCATTGCGAGCGAAGGGAAGCAATCACAACCCTTGGAATTGCTTCATTTCACTTCGTTCCATATGGCTAACGCCACGCAACGCTTACGCAATGACATTGTGTAATTAATTCTGCCTTACTACTTAATTTAACCTGTTGTTTTAGTTCAAACCTCGAAAAACATCATTTATTTTATGAACTTTTTAATTAATTCCGCGCTAATCTTAGCTTCTAATCAACTTAAATATTTTTCTCGTTTAAATAACTTTTGGCAGGTTTTTGATACTGCTTTTGGTACACAATACAACCGCAGCCTTGCAGAAATTATGCGGTTACAGTGGGAAGCTGGGGATTTTAGTCAACTTCCCCAAATAGAAATTCTTGATAGTAGTATTCTTGGCGGTGCTAATGGTGCTTATGCTAGTAGCACAAATAAGATTTATTTATCAAATACCTTTGTTGCTGGTGCTTCTTTAGCAGCTATTAGTGGGGTTTTGTTAGAGGAAATTGGGCATTTTGTAGATGCTAAAATTAACCAGACGGATAGCGCTGGAGATGAAGGGGCGATTTTTGCGGCTTTGGTGCAGGGTCAAAATCTGGATGTGGAGACCTTACGAGTATTAAAGGCAGAGGATGATCATAGTATAATTACGTTGAATGGGCAAAGCATACCAGTAGAGCAGCAAAATTTTACGGGAACTGACGGAAATGATACGATTATAGGAAGTTCTGAAGATGACACTATTAATACCTTACGAGGACAAGACACAGTTGATGGGGGAGCAGGGAATGACCTGTTAATATTAGACTACTCCAGTAATAACTATAGTGGGATTAATAGCTCAATTTCCAGTAATGGGAGTGGTGGTTTTAATGGTAATTACTACGCTCACTATGGTTATTATGTTTATGACCAAGTAAGTTTCAGTAATATAGAACGCTTCCAAATTACGGGAACGGCTGTTGGTGATAGTATAGTTACAGGTGATGGTAATGATACTATTAATAGTGGAGATGAGAACGATACCATTAATGCAGGTGGTGGTAATGATACTATTAATGGTGGTGCGGGGAACGATACCATTTATGCGGGTACAGGAATCAATATAATTGATGGGGGTGCGGGGAACGATACCATTAATGCGGGTGATGGTAATGATACTATTAATAGTGGAGATGGAGATGATACCATTACCGCAGGTACAGGAATCAATATAATTGATGGGGGTGATGGAATTGACACCCTTACAGATGCTGACTTCAGTTCAGCAACCACAGCTATCACTATTAACGATAGTAATAATCCGACCATTACCGTTCCAGATGGTACGAGTGTTACTAACATTGAACAGTTTACTAATGTCACTACAGGTAGTGGTAACGACCTGATTAGTTTTACTCAACGTCTCAATAACACTGTTAGTACAGGTGATGGAGATGATACAATTAATGCGGGGTTAGGACAAGACACAGTTGATGGGGGAGCAGGAAATGACCTGTTAATATTAGATTACTCCAGTAATAACTATAGTGGGAGTGGGAGTGGGATTAATAGCTCAATTTCCAGTAATGGGAGTGGTGGTTTTAATGGTAATTACTACGCTCACTATGGTTATTATGTTTATGACCAAGTAAGTTTCAGTAATATAGAACGCTTCCAAATTACGGGAACGGCTGTTGGGGATAGTATAGTTACAGGTGATGGTAATGATACTATTAATGGTGATGCGGGAAATGATACCATTAATGCGGGTGATGGTAATGATACTATTAATGGTGGTGCGGGGAACGATACCATTTATGCGGGTACAGGAATCAATATAATTGATGGGGGTGCGGGGAACGATACCATTAATGCGGGTGATGGTAATGATACTATTAATAGTGGAGATGGAGATGATACCATTACCGCAGGTACAGGAATCAATATAATTGATGGGGGTGATGGAATTGACACCCTTACAGATGCTGACTTCAGTTCAGCAACCACAGCTATCACTATTAACGATAGTAATAATCCGACCATTACCGTTCCAGATGGTACGAGTGTTACTAACATTGAAAAGTTTATTAATGTCACTACAGGTAGTGGTAACGACCTGATTAGTTTTACTCAACGTCTCAATAACACTGTTAGTACAGGTGATGGAGATGATACAATTAATGCGGGGTTAGGACAAGACACAGTTGATGGGGGAGCAGGAAATGACCTGTTAATATTAGATTACTCCAGTAATAACTATAGTGGGAGTGGGAGTGGGATTAATAGCTCAATTTCCAGTAATGGGAGTGGTGGTTTTAATGGTAATTACTACGCTCACTATGGTTATTATGTTTATGACCAAGTAAGTTTCAGTAATATAGAACGCTTCCAAATTACGGGAACGGCTGTTGGGGATAGTATAGTTACAGGTGATGGTAATGATACTATTAATGGTGATGCGGGAAATGATACCATTAATGCGGGTGATGGTAATGATACTATTAATGGTGGTGCGGGGAACGATACCATTTATGCGGGTACAGGAATCAATATAATTGATGGGGGTGCGGGGAACGATACCATTAATGCGGGTGATGGTAATGATACTATTAATAGTGGAGATGGAGATGATACCATTACCGCAGGTACAGGAATCAATATAATTGATGGGGGTGATGGAATTGACACCCTTACAGATGCTGACTTCAGTTCAGCAACCACAGCTATCACTATTAACGATAGTAATAATCCGACCATTACCGTTCCAGATGGTACGAGTGTTACTAACATTGAACAGTTTACTAATGTCACTACAGGTAGTGGTAACGACCTGATTAGTTTTACTCAACGTCTCAATAACACTGTTAGTACAGGTGATGGAGATGATACAATTAATGCGGGGTTAGGACAAGACACGGTTGATGGAGGAGCAGGGAATGACCTGTTAATATTAGACTACTCCAGTAATAACTATAGTGGGAGTGGGATTAATAGCTCAATTTCCAGTAATGGGAATGGTGGTTTTAATGGTTATTACAAAACTGGCTGGTATTTTTATGACCAAGTAAGTTTCAGTAATATAGAACGCTTCCAAATTACGGGAACGGCTGTTGGTGATAGTATAGTTACAGGTGATGGTAATGATACTATTAATGGTGATGCGGGAAATGATACCATTAATGCGGGTGATGGTAATGATACTATTAATGGTGTAAATGGAGCAAGTCTTACTAGCGGATTAGGGGAAATAGACAGCCTCACAGGTGGAGCAGGAAGCGATATCTTTATCTTAGGAAATGCTACCAAGGTTTATTATGATGATGGCAATACTCTAACTAATGGTAGTAACGACTACGCCGATATTACTGACCTCAACATCGGAGATATTATTCAACTTCAAGGAATAAGTAGTAATTACCTGCTGGCTGTTGTCGGTGCAGACACTCAAGTATTAATCAACAAGCCAAATACCGAACCTGATGAACTTATTGGTATAGTCCGAAATCAAACAGGCTTGAGTCTAACAGGAACTTATTTTAGCTATGTTTTTGATAATACTCCGCCGACCAACCAAGCGCCCACCAACATCAGCTTAAATAACAGCACAGTTGCCGAAAATCAACCCATTAATACAAAGATTGGTAATTTCACCACCACAGACCCAAATACTGGTGACACCTTCACCTATAGTCTAGCATTAGGAACAGGTGATACAAATAACAATTCATTCATTATCGTTGGTAATAATGAGTTACAAACCAACTCTGTATTTGACTACGAAACGAAAAACAGTTACAGCATTCGCGTCAAAACCACAGACCAAGGTGGGTTAAGTTATGAAAAAGAATTAACTATTAACGTTAATGATCTTAACGAAATTACTGGTAATCCTTTAATTAACAATGGACGTAACCCAATTGTAGGAACTGCTGGTTCTGACTATATTATCGGCGGTCCAGGGGCAAAAACCATTAGTGGAGGTCTAGGTAATGATTCCTTCGTCTTTACCAATCTCCGAGATGTGGGACAACGGATTACGGATTTTACCCTGGGAGAAGATAAAATTGTCCTTACCCAATTACTCGGCAGTATTATCTATACTGGTTCTAATCCTATTGCGGATCAATACATGAGATTTGTAGCCGGAACAGGTAGTAATACTGGTAGTACCTTTCTGCAAATTGATCGGGATGGGATTTCAGGTAGTTCCATATTTAAGAACTTCCTTCAGGTTGATAACATCACTACAACCCAGTTGAACAACGCCGGCAACTTTGTTTTTTAGCATTTTGTATCAGGAACTCTATGTTAACTCAATTCAAAAAACCTCTGATCACCATCAGTATAACCTTGTCCACTGGTATCAGTTCCATGGCAATCTCTGCTCCTGCTTACTCCATCAACTTAGTTAATTTAAACACTTTTAACTCCATTGGAGATGTTACTAGTAACAACACAGTTATTTACTCAGGTTCATTGAATACGGTTGAAACCAGTGGTGGTACTGGTAGTTTGGAGGATTTCCTGGGTATTGACCCGACCAATTTCTCAAATGCTATCCTAGACAATACTTCTCAGACAAATTCCCACAGCGATCGCTACCAATTAACCACCGGATACCTCATCCTGTAAATCCTGAAATCCCGGAAATCCTGATTCAGACAATTTCCCAGAGCGATCGCCACCAATTAACCACCGGATACCTCATCCTGGAAATCCTGATATGGCTTGCGCCACGCTACGCTATCAGACAATTTAATTACCGTCACGTCAATTTTTCTAATGTTGCGTAGTCTGTGCTAAATATCCCAACCCCAAACAACCAAATTATGAAAACTAGAACTAATCAAATTCTTCCATGTATAGGGGTGAGCTTATTTAGTTTGATTGCTTTCACCCCTATCAGTATTGCCCAACCAATCGCACAACTAAATAATTGGGAATTTAACCCCAAATCCCAGCAATTAGAAATTAATCTCTCCGCAACTGCAAAACCCCAATATTTCCAACTGATGCAACCACCACGAATAGTTCTCGATTTACCTAATACCAAATTAGGTAAAGTCCTCACTCAAAAAGAATATTCAGGCGCAATTCAGAGAATTCGTATTTCTCAACTTAACCCCAATATGACCCGAATAGTCCTTGATATCGCACCAGGAACCAAATTCCAACCCAACCAAGTACAACTTCAACCTCTTTCTCGACAAAAACCCACGCGCTGGATATTCAATCCTCATCTTACCTTTTCTCCAGCCAACAGTCTCTTAAACACACCTTCCACCACCCTACCACCATCCACAAATTTTACCACTAACTCTCAACAACCCTTAATCACAGTCCCACCCCTAAATTCTCAAAACCCATCACCCATCGTCAATTCCCCCCTTCCTCCCGCAATGTTGCCCACACCTGAAGAAAACAAAAACAGTTCCCCAAATAACCCTAAAGAAATTCCCATGATCGAATTTGGTCAACCTTTACCCATACGAAAATTTTAGATTCACAGATTTACCCACTGGTTTCTTAACCCAAAAATTTGTAAAAATAGAAATCAGCAGATTATTTTCCTCAGTTTCCATATACTTTGGTAGTTTTTAGACATGAGTAATACCAGTAATTTTCGTGAAGCTTTCCGTGAGGCGAGAACTCATGGAATCGTTGGACCTAATGTCATCGCTAACGCCCTCCCCTATGTCGGTGGTGGATTAGTCCTGACTGCATTGGGAACTTATGGTGGTTTAGGCATTATCCGCACTAACCCCGGACTCTTTTTTCCTACCTTAATTGGGGCGGTAATTCTCGAATTAATTTTGTTCTTCGTTGCCCAAAATGTCGCATCCAAAGGTAACAAAGCTTTAGCGTTACCCCTGTTGGGTATTTACAGTCTGTTATCTGGATACACATTGAGTGGCTTGGTATTTGTGGCTTTGAGAACCCAAGGGGTAGGTATTCAAGGTATTGCTATTGCTGCTCTTAGTTGTGGAATTACCTTCATTGCTGCCCGAAAAATCGGTTCTAATCTTTCGGAAGCAGATGGGATGGCGTTGACAAAAACCGTTAGTTTGGGCATTGTTGCCTTATTAGTGGTTTGTCTTCTCCAATTTGTCTTTGCCTTGTTTGGTGTTTATACACCCAGTTGGTTAGAAATCGGCATCTCTGGTTTGGGTGTATTTCTCTTTGCAGGAGCATCAGTAGTTGATTTCTACATCTTGCCTCGCACTTATCGCAATGATGAATATTTGCCAGCAGCTTTGTCAATGTACCTTACCTACATCAACTTATTCGTCTTTATCTTACGTTTGCTTATTGCTATCAATGGTCGTGATTAAGTATATTTAGGCAGAGAAAACTCAAATTTGTCAGGAAACAGGAAAAGGGAAAAGGGAAAGAAAAATCTTTAACCTTCTTCCTCCCGACTCCTGACTCCTATATTTAAAATCTTTCCGTATCTTGAGGACTTCCCACAGCCCCCGGTTGAGATAAAAAGAAATTTTGAGCCGATTCATTTTGATAAATACATCTAATATCTGGCTTTTCACTATTTAAGTCCCCTGTAAACCCAAAGGTATTGAGACGATTCTTACATTCTCGCACCTGGTCTGAAGTTACCAGTTTTTTATTTTCTAAAATAGCCCAGTTATTTTGACGAATTACACATCCAGGGCGGATATTCGGCTGGGCAACAAAGACATTAAAGGGATTAAGAGTTACAAAGAGTCTGGCATCCATCACCATTGCACTAGATCCATACTGCACACAAATCTCAGGATTTGGCGCTCTAGTATCAATAAACTCACGGGAAGCCACATTTGATGAACTCAATGTAGTTGTCGAACTAAACGCAATCCCAATCCCAATTCCCAAAATCAGCACCGCTCCAAAAATGGCAATGGTGACGAAGTTAAACACCGGGGATTGGAACATAGAGGGTTTAGACGGATTAGTTGGTCTATTATTAGCAGATTTACGTCTCATTTTCGCTTTATTACCTTCGTCCCAAGAGTGGTTTTTTAATTTCTCCCTTATTCAGTATGCCGAGTCTTAAGGATAATTATCCCCTATTTTCAATTTTAAGGAAAATATAAAATAAAAAAAAGCCCGCATTAGCGGACTTCCTAGATTTAAATATTTTACCGATTACTTGACATTCTGACTCTTAGAAGTGTAGTAAACCTTACTACCTGTATCGGGAACAAAATGACAACCAATAGCAGAATTCCACAGAGACTTCCAAACTGGTTCTTTGGATTCATGGAAATACTCACCCATAATTGGTTTAATTGCTTCAGTCGCTTTTAACAAATTGTAATGAGGCATATTCAAGAAAATGTGGTGAGCAACATGAGTACCGATATCATGATGAATATGGTTAAAAATCCCATAATCTCGGTCAACACTAGAAATTGCCCCTTTCAGGAAAGTCCATTCTTCCCCACGATACCAAGGAATACCAGGTTCAGTGTGGTGCAAGAAAGTCACCATATCTAAC
Source organism: Dolichospermum compactum NIES-806 (assembly GCF_002368115.1). Taxonomy (NCBI): domain Bacteria; kingdom Bacillati; phylum Cyanobacteriota; class Cyanophyceae; order Nostocales; family Aphanizomenonaceae; genus Dolichospermum; species Dolichospermum compactum. Next base: position 4,276,418 of record NZ_AP018316.1, on the reverse strand, counting down.
CAAATGATAAAGACAATGTAGGGTCCAGCGTAGTATTTTAACAACGCCATCCAACCAAATTGATAGGTGAATAAACCTAACAAAACTGCCATACTAATCCAAAGTGTGGTGCTGGTGATAATGTCCCATTTTTCTGAAGGCTTAAACAGCGGGCTGCTAGGTGAAAAGTGAGAACCTTCTTTACCAGGAGAACGCTTGAATAAATACACTGGATAAGCCAATAAGAACAGATAAAAACGCCCTATTCTTTGCGCTAAAGGCATCTCATCATACTCAGATTCAGAGACGGGATACCAGCTTTCATCATTCTCTAAGCTGCCCGTATTTTTGTGGTGGGTTCTGTGGCTAATTCTCCAACCATGATAAGGAACGAGAATGAAAGTATGGGTAATATGACCAACTAAATCATTCAACCATTTATGCTTAGAAAAAGATTGGTGTCCGCAGTCATGACCAACTACAAATAAAGCCCAAAACATTGTTCCTTGCATGACCCAAAAAACTGGCCAAAAATACCAAGAATCCAGATAATTGGCAACTGCATACAGCAGTCCCACAATCAGAACGTCACGAAAGAAATAATAAAGCGATTTAGTCACACTAGGCTGAAAACATTCAGCGGGAATAGCAGCCTTTAAATCCTGAAGAGTAAAGGGTAATTTCTCTTGACCTTGAGCAGATTGAGAAATAGGGTCTTGATTAAACTGGATTGTATCTAATTGCACTGGATTGGTTGATTGTAAATTATCAATTAACTGTGAGGTAATATTCAGTTACCACTGGAATTTAAACAGAGAAATATTGGCAATTTTCCTCAACATTCTTAAATGTGGTTAATTGCCAAGCTAAAAGAACTGGTGATGAAAGTAAAAGTAAGTAATTAACAACTTTATACTTTCTAAATTCATCACTTATTCTTAATTATTTAGCTGCCCGGTATGCGTCAAAAGTAGTATAACCAATATCAGTTTTGTAGAGTTGACATTGATTAGTGATTTCTTTCATCAAATCCCAAGAGAACTTATATTCATCATGGAGATAAGGACTCCAATTTTCTTTGATACTACTGTAAGCCAACCGTAAATTATAGGAAGGAATAGCAGTAGAAATATGATGGGGAACATGAACATTAATATCGTGACAAAGAACTTCTACCCACTGAGGGTAATCACAATGAATTGTCCCAAATAACTGTGCTAAGGCTTCATTCCACTTATCAGCAGTTGAAAAAGGAACATCTGGAAGAGTGTGGTGAACAATAGTGAAGGTACTCATCCAGAAATGGTAAACCATCCAGGGAATAAACCAGAATTTAACAAAGCCCCAAACACCAGTTGTAATAATCAAAGTTGGGAAAACAATAGCGGCAAAAGCTGCAACTACAGCCACAGAAAGTTTGACATTAGCTTGGTCTTTTTTCTGAAAATTGCGCCAATCAAAATGCACAACTGCCCAATGGCCAATAGAACCGACCCACCAGAGACGTTGACGCATAAACAACTCAAAGGCAGATTGTCTATTCTTAGACCAACCTGCAAAAACTTCTGTTCTAATAGGATGCCAAGCGTTGTCTTCGTCCAGCTTGTTAGTATGTTTATGGTGATGATTATGTTTAATGCGCCAGCTATGAAACGGGTAAATTAAGAACATCATGAAAAAATGTCCCACTAAATCATTTACCCAGCGACGGTTGGCAAATGAACGATGACCACAATCGTGACCAATAACAAAAAAACCTGTTAAAGCAGTTCCTGTAAAAATCCAAGCTAGGGGTAAAAGAAACCAAGGGGAAATTGCGATGCAATAATAGCCTAATGCAGCCATAGATAAACTGAGAACTACAGTTGTCCACGCTTTGCGGCTATTTTTCTGAAAACATTCCTTGGGCAGGCTTTTGATAATATGCTTTAGTTTTATTTGGTCTTTGCCCAGGTCTGTGGAGACCGCTATTTCCTGACTTTTGATGATTGATGTAGTCATGAATACCTGAAAAACAACAGACTGCAGCACAACGTTACTAAAAAACGTAACTTGCTGCAAAGTTTTGTAACATTAATTTCTGAGATTATAGCAACCTAAGAACAACTTAGGATAGATATTCAGCAATTAAAAATTTCAAATTAAAAATTGCTTTATTTACACACAAAAAGTCAATAGTTTTCAGCCAAAAATTGACTATAAAACTATTGACTTTGAGCAAGAAATATGCTTATGCTTTTTTCTCTGCCAGCTTTACGTTTGTTGCTAGACCTAGTAATTGTAATAACTGAATAGTCATCCAAGTCATATCAATTTCCCACCATTCCAAACCATGACGGGCAGAATATTGAAAAGCATGGTGGTTATTGTGCCAACCTTCACCAAATACGAGAATAGCAACCCACCAACAATTAGTTGATCTATCACCAGATTCATAAGTGCGGTATCCGAATTTATGAGTAGCACTATTTACCAACCAAGTACAGTGATAAACCCAAATAATCCGCACAAAAATTCCCCAAACCACCATTGGCCAGCCACCTATAAAATAGAGAACTAAGCCCAAGGCGATTTGTAAGAAAATGAAATTTTTCTGTAAAAACTGATAAACTGGGTCATCAATAATGTCTTTAGTGAAGCGAGGAACTTGATCGTGAGCGGGCGCAAAATGAATCATCCAACCCATGTGACTCCACCAGAAACCTTGATTGGAATCATGGGGATCTGATTCAGTATCAGAATGTAAGTGGTGAATACGATGTGTACCCACCCATTCAATTGGACCACCTTCACAAGATAGTGTCCCAAAAATTACCAAGACATACTCTAACCATTTGGGTGTTTGAAAACTACGATGAGTGACAAGACGGTGATATCCCAAAGTAATACCTAAACCTCCAGTCACCCAATAAAGCAATAAAGCAACACCCACTGCCCTCCAGCTAAAATTGCTAGGAATTAAGGCAAAAAGAGCGCCGACGTGCAATGCAACGAAAAATAGGGTATTAACCCAGTTAATGTGAGGTTTAGAAGTAGCAATTGTCATGCAGTAACCTGAATAGAAATTGTTCAGCCTAGTCTGCGCGATCCTAGAATCCGCATATCTATTTTATGTTTTTCAATGAGGAAAAGATGAACAGCTTTGAACAGCTGCGGGAAGCAGAACAGGCACTATTAGAAATTTTTTCTGGTATTGACGCTCAGGTCAAGCATAATCTTAAACGAGTATTAGATGCCTTTCGTCATCACCGAGTAGGCGCACACCATTTTGCTGGTGTCAGTGGCTACGGACACGATGATTTAGGACGAGAAACCTTAGATAAAGTTTTTGCCCAAGTGATGGGTGCTGAATCTGCGGTGGTGCGAGTGCAGTTTGTTTCGGGAACTCATGCGATCGCTTGTGCGCTGTATGGTGTACTTCGTCCTGGGGATGAAATGTTAGCAGTAGTCGGTTCTCCCTACGATACTTTGGAAGAGGTAATTGGCTTGAGAGGACAAGGCCAAGGTTCTCTTATTGATTTTGGCATAAAATACCGCCAATTGGAATTAACTGATCAAGGAAAAATAGATTGGCAAAACTTAGGCTCTAGCATTACCGACAACACAAAGTTAGTATTGATTCAACGTTCCTGCGGATATTCATGGCGGACAAGCCTTTCCATAGGCGACATAGAAAAAATTGTCCACATCGTCAAACAGCAAAATCCTCACACCGTTTGTTTTGTAGACAACTGCTACGGCGAATTCATAGAAACCCAAGAACCAACCCATATTGGTGCTGACCTCATGGCCGGGTCATTGATTAAAAATCCTGGAGGTACAGTCGTGAGTGCAGGTGGTTATATAGCCGGACGAGCAGACCTAGTAGAAGCCGCCGCTTGTAGACTGACAGCCCCCGGAATTGGTAGCGAAGGCGGAGCAACCTTCGATCAAAATCGCCTGTTATTCCAAGGATTATTTTTAGCCCCGCAGATGGTAGGGGAAGCGATGAAAGGAACATACCTAACAGGTTATGTATTTGACAAACTGGGTTATCCAGTCAACCCCCCACCATTAGCACCCAGAGGAGATGTGATTCAAGCCATTAAACTCGGTTCAGCCAAAAAACTAATCGCCTTCTGCAAAGCCATACAGCAGCATTCCCCCATCGGTTCTTACCTGGAACCCATACCCGACGATATGCCAGGCTACGAAAGCCAAGTAGTCATGGCTGGGGGGACATTTATCGAAGGCAGTACCTTAGAGTTATCAGCAGATGGTCCATTGCGAGAACCTTATGTGGTTTATTGCCAAGGGGGGACTCATTGGACTCATGTATCTCTTGCTTTACAAGCGGCTATTGAGGCGGTGATAAATATAGAATAATCCTCACGCAAAGGCGCAAAGGCGCAAAGGTAAGAAAATGAATGAGAATGAGATTGCAAGGGAGGTTGTTGATGCTGCGTATAAAATTCATACGAAGTTGGGAGCAGGTTTGTTGGAATCTGTTTACCAGTCTGTTCTGGAATATGAGTTAGGAAAGCGAGGATTGCAGGTAAAAGCGGAGCAACCCATACCTGTAGTTTATGAAGATGTTCATCTAGAGATAGGTTTTCGGGCTGATTTAATAGTTGAAAACAAAGTTATTATCGAACTTAAATCTGTAGAAACAGTTCACCCGGTGCATAAAAAACAACTATTAACTTACCTTCGTCTCGCTGATAAACGCCTTGGTTTACTCATAAACTTCGGATCATTTCTCATCAAAGACGGAATCTCCCGCATTGCGAACAACCTATAAACTCAGGACAAAGACGCTTCTTCCCTTTGCGTCTTTGCGCCTTTGCGTGAGACCTTATTCCGGTAACTTATACTGCTCCACTATCCGCTTCGCAAACTCCGGTACATGAGCTTCTAATTTCTCTCCATGATTCCGCTTCACATACAAATAATTTCTCGCAAAGTGGGAATCTATGGAAAATCTCGCATATTCCAGTCCTTTGGGGCCAATCTTATCTATCACCACACCCATTAATTTCGCTGCCCACATGGGTAAGGTGACGGCTTGATCATAAGCTGGTATGCTTTGCTGTACTGCTGGTTTCCGGTTTCCTTGGGACGTGACGGGCTGGGTGTTGAGTTGGTCTTTTACCAGTTCGAGCATTTCTTTGCCTGTATCGTTTCTGACTACTATCCATTGCCATTGGTAAGGTGCGCCCATATACCCGACGACGATATCAGCGAGGGAGTTGACGTAATCGAAGCAACTCATACATGATGGGGCGAAGATGTCTTTGAGGACGTTGGTTTTTAAGCCGAAGAAGGGGACTGTTTCTTCTGAACCGTCTTCGTGTTTGAAGTGGACTCGGAAGTCTTGCATAAATTCGTAGCTGACGACTGTTTCGGGGGAACGGCTGGTGGTTTCTAGGAATTTTTGCAGTCCGGCGCGGGTAACGTTATCTACGCAGGGTGTTCCTAGTACGTAGAGTTTTTCTAGTCCAAGTTTTTTCTCAACGGCTCGTAATGCTTGGATTTGACAACCTACTCCAATCACTAATAACCGTTTCATTCCCGATTTTTCTATCTGTTCTAATACGGATAGGTTGGGGGATAGGGTGGGTTTATTGACTTTGGCTGCTAGTATTTCTTCGGGGGTTCGCGCTATGATAGGCATGGGTTGAAAGCGGTCTTCTTTGCTGTTTTGGACGCAGACTACGCCTTCTACTAAGCCACGATTGAGCATTTCTATGGCTATGCTGCTCACTATTCCTGTCCATTGTGCGCCTTCTATGGGTTGTTGTTTTCTGGCGGACATCATTTCTTGATGAACTCCAAAGTAGAGTTCGTTTTCGTTTTCGAGGTTGCGGGGGCGTTTATGGGCGCTGGTTTCTAGTTCGTCTATTCTTTGGGTAATGAAGGCGCAGGCTTCTTTGACGTAGTGGATATAGTAGGTGTCGCATAGTCCGCATTCGCTACATAGTTCTTTGGCGGGGCGCACGCTTCCGGGTTTGAGGGCTTTGGCTTTTTTGTGGGATTCTATGGATGTCATCTATTTTGTTTATTTTTACTAAATATGGCTTTTATTACCTTACCGTTTGGGGATGTGAACTTGAAAATAGAACTTGAACAAGAGGAAAATGAACCCTTTATTGCGGATAGTGATTGATTTTCTGGTGTGTTGGCTTATGGAAACACAAGACAGGAGGCGGTGGCTGATAAACTGGAAGATTAAGATTCTGTTTCGCACAGAGACGCAAAGGCGCGGAGAATGACACAGAACTAAGGACTTTTAGTGATATAAAATTATAATTAGAGAAAAATAAAAAGATACAGAATTACCAGAAATTAGCCCAGTTAATGGAAGGAGTTGCAACTTCATGTATGGGTAAACTTAAATCAAATAGCAAATGGAAATCGGAAGATAGAGAGCAGATGATTAATGCTGTTTGTGGAGTTATAGAAAAAATATTAAACACACCTTCCAGGAAAACAGGTAATGATCATCATACTTGGTGGTTTCCAGTTAATCAAGAACCTTGGCGAAATTTTGAAATTGTTAACATTGCTTATCCTGACTAAACATGAGGTTCATCTATGAAATTACTACCACAATACCCACCGCTAGTAAACCTAGAAATTATTGAAATCTATGAATATTATGATTTTCCCTGTTTATTTAGCTGTCAAAATGCTTCAGGACAGATTTTTTTTGCTGTTTGGATAGATGAAACACCAGATCATAAAACTTGGCTTTATTCTCCCATGTCAAAAGGAAGATTAAAAAATATTCGTTCTGGTAATATTGATTTATATGATGCTTTTAGAAAATCAGAAGATGGTTTTATTTATCAAGCTATAATTCCTGAAAATGATAATTGGGATGTTGTAGAAATTATATTTTGTGAAAATCTCAGTGATGAATGTTTACCTGTATCTGGGGAAACTATTGATTTTTCCGATGCAGCTTTTCCTCTGGAAAATAAGGAAAAAATCAAGATTTAATTTAAAAATACAAGTATCTATAAAAACTACAAAACTCAATTAAAAACTATCTGATAAGAATCTTTATGCTTACAGCAGATATAGAATTTTGGTTAGCATTAGCAAATCTTAAATACTAAAACAGTCAATCTATTGAATTGGATTTTCTGGGCGCAAAGACATTAAGTTTTGCAGATTTTTGAATTATTTGTTAATCAAACTTCAAATTTGTTTACAAAATCGTCTGAAACCGCTTTAATAACGCTATTTTTTGGTTTGTAACAGTTAATTGATATTTGTTGTCAAAATCATTGTTTTAGTTAGACTCTAAGAATACAACAAAGCAATTATTCTTATGAACGCTATTTCTAACCTCGATTTGAAAAGGTCAACTTGGCAAACAGCTATTCTGTTGACTTTGGGCTTTTGGCTGAGTGCTAGTCTGGTGTTAGATTGGGTAATTATGCCTAGTCTTGCTGTTGCTGGGATGATGAATGAGGCAAATTTTTCTACAGTCGGTTATGTGGTTTTTGGGAATTTTAATCGCTTAGAATTATTGTCTGCTGCTGTGGTTTTAACTGCTGTGTTAGCTATTAGCAAAACTCAATCTAATTGGCGTTTGGGTATCATTGCTTTATCTGGACTTCTGTTAATAATCGTATTTCTAGATACTTATTTCCTAACTCCCCAAATGTGCGCTCTGGGGGCTAATTTTAGCCTACTCCCTCGTGATTCAATGCCACCAACAATGAATTTATTGCACGGCGGTTATTTTCTGTTGGAAGTCTTGAAGGTGGTCGGAGGAGGTGTGCTTTTAAATTGGTGTTGGCGGGAAGCTTAAAGTCAGAGTTTTTTGCTTTTTGAATTATTCCTCGTCACTGTTGGGTAATAATAGACGGATGGCGAGGATGGCAAAACCGACGGCGGCGATCGCTTTTAAAATGCGTGTAGGTAAGAATTGGGACACTGCACCACCAGCCAATGCGCCCAGGAGACTTGTTAATACTAAAGCGCCCGCTGTACCAAAAAATATAGCTTTTCGAGATTGTCCTTGTCCAGAAAGTGCGATCGCTGCTAACTGACTTTTATCACCTAATTCTGATAGAAATACTGTGACAAAGCTTAGTCCTAAAAGATGCCAGTTCATAATTCCCCAGTTCACAATATTTATAAGTATTAACCCTGAATCACATCCCACACCAACATCAGGGAAATTAGCAGCAACATCACCCCGGCTGATTTCTCGACGGTTTTCGGGCTAAGTTTTGTGGATATCCAACCACCTAATAATACTCCCAGTAGGCTGGTAGTAATTAATGCTACCGCTGAACCAAGAAAAACCACCCAAGGGGCATGAGATTCGGCACTCATTAATAAGGTGGAAAGTTGGGTTTTATCACCAATTTCTGCGAGAAAAATTGTAATGAAGGTCGTCCCAAAGACCATAAATACAGATTCTTTCGGTTGGGGATGATCCTTGAGTATGGTCTGATGTAACTGGCTTTCAGTTTCAGATAGGGTGGAAATGCTGACAGGTGGAGTATCAAGTTTCACAGGCGCTAATATTGTCTCTAGGTTGTTTTCATATTCTTTTCATTTTCTCATATTGTTGTCATAAATTGCAACTGGATTTCTCAAAAACCGACAGCTTGATCAAAACGGATTTGTTCCAAACTGCGATCGCTCTGCTTATACTCATCAAGAGGCAATATCAAGCAAATAGCAACATTTATTTTTTGCATAAAGATTATTGATGAGAATACGCGCTTAATTAATGATATTAAAAAGTAATCTAAAACAAAATCTCTGATCATAACTTTGAGTGCTAAAATACCGGATATAGAGCGAATTGAAGATATTCATGTAAGAAGTTCTTTTAGATTCCCTATATAATTATTTATTAAGAAAAGTAAGAAGAATGAAAATACAGAGTTTTAAATTCATTAACAATAAGCAAAATTGGCACATTGAGGAAGTTAAATTTGAGAGTCTAAATTTACTTGTCGGTGGTTCTGGAGTTGGAAAGACAAGAATTTTAAAGGCACTTGACTTGATTTGTGATGTTGCAAAAGGTAGAAATCGTAACTTAGATGATTTAGAATGGAGTATCAATTTCTCTCATTTAGGACAAAATTATAGGTGGGAATTAGAAAGTTCCTCAATCAAAAACGAAGAAATTCTTCTAAATGTAAATGAGTCAAAACAGACTGAAATTGTGTATGAAAAACTAGTTCGATATGATGATAATTCTGAATTAGAGATACTTCTCCGCAGTGGCTTAGATTCAAAATTTAATAATGAAAAATTGCCTAAATTGAAAAGAACTGAAAGTGCAATTACTCTTCTTTCAGAAGAAGATTTGATTATTCCAGTTCGTAAAGCATTTGAGAGATTAATATTTAACTTTGAAACTCGTCAACAATCGATGATTGGACTTGGTTTTGATCCTTCTGAAATACCAGTTAATATTGAAGATGATGAAGTTCAGAATTCTAAAGAATTTTTTGCTAATTTTCCGCCAGTCTTAAAGGCTTTTTATTTACAGAAAGCTCAAAAACAGAGATTCATATAATAATTCAGCATTGCTGTATTGAAACATGGGCATTAGGTAATGCCCAAATTCCTAACGAATACAGTTCAATTGGAAGTTCTCCAGTTTTATCGGAGTTTCAGGCATATTACGATATTTTGGTAAATGATCCTGAAGAAATGTCCTCCTTTCCACCTGGATATATTTTTAGGACAAAAGCGAAATTTCATGAACGTTATCTCAAAGAATATCTCACAGAATTTGGTTTGTCCTACAGTAAAAAAGATCCAAAAGTTGTAGCGGATAAAAAGTATCTAGATGCGTTAAAAAAGCGATGTGAATCAATGAATCATTTATCTAGCTTGAAATTATTGTTAGATATATGGGATCGCATAGAAACTTTGTAAGCAGTAGCAAAACTTAGGTACATCAAGGTGAATCTCCCATTGATTACTGCGCTTAAAAACACAATGAGAGAATAATTATATGAATTAAATCAAAAACCGACAGCTTGATCAAAACGGATTTGTTCTAAACTGCGATCGCCATAAACCCCCTCAATTTGCTGACGACAGCAATCAATGGCAAAATCGTTGACATCTTCCGCTTCAATTCCATACATCTCTTCAAATGTCTCTGCTACCACACGACAAAACCGGGGACGGGTGGAGTAGATTTTACATTCCCGCGCACCATGATCATAATTTACGCACCATCCCCCCTCGCCGACCATACTGAGATAAAGTTCTAAATCCGGTGGTGAAAGATACTCTTCTAAGTCTGGACGATCTGCTGGTGTTAGGTTACAGCAAGCACCACACTGAGATATACATTGCCAAGTAGCCATATTTTTAACCTTTTAATCTTCCTATTATACCCATGTATAGTTAATCTTCCTGTTATACCCCTGTATAGGGTGATTAGGATATCAATCATGAAACTCTGACAACAAAAGGATTTTACTCCTGACTGCTGACAAAGGGCGCAGACCCTGCGCCCCTACCTCCTGCTATATTCTACTTTTTTATGACTTTTTCTATAATTTTGTGAACTAAATTAAATTTTAGATCCCCTAAACAGATATGATAAGTTGCGGGTTTTACGATTGAATTATTAAATCTTTTTAAACCATTAAAATCATTGGGAGGAAAAAATGGAGATTTTAGCTAACATCAATTGGGAAGTTGTCTTGCAGTTAACTTGCGTGGGACTAATCGTGGTTTCCGGTCCTATAGTAATCTTCGTTCTAGCATTTCGCAACGGCAACCTGTAGATTGGGTCATGGGTAATGGTTTATTTAATCACCAATTACCCATTTAGGATCATCGGGGTTTAAATCCCCGCTTAAAAAAGTTTTAAATCTTTAATTCTGTACAGAAGTTGATAAAGCCTGAATTGCAGTTTGTACAATTCCTTCATAGATGGGTTGGGACAGATCTATCTGTTCTGCATTGTCGCGGTTGAAACCTAACAGACCAAATTTATCTTCTGGTTGCATAACTAAAACTTTACCTTCAGAATTCTTAACTCTTAATTCCCTACTCATACCATTTTCATAGATTCCACAGGTATATTGACGCTGTTTATATTCAAAACTAGCGCGTGGTGGTTTTGATGAATTAGCAAAAAGTTCAGCAACGTGATTTGGGAGTTTTGCACCGATTAACTCCATTTCAATGGTAGTTTTACCATTAAAGTTATTTTCTCGGAGTTTGTAAGCAATATCTAATCTTGATGGTAAGGGAAAATAATCACCCCAACGCCATGCTATGCCTTTAATTTCTTGACGCTGATTGTCTATAGTTTGGGATACAGTTAATTTAATATGACCTTTACCAACTATTTTCTGTTCAATCACTTGAACATTCGCAGTCCAAAAAATTGGATCTGAGTTATCAATACCACAGGGATGAAGAATATTTAACTGTTGAAAAAGATCCTGATTAATTTCGTGAATATTAACTTGAGTATCTATTTTCAACAGCGGTTTAAGGTGTTGAGGTTCTAAACACTGATTTGCAAATGCAGATAACCGCAACCGAAATTCTGGTAAATTCTCTGCTGGTAAAGAAAATCCCCCCGCAGCTTTGTGTCCTCCAAATTTACCTAATAAATCCCGACAAGTATCTAAAGCTGCAAATACATGAAATTCAGGAATTCCCCGCGCTGAACCCCGAATTATGCCTTCATTTTCGTAAGTTCCAATAAAAACGGGAACACCATAACGTTCTAATAAACGGGAAGCCACAATGCCAATAACACCATGATGCCAATCTTCTTTGATAACAACTAATACGCGGTCTTTTTGTAAAGAGTTTACATATAAATCTTCAACAATAGAAATGGCTTCTTTTTCAATTTCTTCGCACATTTGTTGACGTTGAGTATTAGTTTGTTCACACTGGATAGCTTTGGCTAGTGCAATACTAAAATCATCAGTTGTGAGTAAATCAATGACAATTTGGGGATCACCAATTCTGCCGATAGCATTAATTCTTGGTCCCAATCGAAAACCAATATCTTCGGGTTTTAAAGATTTTGAATTTTGATTTTTTTCTCCTTCACTAGCTTGAACTCCGGCAATTTGAATTAATGCTTGTATCCCTGGTAAAGTAGATTTTGATAATATATTTAAACCTCTTTTTACCCAGCGACGATTCACACCAGTTAAAGGGGCTAAATCGGCGATAGTTCCTAATGTAAATAGGGCTAAAAGGGGCTGTACTAAACCTTTGAGTTCGCCTAATTGTTGGGCTAAACAAACGGCTAAAATATAAGCCACACCCACACCAGCCACACCTCGATAGGGAGAAGATTCAGCGATTAGTTTCGGGTTAAGAATTGCATTAGCTGGGGGTAATATTTGGGGAATATCATGATGATCTGTGATAATAACTTTTAAACCCAATTCTCTAGCTTTGGTAATTGGTTCAACGGCAGAAATTCCGTTATCTACAGTGAGAATTAGTTTCACCCCTTCATCATGAAATTCTTGAACAATGCGGTTATTAATGCCATAACCATCGTGCATTCGACTGGGGATAGCATAATCAACATCAGCACCTAACGCGCGTAAACTGCGGAGTAGTAAAGCAGTGCTGGTCATACCATCTGCATCATAGTCGCCACATATAGCTATTTTATCTTGATTAGCGATCGCCATTTCCAATAATTCCACACTTGCAGCTAAATCAGGAAATTCCTCCAAAGGAGAAGGTAAATTTAAAGATTCAGGATCTAAAAATATTTTTGCATCTTCTGGGTTTTTCATCCCCCGATTAATTAACAATTGGCTAATAATGGGGGAAATATTCATTAAATTTGCTAATGTTAAACTGGCTTCGGGATTTGTTGCTGCAATTTGCCAACGTTGATTGGGTAAGCGTCTAATTGATTGGTTATTGTTCATTGCCAATTTCCGTCTTTTTCATTGATCATGGCGCGTTATACTGTCGCTAACACAACCTACGTATCTTTTTTAAAATCAAATATTAGTTCTGTATTTATAATACGTAATTCAGTATTTTTAATGATTTATTAACAATTCTTACTACAAAACTGATAGTATCTTCATGTATAATCTGTTTCGATACAAAATTCCAAGTACCAAGTGATTAACCATGAAAAATTGGCAGTACAAATTATTTGTAGGCTTACTTTGTTGTGCCTTTTTAGTTTTCGGGTGGCAAAATAGAGTATTAGCAGCAGGAATTACTAGTAACAATACTCCAATCCTCAAAGCAGAATTAGCCCAATTAGAAGTAAGCCAAAATGTCTATGACTATCTATTGCAATATCAACCAGAAACTTATAATGTTCTCACCAAAACATTAGCAGATAGTATTGAAGATGCCAAACAACCATTAGCAGATGAAGTAGTTAATAATCTTTGGGCTTTATCTCCAAATAATCCCCAAGTAAAATCGAGATCAAATAATGGCAAAGTAGAATATTTGATGTCAACTTGGAAATACACAAGTAACCCAAGTACAGATTGGCCAATAGGTGCAAAGAAATTGCTACCTTATCAAACTTGGTTTACCGCAGTACCACAAGTAAAAGAATTTTGTCAAAAATATCAAGCAATTGATAGCAATATTCCTGATAATGTTGAACTCTCATTGCGGTTACAGCAGTATTTAGGACTAATCTTAAATAAATATTCCACTAAAACTCATTTTGTGGAAATGTGGGTAAAAGCCGAAGATTTGATGAGACCATGTATTGATGGAGAAATTAACGATTCTAGTTGTAATCTTTTACCTTTACCTGTTCCTGATAGTAGTCCTGTTGTTAAGGCAATATACACCAATTCCTACACCAATGCCAAAAAAGAATATTATCCTTGGTCTGGTTTAGGTTATACTTATGACTGGGGAAATCCTCTAAAACCGCATCAAGGACCAAGTGAGTTTATTATTAACCCCACTCCAGAAAAACCTGTAGAGGTGGAAGTTGTTTCTGTGACACCGACGCAAGAATATTGTCGGAATCAGATTGCCAAAATTGATGTTTCCAGTGGGGGATTATACTAATGATGAGAGCGATCGCCTATAGTAATGGAGGGGCGATCGCATACTTCATATTTAGTTGACTGCAAGGACAAAAACATTATGATTGTTGGATATTTTTTATCTATGAAAAGTGTATACATGAGTATTTTTAAGATACACTTGCTAAATTTATCCAAATTAGGTATTTTTTCAGTATTTAATTCGGATTGCTGTAGATTCTTCTTTTATATTCTTCCAAGTTATAAAGGATTTCTTGACAATATCCCTCAGCTATTTGACGTTCATGCTCTTGTATAATTTCATCTCTTATGTGAGCCATTGGATTACGGAGTTTAGCCAGAAGTTGAAACCGAGCAGACCAATAATTTTTATCCTGATTGAGAATCTTTTCAAATAAATTCCAATGAGATGAAATAATTTCATATAAATTCATTGGATAAGAGAAGTCTAGTAAGTTAGTTGAAGCACGTCCTCCAAATGATTTCTTTTCCTTTTCTTGTGCTTCTCGAAATTGATCAATCATTTTTTTTAATTTAGGACGAGATTTTTCTAATTGGGAAGGCCAATCTTCTCCATACTCGGTTTCCATAATTTCAGTAATTAAAGAACGGAGCTTTCTTTCCGTATCTCGCCAAAGAGGCCATAAATCTCTTGAACGTTCTACTAATCTGAGATAATTTTCAAAATGAGATGAAAAAACTTGATAATATCCATAATTATTAGGTTTTATTAATCCATATCTAACAAATTTTTCTGCATCAAATTTGGTGGCTGTAATTACAGGACCAAACAATATTTGAAGTAGTTTATCGAGAGAATCATCTTCTTTGAGAATATCTATTAAATTATCATAATATTTCAAAAATTCAGATGTAGCTTCTTGCAAGCTTTCTTCTAAATTATATTTCTGACTATTTAACCATGAGTTAGCTAATTCAAATGATAAAGCTGAAGCTAGGTGAGGGTGTCCCCCTGTATTGTCCCAAATAAACTGAAAACATTCATTAGTAACATCGAAATCAATTTTTTGTAGTTTGTTTAATAAAGTTCTTAATTCTTCTTGACTAAAACATCGTAAAATTTCATCTTTAAAAATACCAGGAAGATTGGAGATATCTACTTGATTACCGATCTCATACAAATAACGCCTTGAAACTGTAACCAAACATATACTCCATTCGGGTTGATATGCTAATTCTCTCAATGCTTGAAATCCTACACCATCTTTAAAGATATGGCGTGCTTGATCAAATTCATCAATTACTGCAATTATCCGCCAATTAGATCTTTTAAGCTTTTTAAAAAACTTACGAACTTCAGATTGAAGGTCCAGCCACTGAAGATTTTTCTCAAGTAATGATTTTCCTTTAATAAGGATAAATTCATCTTCTGAATCAGCATCATCCAAAGACTCTAATGTCTGTTTCACGAACTCTCGAAATAATTCTTGATGATTTTTTACATCTGGAAGGTTAATTCTAAATGTTAATATTTTACGTTCAGCAAGAATATTTTTAGGATAGATTAAGGTATGATAAACTAAGCTAGATTTACCAATTCTAGGCGCACCAACAATAGCTAAACAACCTGCTTGTGGTGAATTAATAACTCGTTGTTGAATAGTTCTGATTTCGTCTTGACGACCGACAAAATTATCATCATAAACAATGTTGCCGTTATTCGCAAAGGGATTATAAAAATAATCTTGCATGGTTATAAATCTCCTTGTCTATTTTATTGATGTGCTAGTAACCATTCTTTGAATAAACCAACTTTAATTTTATAAAGAGAAGTACCTTGTTTTTCTATTACTTCTCGTCCTACTAAATTATCTAGAATCTGATCTATAGGTTTTGAAGTTTGGAAATTAATAGCAGAGCGATCACAATGAGATTGAATGCGTGAACCTTGAGCAATATCCCGTAAAACAGATAACGCATCTTCTCTACTAATGTTGTCAATACTACTATCACCTGCACTAATTAAATTATCAAATACAGAATCATCAAGAGAATTATGTCCACCAATTAATGTTTCCTTTACAGTTTCAATATCTGCATCAGTTACATAAATAGCTTTTTTGCGGTTCATATACTCAACTAATCGGTTGCAAAATATCTGAATATAATAAGGACTACCTGCTGTCAATCTTAGTAATAAATTAACAGCATCTCCTTTATAACGACTTTCACTGGTATCAATAATACGAATTGGATCAATAATTAAACAACGGGCATCATCATCTGCTAAATAAGAAATACGCTGGCTTTCTGCTACTTGAAATTCATTAGGGAAATGAGCAATAAATTGGGGCATTGTATCTTGTCCTACCAAAACTGCTCCAAAATGTCGTTTTTCCAGCAAAGCCTTCCACGATTTCATAAATGTATCTTGAATACGTCCTCGCATAATTTCACCATAAATATAAGAAAATTCATCTATCAAAAGCATTATTTTAGCATCTTTATATGCCTCTACTTTCTTTAAACTTTTACGTAAGTTAGTCATATAATCCTGAAATTGAAGTTGCGAATTTTGTTGAAGTTCATCTAATGTAGGACGTTTAACATCAATAGCTGGATAACCTTGATCATTTAGGTCTTCAAAAGCATCTTCTATGCATTGGATAATTCGATATAGAAAAGTGCCTACTGAGAAATCATCTCCAATAATATCGCCAATACTGAAAGAAACAGGAATTATAGGTAATCCTAATTGTTGTTTTAAGTGGTAAAGTACAGATGATTTCCCAGCACGTTTTTGTCCGTATATTACTAAACTCTTAGCAGAGGAGGCATTACGGATAGAAGATAGTAAAACATTAATTAATTGATCCCGTCCATAAAACATATTTTTGTCCTCTACCGTACTCCCTTGTGCATAAGTAGCATAAGGATTTTGTATGTCTTTGAACTCCGTGTTTGAATAAAGCTTAATAGACTGTGTATCCTCACTTCTTTTCTTCTCATCTCTACGAGTAATAAAAGATAGTTCATAGTACAATGTAAATACTTGTGATTCTTTTGCAATTTCCGTAATAGTTACGGGAATTTGACAAGTAACCGATTGACCTCCAGATAATGCTTCTGTAACATCAATATCTTTACTTTGAATACTATATTCATTATTAGGGGAGGGCTTTACATAAATTTTTATAGAACTTGCCGGACTTCTTCCATTTTCATTAGTAATTGTAATTTGACATTTAATAGTTGAGTTCTCATCAGGTGTGTAAGAATCAATGGACAAGTTAGTTTGAAGTTCATTAGGTTCAGCTAGCATCTGAATTTCTTTAAAATGTTCTTCAATTGTTTTCTCTAAAATTTTCAAATAAGGATAAAATAATTCTAAAGAATATTTAGTAGGTTCTTTTTCAATTTCATCCGCTAGTTGATTAATTTGTTTTTTAATAACTGTTACTAATCTCTCTCTTTCTGTATAAGTTTTTTGTTGCCTATAATCAAACATAAAACCTAAAACTTTATTAATGTCATTAAGACGACGTTTATCTAAAGATACACGTATTTTTTGAATAATAGATTGTATTTGATTAATTTGGTATTCTAATAATCCTAAATCATTAGCTGAAGATTCTAATAAACTTAAATCTCTAATAATTTCCTCAGTTCGTCTATTTAAAACATCACGAGTTCGTCCCCACAATTCTGTAAATTTTTGAAAATCTAGATTCGATTCACCTGATTCACCTAATATTTCGTAGCATAAGGATTGAACATTCTTATTTAGATCTTTATCTTTATTAATAAGTGTTAAAATAAATTCTGCAATTGGATTATTAAGAGACAGAATGAGTAGATATTCAATTACAATACGACCTCTACTTTTTTTGATTGCTTCTGTTAAACATTCTTCAGGCTTTGGTATATTTTCAGAAACTATTTCTTCTGAAGATTTATTGCATAACAACATTAGGGATCGTGATAATCTTTCACCAAGTTTCCATTCCCATTTAGGAGCAATAGCAAATGCTTCCTGATAGTAAGATAAAATTACATCTTGAGGTTTTTGTTCTAAAAGACAAGAATCTCCCATATCACCTGCATAATGTTGTAAATAAAAACGAATCTTTTGTTGTTCCCCCTCTGACTCAAAATTAAGTAATAACTTAGCAGCAGATAAGTTGTGTTGCGCTCTCAATCCAGGTCTTTTTCTACCAGCACCTTCAATTAAACCTTTTAGTTTTTTTAAGTCTTCTTCAGAAAAATTACGATTGGCTATTTTAACTTCATCAACTCCCTGGTATTCACAGCGATCTAAATAAAACTCAAGAAATTTACTAATATTCGTACCACTTTCATTTAACACATCTTGAACAATAAATATTTCTTCTAAACGAGCATAAAATCCAGTTTTTTTTGCTTGCTGTAATGCTTCAAGCCATTTTTTTGCCGTGATATTAGTAGGACTAATGGCTAAAATACGAGAAAGAGTTTTTTCTGCTTCATCAAACATTTCTTCTTTTACTTGACAAACAGAAATTTGATTTAAAATGTTAGCTCTTTTTTTTAAATCATATTGAGGAGTTGATTTCAATGTATCATTTAGTAGCTTCAAGGCGTTACAATACATTTTAGCGTGTCCGTATATATTTAGTAATTGGTTATCAATACTTTTTTTGTTTAATGATTTTGGTCTATAATCGGTTAAAATTTTTATTGCTTCTTCATCCCTGTTCTGCCTTGTAAGAAGTGCAGCTAAATCTTTAACAGCAGCTTCACCGTTGTCATTGTTTTTAATAGCCTGACGATAGAATTTTTCCGCTTTCTTTAAATTTTTATCTATAATCTCAGCCCTTTTAGCTTGGGCATAATCACCCGAACCTGTTGGTAATCCTCGTTCTTTATCTGCTTCACGATATTCTGTTAAAAGATTTTGAGCTAAAGTATGTTCAGGGTCTTTTTCAAGAGCTTTACGAATTTCAACAATAGCCTGATTGTATTGTTTGCGTTTGGCTAAAGTTTGGGCGTAGTTGATTAAACTTTCAATTTCTTTTTGTTGTTTAATTTTATTTTCATAACGTTTAGTTTGTTCTTGGGCTTGCTTTAATTCTTGTTCTTGTTTAAGATATGCTTGACTTGCTTCTACATCAAGATTAAATAGCATTGATTTTAGAATATTTGACAATTTCTCAAGTTCCAAATAGTGCTTAATAAAAGCAGCAGTTAATTCTTGTGCCTCTTTTTCTTTATTATACTTTTTGAGTGCAAATACAGCACTTTCAATTATTAAACGACTGTCATCTTCTTTACTATCCTCAATAGTTTTTTCATAAAGATTGCTAAGTTGATTAATTATGCCTGATTGCAGTGCTAAATCAATAAATTTATACCAAGCCACCATATTTTGTGATGGTGAAGAGAGTTTAAAATATTCATGTAAGGCATAACAAGCTTTAGCTTGATCGGATTTTAAAACTATGGCTGCTAAATTGTACAATACCCGATGGTCTTTTGATGTAGAAACAGCTAATTCAAAGACTTCAACAGCTTTACGATTTTGCCCCTTTTGATAGTACAGACAACCTAAATTAAATCGAGAAGAAGCCAATTTAGGATATTTTTTGATGAGTTGTTCACAACTTTCAATTGGTCGATTAAGTAGTTGACTATCTTTGTTTTTAATAGCATGATCATATTGATTTTTTACCTTATCCCATGCTTCTAACATATTCTTCTTTTCCGCTGAGTAGAGCAAAGATGTGATTTCATGAGGTGTAATAAAGTCAGGTGGTAAAGGATCAAATTTTGCTTGCGTAATTGCTGTATCAAAACGAGTATCAATTTCCACTAATTTAGTAACAACCTCAAGAGAATATATAGGAATATTATTATTTATGGCAAGTTCTAACTCAGTTTTCAAAGCTGATGAAGAGGTTTGTAAGTCAGGTTTGTTCTGTAGATTAGAAGAGATGGATGAATGGGTAGGTAAAACAGTAGAGGTATCTATAATTGGTATTGGGAAAATACAATCAATTGCTTCAGCAGCCAAAGGCATTTTTGCGCCAGATGCTTGACGTAAAATAATGCTCGTCTCCCTTATCTCACTAAGAACGCCAGAAAACTGATGGCCTGTTCTAAGAATAACGGAAATTTCCACACCAATCCTAACACTGTCCTGAATATCTTGTATGTTCATAAAACGTTAGATATCTATTGATAAATCAGTGATTCTTAAAAAAATCAACTGTATTACTAATTACTTATTTAGTGTAACCTGTACTACTTCTTACAGTCTACACGAAAGTGCTGTTTTCTCTAATCTCTGCTTTCCCTTGCAAACAAAATTATAGTGGGTGTAGAGCGATCGCTCATATACGACAATACAATTGCCGCACTACTATGTCAACATATTTATACTTTAGTGAAAACGAATTCTTCCTGAGTCGCACCATCAAACAACTAAAAATCCACACTCTAGATCAACAATGTGCAAACTTTAACTATACAGAATACCCCCAGAATCTAAAGAAACCATTCCTCAAGCATTATCGGATATCATGACACCAGCAGTTGGGAGTGGAGGAAGATTAGTACATTTACCCAACAGTACACTACTGGGAGTGTGTTCAAAAGTCAATAGGGATATGGCGTGCGATTCGTTGTTAGCTGAATCACGAACCACAGAGACACAGAGGACACGGAGAAAAGAGAATTAATTACTTGAAATGTTTAATGTGGAGTCTGCACTGCGTCCAAATTCTTCTGGTGCATATTGAAGATGTGCTTCCGCACCAGGCCAAATGAATGTTCCGGGAGTCACGGAACGGACTAAATAATGTAAACTGTAAACTCCTGGTTCGAGATGATTTGCATAGGAAATTATACGATCTTTATAGATAGTTTTATATCCTAATTGCCAATTATCGGCCTTTGCTTGTAATGCTGGTGTCGCAGTTTGAAAACTATCATCTACTGCTTCAAAACCTGCGGGTAATGGATCTTTGATGACTACATGATCTACAGGATGATCTGTAATTACTTCTAAACCAATATCAAAAACTTGTCCAGGTTGTAGAGTTAAAGGTTTATCAAAAGCATACATTCCAATTTTTTGAATAGTTTTCTCTTCATTAACTTTACTAATTTCTCGCGTTACTCGTAACCCGTTAAATCTTCCTGGTTGATTTCCTTGTAAACGATAGTTGTAAGCTACTAAATAATGTAATCTACCTCTTCCAGATTTTTGTAACCATAAATCACGTTTACCTTGAGGTAATTGATTCATGGGAATATTTATTTGTAAGTTAGGATTTTGATAACCATTAAATCGAGTTTCTCCTAATTTCTGATTTGCTAATTTTACCGTAGTCATAAAATTAGGTGGTGTGGGTTGGAGTTGGCTATATTCCACTAAAGCTGTGAGGGCTTGGGCGTTATTATAACTAGATTCCCATGTGCCATATCTGCGTAAATTTAGCAGACTTTGCAGTAATTTGTCAATGATTTCTGGGTTGGTTTTTTGATCAATAAATAACTGTAAAGCTTGGGCTTGGGTAACAGTATTTGAACTCATCCAACTCCAAGTTTTGGGTAAGTTTACAACTGCGGTACGTCCAGTTTCATAGATATTCTTTTGGAACTCCAACCGCATGATTTGGGCTTGATTTTGCCATTCAGGAAATTGATATAGATATCTGGCTAATTTGATTTGAGTAACTAGATCAAAATTATCACGTTGTTGATAAATATCTGATAAGAAACTATTGCGTTTATCGCCTAATTGTGCTAAGGCAATTAAAGAATTTAGTTGCAGTTGAGATTTACAAAGTTTCTGTTTACAAAAGTCGTATTGTCCAGGGTTAGCGAGAACATTTTGTAAATAAGTTCTCAGACTAGAGATAATTTTACTATCAACTACACCAGGAAAGCTTTGATTAGCTATAACTAAAGATTCTCCAGCATAAGTAGAAACCCAAGGATCTGATTTTTCTTGTCCTGGAAATGCTGCAAAACCACCATCTGCTATTTGCAATTTTTGTAATTGTGCAATTGCTAATTTTGCTTGTTGTTGAGGATTAAATTCTGCAAATGTCTGATTATATTTTTGGGTGAGAGTTTGCAGATTTGCAGCAATTAATAATTGACTTGCGGCTGGTTCTGCAAATGGTAAATCATTATTTTCTAAAACTTGTTTTGCAGGGGCTTTAATTGCGGGAATTAAGGTACTGGCTAATTGAATATCTAAACCTCCGGCTTCACGAAAGGTATTTTTAGCAATATTCAAGGGAATTTTTACCTGTCTTTCACTTACACCAGTTTCCACAACTTGTTCGGTAATTTCTAAAGGTTTAATTTCCAAGGGGACAGTAAAACCATCAGCAATATTATTTAATTGGGTGGTAAATGTAACTTTACTTTCGCCCACATTACCCACTACCATGGGAAAACGATAAGCTTGGGTTGCTGACTCGGCTTTTGCTTGTAATGTCGTGGTTTTGGGGTTATTTTCGGCGAAGTTGAGAAAACCGCTAAGTTCACCATTAATATTCAGATTTCCGGTGTTGGTGGTGGTGTTGGTGACGGATAAACCTGCCAAAATGCGATCGCCAATCCGGGCAAATTGTGGCAAGATAGCATTAGTTATTAATGGCTTTGTGGTGATAAATGTTGCGTCACTATTCCCAAACCGCAAATTTCCATCTGTAGCCACCACCATTATTCGCCAAGTTGTTAAATTATCGGGTAATTTAAAGCTGATTTTCGCCTTACCATTTTCATCACTAATTACAGCACCATTGTAATAAGCTAAAGCTTGAAAATCTTCACGAATCCGAGTATTTGCTAAAGCATTGGATAAACCTCCACCATAACCCCAACCTTTAGGTAAAATTTGCGGTAATGGTGCTAATTTAACATCACGACGATTATCACTAAATCGGGTAGAAATTGATTGTTCCGCATAAACAGTATCTACCAAATTTGGCGGACGATAACCAGTTAGTTGTAACACCGCTTCATTTACCACCATGACAGTAAATTGTCCTTTGGTGGCGTTTCCTTGATCATCTTTTAATTCCAGTTCTACAGTTTCTTCTTTTCCAGGTTCTAAAGATTTTTCAACTGGGTTAATTTGTACCTTTAAATATTTATCTTCTAAGTTAACTTTAAAAGCTGCAAAACCAATTCTGGCTAAATTTTCTAAACTTCCCGGTTCTACTTGATTAAGTGGTTTACCTTGTCTAACTAATACCGCTTCTACTGCTGCATTAGGTAACATTTCTGGCGTAATTGGAAACTGAATTTGGGGCGCACCTCCTTTAATTTTAACCACTTGTTGATAGAGAGGTTTATCTTTAATGACTGCAAAATATAATTCTCCTTCTGGGTAAGGAGATTGAATTAAAGCTGTAGCAGTATCTCCAGGTTTAAATTCTTTTTTATTTAATTTTACTTCTAATTTATCTTTTTCTTCTTCACCCCAAAATACTTGATTTTCTCCTGTCACCCAAATTTGTAAATCTGTAGCTGTAATCTCATCTCGACTATCACTAAAATTAGCGCGAATGCGATATGAACCTGATACTGTAGGTTTCAAATTGACTGTTTGGGGAATATTCGTAGATGTAATATCTGTTTTCCCAACTGTCTGATATTCAACTTGATTTTGTGGAGTTTTACTACCTTCAACAATTTTGGTAACGCTGCTATATTTCATCTGTTGTAATTCCAGATGTATTCTTTGATTTTCTAGAGGTTTTCCCGTTGCGTCCGTAACAATAAACTCTACAGGAAAATCCTTACCAGCGTCAGCGACAAAATTACTTTTTAAACCAATCAGTCTATTATTAGGTAAAGCGGTAAAAGTTTGGGAATTAGCAACTGATAAATTAGAAACATCACTAATTTGCACATCTACCCGATAAGTCATGGGGTAGGGTAAATCTTTAGCTACAGTTACAGTTTGATTACTTTTCCCATTAGGATCTAATTTAGTGTTAGTTTGTAAGACATCATTAGGAACATTCGGACTTTCTTCTGGCCAAAACCATTGTCTCCCAAAACTAAATTCTTCCCAACCTTTAGGGATAAAATTAGTCTGTTGACGAGTAACAAAATATTTAGCTTCTCCTCCTTCCACTGGGGAACCAAATAAATAATTACTTCCTACTTGCACATCAATTTTGTCATCAATTACTGCAAATTCTTTATTTAGCTGTAAATCAACTTTAAAATTGGGAGGTTTAAATTCCGCTACCCGAAACTCTCCAGAAATTTCTTGTCCCTTGTTACCTTTAGCTTTGATAGTATAAAATCCTAAAGGCTGATTTTTAGGAATTGGTAACTCTAAAGAAAATGTACTAAATTCATTAGTGGTTTTTGTGCCTAAATCTGTATTCTTGCCATTAGTATTGACTAAAGTTACTTGATAAACGGAATTTTTATCTTCCTGGATTTTCCCATTTTCTAAATAATCTGCAAAAGCAGTAAAGACAGCTTTTTCTCCAGGTTGATATAACTGTCTATCAGAAAAGATAACCCCTCTTGATTCTGGCTTCTCAGCTTCCCAACCAGCATCAATTCCATAACCATAAGCACCAGTATATTCTTCCGTTCTGGCAAATGCCCAGTCTTGATTTTCACTAGCAACTACTAATAATTGTGGTAAACTAGATGGCAATTTGGGATAACATTGTGTTAATTGATTATTCTCAATAATTAAAATTCCCTTATCATCAGTTTTTCCAGTTGCACAGGGTACAGGTTGAGGACGAGATTTATCCGCTAATTTTGATTGATAAATTTGAATATTTGCTGCTTTAACTGGTGAACCATCACTCAGATGATGAACCCGAATTAAACCCGATTCTGGAAACCATTGAGAAAATAGTCCTAAATTGGTTAATTGTACCATGCCATAAGTTGTTGGTTCTTTCCACAATTGTTTACCATCTTCTTGATATTGATGAGTTCTTGCTTGCACTCCATAAGCTAACATTCCCTGACGATTACCTAATTTTTCCTTCAGAGGAACATTGATAGTTAGGGATTGATTTTTCTTGCTGCTAATTTTAAAATCTTGCCATTTAGCAGGTTCGGGTAATAAATCATTAGCACTATTTGTATAAACCAAATCTGTAGGTTTAACAATGCGATAAGCTGCTTGATATTTTGACTCTGGTAAATTAATGGTATCAATATTAATTTGTAAATCTTTATCTGTAGGAAAAATATTCAAATCTGATGGTACAGAAATATTCCCAGCTATATCACCTGTCTCATATTTAATTGTGACTGGTTTATTTAAAGTTTGTCCAAATTTATCTTTGATATTTTTCTCAATATTAATTGTATAAGTAGTAGCTGGTTGTAAAGCATAAGGATTAATGCTGACAATTCTATCTGCTTCCGAAATTTGCAGTACACTATCAATATTTTTTGGTGTTGGCTTAATTTTAATATTTTCCTTAACGGAATCTGCTAATAAAATGTTATTAAATTCTAACTGAGGACTACCTTTAGTAAATCTCCCATAAGTTCCCCCATAATCTGGTTCTCCATAGGGTTTAATTCCCACAAATCCTAAAGGTGAATAAGTTGCTAATTTACTGACAAATTCTTTCTGACTGGGTAAATTACCATTAGCAGGAAGAATACCAAGAGAAAAAGTTAAACGGTAAGAAGTAGCTTTCTCTAAATTTTGCCCAGGAATAAGATTATAAACCCAATTTCGGACTGAAGGGTCAAATTTTTCAAAAGGATCTAAACTTTCTGGTGTTTCTTCCTTCGCTAATTCCACCTTAAAACCCACACCTTGGGTTTTACCTTCAGGAATTAACTGTAAATGCTTTTGGACAGAATCTAAATCTAATTCTAAATTAGAGGTAAATTGCAACTTTGGTTGTAAATCAATGGGTTCAACTACAGCTTTTTCAATGGGATTCACTCCAGGTAAATTAGTAATTTGAATAGGTTCAGTATTAAAAGTCCAAGCCAAATCTTGATTTAAGCGATGATTTTTTAAATCTGCTAAACCCGCTTTGAGAGTAACCTTAACTCGCGTTGCTTCCGGTATAGCTTTATCAGCTTGAAAACCCACCATACGCGGAGTTAAAAAGCGAAATTGTCCAGGTAAAGGAGGCCAAATTGCAAATTTAGTTAATAAATTTTGCTGTTGGGGACTATCAAGAATTTCAACAGGAATTAAAGCTTCCTGAAAGCGAATACGAATTTGACTGGTAGGTTTTGCATCTCCTAAAGGACTGATTTTTTCTATCCAATCTGGTAACTTTGGCGTTATTAATGACTCAACAGGTGGTAATTTTTCCTTACCTGGTTGAATAGTCATAAAATTGCAACCCGTTATTCCAAATACGAGAGTGATAACAAACAGGAACTTAAAGATTTTTCTAATTATCATATTAAATAAATGCAAAAAATATCAAAAGCAATTAGCTACAGTGAATAAAGCAATCCAAAATAAAATGTCAACATTTCTCTTTCTCTGTGTTCTCTGTGCCTCTGTGGTTAGATTAAAAAAACCTCATTTCTAGTAGGTTAGGTTGACGTATGTTACCCAACATTATCAATACTTTTGTTGGGTTGCGCTGTCGCTTAACCCAACCTACTTGTTTCTTACTTGAACGGTATTGGTATATAGATAACTAATCTAGCCTGACAATTTCCCAAAAAGCATACAATTCTTAACATTATGATGAAATTAACCACTCATCTCATAAAAACTCTGACTCTCAGAGTCTTAGCAACTCTTCATGAGATAAAATCATCCAAATTTAAACTAAATCGCCACTACAAACTGAATAAAATTATTTTCTCCTTCATATTAATCTGTTTATTAATCAGATTATGCCCTTATTTTGTCCCTATTCATAGTATAGATATTGCCCAGCATCAATTAGCAATAGAGTTTACAGATCGTAATAATTTACCATTAGGAACTGTATTAACTACCGATCAAGAAAATACCTCAGTTGTCAACTTAAATCAAGTTTCACCTCAATTTATCAACGCAATTTTAGCCGCTGAAGATGCTCATTTTTATCAACATGGGGCGTTAGATATAAAAGCAATTTTTCGAGCAATAAAAATAGCAATTGAGAATAAAAAAATTGTTTCCGGTGCTTCCACAATTACCATGCAATTGGCGAGAATGCTGGATAATTCACCTCGGACAATGACTGCAAAATTAAAAGAGGTTTGGTTATCTTGGCGATTAGCTGCGGGAATGAGTAAAGATGAAATTTTAGCTGCTTATATTAATCGTTTACCTATGGGGGGAAATATTTATGGTGTGGAAGCTGCGGCACGAATTTACTTTTCTATTCCTGCTAGTGATTTAAACTTAGCCCAAGCTTCTATTTTAGCAGCAATTCCTAATAATCCCACTTATTTTAATCCTTATCAATATCAAAAAAGATTACAGCAACGACAGAAATATGTTTTAAACAGAATGGTACAGGAAAAATATATTTCTGATGCAGACGCGCAACTTATATATCAGGAGAAAGTGATATTTCAAACCCGTCAAAAAGGAATCATTACTGCACCACATTTTTTATTTTGGTTAGCAACAAAAAACAATACACCTAATACAGAATCATCACCTATTCGCACGACAATAAATCGCCCTTTACAGCAATTTGTGGAAGCACAAGTACAACAAGTAATTTCTTCTTTAAAGGCGAATAATGTCCATGATGCAGCAGTGGTGATAATTGACAACTCCTCTGGGGAGGTTTTAAGTTATGTTGGTTCGCCTGATTATTTTAATGATGTGAAATTAGGACGAAATGATGGAGTTCAAGCGTTGCGTCAACCAGGTTCTACCTTAAAGCCATTTGTTTATGAATTAGCTTTAGAAAAAGGAGTAATTAGTCCTCATACTATTTTGCCAGATGTGCCGACTCATTATGCAATTCCCGGAGCAAAATTATATAGTCCTACAGATTATACTAATAACTTCCTTGGTCCTGTCAGAGTCAGAGTTGCTTTGGCAAATTCTTTAAATGTACCTGCGGTAAAAGTATTAGAAAAGGTAGGTGTAGAAACTTTCTTAAATCGGCTGCATGAGTTGGGTTTTGCACATCTAAATCAAGGTGCTGAATATTACGGTTTAGGATTGACTTTGGGTAGTGGTGAGGTGAATTTGTGGGAACTGGCTAGGGCTTATTTAACTATGGCTAATATGGGAAAAATTACACCATTAGTAACTACATTAAACAGTTCTCCAATTGCCAATTCTCAATCTTTAGTTTCCGATAATTGGCAATTAATTATTGATATGTTGAGCGATCGCTATGCCCGATCAACAGCTTTTGGTGTAGACTCAGTGTTAAATTTGCCCTTTCCCGTCGCTGTCAAAACAGGTACTTCTTCAAATTATCGTGATACCTGGACAGTTGGCTTTAGCAGTAATTATACTGTGGCTACTTGGGTAGGTAATTTCAACGGTGAACCCATGCGTCAAGTTTCCGGTGTCACAGGGGCTGCACCTTTGTGGAACAGA
Source organism: Dolichospermum compactum NIES-806 (assembly GCF_002368115.1). Taxonomy (NCBI): domain Bacteria; kingdom Bacillati; phylum Cyanobacteriota; class Cyanophyceae; order Nostocales; family Aphanizomenonaceae; genus Dolichospermum; species Dolichospermum compactum. The sequence goes on along the minus strand of NZ_AP018316.1, from coordinate 4,247,951 downwards.
ATCATGTTACATCTGCATGAACATCAAACCCCCGCTGATTTTCCACCTCCAACAAACATGGTAAAATTGCCAATCTGTGCCACTACAGGGTTAAAACCTACACCTAGCTGTACTTCCGTAGTTCAAGAATATTTTTCTGTAAAAGATAAAATTGCATATCAAAAATCTACGGATTTCCATTTATCACCTGTGTATGATCAATGGTTAGCAAAACAGCCACAATTGCATTTTAATCCTAATAATTTCCGAATTATCTCTCCTCGTAATGGGGATTTATTTCTGCTGTATCCATCTGAAGAAGGACAGCAAAAAATAGAATTCAAAGCTAGTGGAACATTAAATCAGTCTATAGACTGGTGGCTAAATGATCAACATTTATCTACACAATCAACCAATGCGATATTTTGGCATCTACGCCCTGGTAATTGGAAGCTAGAAGCTAGAATTGGTAAGCTACATGACCAAATAAACTTTCAAGTAAAGTTAGGGAATATCCAACCGAGAAAACAAGGGTTTTCTGTAGCAAATCCTACTAAATTATAGAATGTTAGAGATTGATGAATTTTCAATAATAAACTCAATATTTTGTCCGGGATTTGATAAATCAAATTCGATAATGTAAATAAGGTTAAAAGTTTTAAGGAACTGAAAATAGCCATGAAAAATACACAAGAAACTAAGTCTGCGAAAAAGAAACAGTCGTTTCCTCCTGTTGATATTGGGACTCCTAAAGTACCAGTCCGCAAAACTAAAGCGAAAAATCAACAGTCTGAATCACTCAGCGACTGGGAACACGCAAGTTAATTAAATAGTAAATTGCTGTGCATTTAACTTGAATATTGACTAGATATTTAATACCTTATTTATCGCTATAATTACTCAATTAAACCCGCAATGATATTAATACTCATGGCGACAATTGCGGTATTAAAGAAAAAGGAGAGAATACTATGGCGTAAAGCTAATCGTCTCAGGGATTGCGAGGTAATTTGAACATCGGAAACTTGACTAGTCATCCCAATCACAAAAGAGAAGTAGAGAAAATCCCAGTTTTGCGTTTATTGATGCTGCTGTACTTATTGAATTTTCCATGCCATCAAACCAATCAGTACCAGCAGACCTAATGCTCTCCGATTGTGATTATACAATCCGTCTTCCTATAAATAAGTTATAGACAATGCCAATTAGTGCCAAAACTAAAAGCAGGTGGATTAAGCTACCACCAAGGTGAATTGAGAATCCTAACAACCAAAGAAGGAAAAGTACAACAACGCCAGTCCAAATCAGATTCAACATATTTTCCTTGCCTATTTAGATAGAAGTGATAAAAACTTAGTCAGAATGAAAGATGGTTATCTCCCCAAAAGTAGATATTTTAATGTTTATCAATAAAGCAAGAAGACATGGCTGATAAAGAACTAATTTATAAACTTTATTGAAAAATGGTTGCTTGTTTAGGCTACCTTTTCATAATAAAATGAAAATATTTTAATATCGTCTATAATTAGACATACATCAATGGATTGTAAAGAATAATTAGTATGAGTATTGGCTTACTCCACCCTAATTATTGGCTCTTTGGTACTTGTTATGCTAAATTAGCAGTCGGTAAAAGGGAACGATGATTTGGATGATGGCATAAAAAAATAAATACCATCTCATCAAAAAAATCATAGCTCAGACCATGTTACAATTTTATAATTGGTAGAAAATCAGGGTTATAAAAATGCAAAGTGGCGACCAAAATCTGATTATTTTGATGATTTATATACTTACCGTCTATTGGACATTTAATCGCATGATTGAATCTATAGACGATATAGTAAAAGTTGATTTCCAAAAAGGTGCTGTTGATGATCAATTGAAAGAACAAAATCTCCAAGACACTGTAGATATTTCCTTCAAAACAGGTACTTATGGTTTGGATAAAGTAGAAACTGATCTGAAAGAGTTATCAATGAGTATTGAAAATAAATCAGATAGTATTGCCATATATGTTGATTGGGATAATAGTTCTTTCGTGGTTGAACATACCAAGCAATCTCGGAGAGTGATTCGCAAATCCCCAGATTTAACCCGCGATTTAGCCATACCTCAAGTGCCGACAATCATTGCTCCTAAAAAGACAATTTCTGAAAATGTCACCGCAGAAGATGTATTTCAAAGAGACAAAGAATCAGGAACATATAAACCAGCTTCGCCCTTAATTAATGTTGCTGCCATCAAAAAGAATGATAAACAAAAGAAGTTATACAAAGACTTTATAGATGGCAAAAAAAATTTAGAATTTTCATTACAAATTGTGCTGCGAATTTCGGAAATGCGAATCGGTATTGCGCCAGGAATGAATGTTCCTCCAGTGTCAATTATTAATTGTCCTTTTACGATTAAAAAGCTCCCTTGGACCTATGCGTTACCTTGGAATAAAAAGTGATCTATGAATATCCTCAACTTCTTGAAGAAGTCGGGGATCTGAATCTGGCGATTTTCAGGCAATCAAATGTAAAATAAATAAGGAAGAGAGTCGGCGTAGGCAGTTGCAGATTAGTCATTAAGACTGGTTTGAGGAAAGTCCGGGCTTCCGAAAGACCAAACTTGCTGGATAACGTCCAGTGCGAGCGATCGTGAGGATAGTGCCACAGAAAGATACCGCCAGTCAATTTATTGGTTGGTAAGGGTGCAAAGGTGCGGTAAGAGCGCACCAGCAGCGTCGAGAGGCGTTGGCTCGGTAAACCCCAGTTGGAAGCAAGGCCGGAGGAACTACGGTTGGTCTTTTACCAGTTCCGCTTGAAAAGAGCCGCTAGAGGTGTTTGGTAACAAACATCCCAGATAGATAACTGCCCTCGCAAGAGAACAGAACCCGGCTTACTACCGACTCTCTTTGAAAACGGACTTTGGATTTTATTTTCCATAGTTCGTTTTTTCAATTACTACAGAAAATGAGGGATACTGAAACATTTTAGCTAATGAAATTTTGAATAGAGCTATTCAACATTTCTGACATAATATATAGCTATAGTTATTAATATGGACAATAAAATGGACGAATTTACTAATTGTGAACATGATCAAGTTTTTAGAGGTAAATATGAAATGTGGTTTTTGTTAATCTTTTTAAGATTAATTTTAATAGACTCTAATAAAAGCAAATTGTTTATCAGCGAAAAATTAAGTTTCGCTTTTAATAATGACTATAGTAGTCCAAGTCCTATCCTTAGTAATGAACAAGCACTTAAAATATTTAGTGACCATGCTGAAACCCCTGAAAGTTTGAATATTTATTTAATGCAAGTGATAAAATAGTGTATTATATAGTATATGATTCTCTAGAACAGTAATTACTTACCAGTTCTAATTAAGAAACTGCAAAATATAAACTTAAAACCACTGTTTCTTATCCAAAATTATCAGCTATGCCTTTAAGTTGGAACGAAATCAAAAGTCGAGCGATCGCATTTTCTCAAGAATGGGAACATGAAACCTCAGAAGATGCCGAAGCTAAATCATTTTGGGATCGTTTTTTTCATGTTTTTGGTATTTCTCGGCGACGGGTGGCGACATTTGAACAATCTGTAAAAAAAGCCGATAATAAACAAGGTTTTATTGATTTACTCTGGAAAGGTGTAATTTTAGTAGAACATAAATCTAGGGGAAAAAGTCTAGATAAAGCTATGCAGCAAGCTAAAGATTATTTCCCTGGTTTAAAAGAACATGAATTACCAAAATATATTTTAGTTTCTGATTTCCAAAAGTTTAAACTCTACGACTTAGATACTAATATTACCACAGAATTTGAACTAAAAGATTTTATTAATCAGGTTCATTTATTCGGTTTTATGGCTGGTTATGAAAAACGCACCTATAAAGATGAAGATCCGGTCAATATACAAGCTGCTGAATTAATGGGGAAACTACATGATAAACTAGAAGCAGTTGGTTATCGAGGTCATGATTTAGAAGTCTATTTAGTCCGGTTACTCTTCTGTTTATTTGCTGATGATACAGGCATTTTTGATAAAGGTATTTTTTGGGAATATATTGATTTACATACTAAATCAGATGGTAGTGATTTAGCAATGCACATTGCTTCTATTTTTCATACATTAAATACACCACCGGAAAAAAGATTAACAAATTTAGATACTAATTTGGCTCAGTTTCCCTATGTGAATGGTAACTTATTTGCAGAGGTTTTACAACCGGCTGCTTTTGATAGCAAAATGCGGGAAATGTTTTTAGAAGCTTGTGGTTTTGACTGGGGTAAAATCTCACCGGCTATTTTTGGTTCGATGTTTCAAGCGGTCATGAATCCCAAGGAAAGACGAAATTTAGGCGCTCATTATACCTCGGAAAAAAATATTCAAAAGTTGATTAAACCTCTATTTTTAGATGATTTACATTTAGAGTTGGAAAAGGTCAAAAGTAATCGGGGTAAACTCCAAGAATTACATCAAAAAATCGCTAATCTTTATTTTCTTGATCCTGCTTGTGGTTGCGGTAATTTCTTAATTATCACTTATCGGGAATTGCGAGAGCTAGAGATTAAAATTTTGCAAGCATTGAATAAAAATGGACAGCAATTTATTAATATTCAAGATATTATTAAGGTTAATGTAGATCAATTTGCGGGTATTGAATATGATGAATTTGCGGTGCGTGTTGCTGAGGTGGCAATGTGGTTAATTGACCATCAAATGAATATTCAGGTTAGTCATGAATTTGGTCAATATTTTTTCAGAGTTCCTTTAACTAAATCTGCAAAAATTGTTCATGGTAATTCATTAAGAATTGATTGGGAAACCGTTGTAGAGAAGGAAAGCTTGAGTTTCATCTTAGGAAATCCCCCATTTGTTGGTAAACAGCTACAAAATGCAGAACAGAAAGCAGATATGCAATATGTTTGTAATAGTATAAAAAATTCAGGTGTTTTAGATTATGTAAGTGCTTGGTATATCAAAGCTGCTCAGTTGATACAAAATACAAATATTCGTTGTGCTTTTGTGAGTACAAATTCTATATCACAAGGTGAACAAGTTGGGATTATTTGGCAAGAGCTGTATAACAATTACAAAATAAAAATACATTTTGCACATCGTACTTTTAGTTGGAGTAATGAAGCTAAAGGTAATGCTGCTGTACATTGTGTAATTATTGGTTTTGGTTTAGAGGATATTGAAAGCAAGAGAGTTTTTGATTATTTAGATATTAAGGGTGAACCAACAGAGAGGAAAGTTAAAAATATTAATCCGTATTTAGCACCAGGAAATGATTTAGTTATCTTGAAGATAACTAAGCCTATTTTTAGTGTACCTGAAATGATCTATGGTAGTAAACCTACAGATGGAGGAAACCTGTTAATGACTGAGGAAGAAAAGATAGAATATGTCATTCAAGAACCATCTGGAGAAAAATTTATTAAACCATTTATTTCTGCTGATGAATTTCTTAATGGTAAAAAACGTTGGTGTTTTTGGCTTAAAGATATTCAACCTAATGAATTAAAAAAATTGCCATTATTATCCGATAGAGTCAGTAAAGTTAAAAAAATGAGATTATCAAGTACAAAACAATCAACGGTAAAATGGGCAGATTTTCCTACCTTGTTTACTGAAAATAGACAACCTGATAGTGATTATATAATTATTCCTCTACACTCATCTGAAAATAGAAAGTATATTCCCATCGGTCTATTTAACAAAGATAATATTGTTGCGAATAGTTGTAGTTGTATCCCTAATGCTACTGTCTATTTATTTGGTATTCTCACTTCAGAAATGCATATTACATGGGTAAAATATGTATGTGGAAGATTAGAAAGTCGTTTTCGTTATTCCAATACCATTGTTTATAATAACTATCCCTTTCCTGAAAACGTAAATGATAAGCAAAAACAGAAAGTAGAAATAGCCGCGCAAACAGTTTTAGACACAAGAGCAAAATATCCAGATAGTAGTTTAGCCGATTTGTATGATCCCCTAACTATGCCACCGGACTTAGTAAAGGCACATCAAATATTAGATAAAGCTGTAGATTTATGTTATCGTCCCCAACCATTTGTAAATGAATTGAATAGGATTGAGTTTTTGTTTAATTTATATGAAGCTTTAAATGCTCCCTTACTCAAACCAGAGAAAAAGAAAAGAGCAAAAAAACTAATTAATTGTTAGTATCAATTAGGTAAGGGTTTAGCATTGCTAAACCACTAGGAAAAATTTATCTGTATCATGATTTTTATCAAGTATTTCTATTTATACTTTATAATTTAATGCTAAGTTAATAGTTATTATCCCTTTGTTCCATACATACCTAATGTCCAGCGTTTATCCCCGCCGTCAACGGCAGCTTGAAAGTTTAGTCCAAAAGTTCGGTTTGTCAATCAATGCACCGATAAAGTGGCAATTATTGGACTTGGCACTAACTCATCCTACTGTCTCTGATACTGCCAATTATGAACAGCTAGAGTTCGTTGGCGATGCGGTGGTACGCTTAGTAGCGGCTGAAATATTATGGGAACATTATGCTGATTGTTCAGTTGGTGATTTTGCGGCTATTCGTTCAGTCTTAGTGAGCGATCGCATTCTCGCCCAACTAGCAAGAGAATATGGTTTAGAATTATATTTACTAGTAGCCGGTAGCGCCACCGCTGATCATGTTGGTCAAGAATCACGATTAGCAGACTCCTTTGAAGCCGTTCTAGGGGCGCTGTACCTGAGTACCAACAATCTTAACCTGATTCGTCCTTGGTTAGATCCCCATTTCCAACAACTAACCACAGAAATTCGCCTCGATCCTGCTAGACTTAATTATAAAGCCGCCTTGCAAGAATGGACTCAAGCACAATTCAAAGTCCTCCCAGAATATCGAGTTTTAGAAGTCAGTCAACCCCACCGCACCCATGAACGCTTCTTTGCTGAAGTTTGGCTACATGAAAAAATGTTAGGACAAGGCAAAGGACGCTCCATTAAAGCCGCTGAACAAGCCGCCGCCAAAGTTGCCTATTTAGCAATTAGCACCCCACTAAAAGATGAGTAATAATAACAACCAAAGTCGCAAAAACATCAATTAATAGCCGATGAGCAAAAACTTAATGATTTGTTATTAGTGAGAACTTGCAGTAATTTATTAAACTTTTTAGTTGTTAATAACCAATCATCACCACAGCACTTTGTTTTCTTAGATTTAATTAGCAATCAAGGAACAGTCCCCACAATGGGCTTATTATTAAAAATTGTCCTCATTTGTGGAAAAGTTAAACCATATTTAGAAAGAAAATTTGCAATTTTGTTTAACCACTATGAATCTTACACCACTCATACTGTTGGCTGGTTAGTGGGAACTTTGGAACAATTGAATATTGCTTTTAGTATTAATTTTCGTGGGATTGATTTATCATTCTTTAAGAGATTTTGTTAAAAATAAATAGGGCTTGCTGAGGTCTTGATAAATCTCTTGAACCCACATTCCGCACCCCCCGGTGTCACAATCGGTTTTTTCTGATTTTTATCCCCATTTAATGTTGTATTTTGTACCAAAACCAAGAAATATTGGTAGGCTATCGCTAAAACCAAATCTCCAAACGACCAATTTTCGTTGTGTGACAGTTTAGGGTGCGGAAGGTAGGCTTGAAAAGTTGAGAGATAGTACAATAGCATGAATTTAAGCTTTTATATATACATTAAAAAAGACAGAGATTTTCTCTGTCCTCAAAATATGGTGCTTAGAGTTTTAATGGCAAAATTTAGTAGCGATCGCGTCGTCCACCACCACCACCACGATCTTCTTTCGGTTTAGCTTTGTTAACCTTCAAGCTACGTCCCATCCATTCAGCGCCGTCAAGTGCTTCAATCGCGGCTGTTTCTTCTGCCTCTGTTCCCATTTCTACAAAGGCAAAACCTCTTTTCCGACCAGTTTCCCGATCAGTAGGTAGTTGAACTCTCTTAACAGTTCCATATTCTGCGAAAACCCCACTTAGGTCATTTTCTGTAACCTCATAGGATAAATTACCGACGTAAATTGACATTGAATAGCTCCGAAAATTAAAAAGTTGACTTGTTCCTTAACTACAATATCAGCACTCAGATAAAATCCGCTATAGGACTTAAAAAAGACACATATTGTGTCTATCTTGATAAAATTATGATTTATTGTGGATGTTAAAACTTAGTAACGGCGAGAATAGCCGCCTCCGTCACCCCCCCCGTCTTCCACCACCACCACCATCTGTTTTGGGTTTAGCTTTGTTAACCTTCAAGCTACGTCCCATCCATTCAGCGTTGTCAAGTGCAGCAATTGCGGCTTCTTCTTCCGCATCTGATTCCATTTCTACAAAGCCAAAACCTCTTACACGCCCAGTTTCCCGGTCAATAGGTAGTTGAACTTTTTTAACAGTTCCATATTCTGCAAATACCTGCTTGAGGTCTTCTTCTCTAACCTCATAGGATAAATTACCGACATAAATTGACATTGAATAGCTCCAGAAATTAAAAAGTGGATTTTTAGAAAATTAACAGGAGGAATGCCTCAACCATATAATACCCGTAATTAAGGTTTATTTTCTAATTGGGCATGGAAATTTATTTCATAAAAGCAGGATACAGATGCCGGATTGCTCGAATAAGTCCGGTATCTTAAGAAGATGTAGGAGAAGGGTGAGATTTTGTAATTGGCATCGAATAAGATTTTGGTAGTTTTAAATCAGCGAATTCACAGATAGAACTAAAAGCACAAAAACGACAATGGTTTCCGGGATTCGGGGGAAATATTTGACTGAAGTTGCTATTTTTAGCTTCATATTGTTGTAAATCTTCTTGATGTTGTTGGGCAATATTTGCTAACTCAGATTCTAAAGCTTTAAACTCACTATTACTAATAGTAATTAATTCCGATTTTTTGCCAACTTCCAAATTATAAAAAGAGGCAACTGCGGGTTTGCCAGGATAAAGATAACGGGCTGCAAGTAAATAAACTAATGCTTGTCTGTGGTCAAAGGCCGATCTACCAGTTTTAAAATCTAAAATATGTAAGGTGCTATCAGACTCAATAAATATACAGTCCATAGCGGCATATAAACGAAAGCAATAATCTTGTTTTTCAATCACAATCGGTTTAGGAAAACCTTCATCACCGGAAGTTAATTCCAGAATCCTCTTACCTAATAATAAAGGGGCATTTTGATATTTTCTTAAAATTTGTAATACCCGATATTTAACTGTTTCATGAGTTTGACTCAATCCCAATAACCTCGCCACTTTTTCCACACCATCAACCTGAGTTAACCAATGAAGATGACGATGAAACTCATACACACCTTTTTGGGCAAGAATGCCAATGCGCTGGTGTGGTGTGGCTGTTGCCAATAAAGCCTTAACTTGTGGTTCATGTTGTCGCGCTTTAATAAATCCTCTTCTCATTTGGCAATGCCAATGTTCCTGTCCCCGGCTGGGGGCAAATAAAGACCAAAGGTGGTAACTAACAAAGGGTCTATCGGGGGTTGACATTGCTCATGTAGAGTGAGAGAAATTACCTTGGGGATACTTGCGGCTTAGTGGCTGTTCCACAGCTTTGCGGGATGCTTCCTAATAGTAAATAGCAATAATAATGCACGGGAGAGAGTGGCAATATGAGTAACCCTAGCAATTCCGGTAAGATAAAGTTTGGTACTGATGGATGGCGCGGAATTATTGCCGATGATTTTACTTTTCCCAATGTACGGAAAGTAACGAGAGCGATCGCTAGTTATCTAGAAACTGCCTATAGTAAGGACAAACCTGTTTTAATTGCCTACGATACACGGTTTTTAGCTGACGAGTTCGCCCGGACATCTGCCGCAGTTTTGGCGGATTTGGGCTGGAATGTGAAAATTACTGATCGGGATTGTCCCACCCCAGTAATTGCCTACAATGCGCGTCTTCTCAATTCCGCAGGGGCTTTGATGTTTACTGCTAGTCATAATCCTGCACCCTATTGTGGGATTAAATATATTCCTGATTATGCAGGTCCTGCAACTCCAGAAATTACTGATACTATTGTCGCCAACATAGAAACAGCATCGGATGAGTTACCTAGCAGTAACCCCTCTGGTTCAATTTCTACTTTTGATCCCAAGCCCGATTATCTAAATTTTATCTACACCTTGTTGGATGTGGAAAAAATTAAAAGTGCGAATTTAAAGGTCAAGTATGATGCCCTTTATTCTACTTCACGGGGATATTTAGATGAAGTCTTGCAACACTGTGGTTGTCAATTAGAAAGTTTCCACGATTGGCGGGATGTGCTGTTTGGTGGTGGTATGCCTGAACCCAAAGGGGAACAGTTAGTTGAGTTGGTGGCAGCAGTGAAGGCTGATCATGCGGATTTGGGTTTGGCTACCGATGGTGATAGCGATCGCTTTGGTATTGTTGATGAACAAGGCAATGTTCTCACTCCCAATACAGTGCTGTTAGTTCTAGCACGGCATTTGATTAAAAACAAGGGTAAGAGCGGTGCAATTGTTAGGACTGTGGCAACTACGCATTTATTAGATAATTTTGCTGCTAAGTATGGCTTGCAAATTTATGAAACTGCGGTAGGTTTTAAATACATTGGCGAGAAAATGCGAGAAACCGCCGTCTTGATTGGTGGAGAAGAATCCGGTGGTTTGAGTATCATTGGGCATATTCCCGAAAAAGATGGGGTTTTAGCAGATATGCTAGTAGCTGAGGCGATCGCTTATGAAGGTAAGCCTTTAAGTCAGTTGGTACAAGAAGCTATAACTGAAGCTGATGGACCCTTGTATAACAATCGCTTGGATTTACACCTCACGGAAGATCACAAAGTCGCAGTGATTGATTCTTATACCCAAAATCCGCCCTCAGAAGTGGCAGGAATTAAGGTGAAAGAGGTGGGCAGGAAAGATGGTATTAAACTGTATTTAGAAGAGGGTAGCTGGGTGTTGCTGCGTCCTTCTGGGACAGAACCTTTGGTGAGAGTGTACATGGAAACCAACTCACCGGAAAAACTTAGTCAGATTGCTAAATTCATGGAAGGTGAAATTGCTAAGTTAGGTTAGCGAATCAAGGAGTCAGGAGTCAGGAGTCAGAAAGAAGAAAAAGAGGAAGTTGGGTAGTTGTAATTTTTATTTCCCGCCCCCTGCCTGACAGGTGTAGGTTTTTTACATTCTGGTGAGGGCAAGACTTGGGCGACAAGGTGGACAAGATGACAAGGGAGGAAAACCCTACAGGATGATGTTTTTTGGCAACAATAACACACCGTTAAAAGACTATTGTGCGGATAAAATCTTCCTTGTCTACGTTCCCTCCAAGTCTTCCCAGTCTTGCCTTCACAGACAATATTAAAAACCTACCCTTGTGAGCCCCTGCCCCTGCCCCCTTGCCATAACAATAATTTTTCATATCCACCTACTTACTTAATATTTCTTAATATAAATATCTTGACCGAATTAGCATCAATTGATATATAATCACAAAAGACACAAATAAAAACTAACCAATAAGCCTTTTTGCTTACTGAATTAGGTTTTCGGGGTTATAGCGCAGTTGGTAGCGCACCTCAATGGCATTGAGGGGGTCAGCGGTTCGAATCCGCTTAGCTCCATGCAAATTATAATTAATCGAACAGAATTAATGACACAACTGATTTTTCTGTTAAGTAGGTGGGCGTTAAAAATTGTCGTTGGGGCAAGGGAACAGGGAACTCTTAACTGGGAACAGGAAGAGAGTTTTGAGTGATTTTACTTTTCTTCACATACCTTTAAATTTTTCTGTTCACCTACTTAACTCTCTCCACGAGTGAATTTAATTTCGTCCGACTGACTGGAAAATAAGACTCCTACCCTCAATTACAGGGTTTTCATAGTTACCAGAAAGCGATACCATGCCACTGAATTTTTTATCGGGAAAGATACCAAAAACTTGATAAGATATTGGCAATATAGCTGGTAAGTTAAAAAAGATGCCAAGCATAAACGTTGAAGTCCAATTATCTTCAGAACAACTGCTAAAAGCCGTTGAACAATTAACCCAACCAAATTTGGAGCAGTTTGTTTATCAACTTGTAGTTTTGCGTACTCATAAAAAAGCAGCTTGTTTGCTCAAGAATGAAGCACAATTATTTTTGCCGACACATCAAGATAGTATAGATAATGAAAAGTTCATAGATAAAAGAGAAATAGAAATATTAACAAATGAAGAATATCAAGCATTATTATATCTGGGAGAACAGATAGATAAACTACAAGCGCAACGTATAGAATACATGGCAGAACTAGCCAAAATACATGAGACATCTCCAAAAACTGTCAAAGTCTTTTGGTGAGTAACTTAGAAACCACAAATGCAAGTATTGGAAATTAGCCGTTATCAATGATAACATAGGGATTTGAGATATTTTTTGATAAAAACCAGGCAAAAAATGAACTTATATGCGTAAATTTTATCCCAGACCTATAGGATTCGTTGGTAATATGAGTGAGCCAATCCTTAATCTGACTAATCCACAAATTGTTAAAATTACTTGTTCATACTTTTGGGGATTTAATCTAAATCTTTCTTGGACAACTCGAAATATTTTCAAGGAACGAATTCGGTGTTCAACAAATATCCGGTTTGATGAAAACTTCTGATTTTCTTCTTTCTGGTTTTAATTAGGGATTTTTAAGTAAGCATTGTTATATCTCACAGTCTCCTGTATATTTTATCTCATCTTGGATGTATCAAAGGATTTTATGTTAGAGAAAAGACTGCCCTGGTTTGAAAGTGCTTTACAAATAAAAGGATCAGTTATTGCAGCGATTTACAAACGGGTGCTTTTGTGTGGTGCTTTTGGAGTTTTAATTTCTATATTTTATCATCTGAAAATTCCCGTTTCTCAACCAATTTTAGGTAGTGTTATTCCCAGCATCGTTTTGGGTTTGTTATTAGTATTTCGTACTAATACAGCCTATGAACGTTTTTGGGAAGGGAGAAAATGCTGGGGGGCAATAGTCAATACTATCCGTAATTTAGCTCGACAAATTTGGGTATCTATTGATGAAAAAGAACCAGAAGATAAAGAGCATAAAATCGAGGCTTTAAACTTACTTGTGGCTTTTGGAATAGCGACAAAACTACATTTACGAAGTGAACCTATAAATAGTGATTTAGAAGCATTAATGCCAGATTCTAAATACATCACTCTGAAGATTATCAATAATCCGCCTTTAGAGATTGCCTTTTGGATTAGTGATTATTTACAACACCAATATAACCGTAATTGCATTAATAGTTATCAACTGACATCTATGCAGGAACTATTAAATATATTGGTAGATAATTTAGGTTCTTGTGAACGAATTTTAAGAACACCAATGCCCTTGGCTTATGCTATTCACCTCAAACAATTATTATTGCTGTATTGCTTCTTATTGCCATTTCAAATCGTCCAGAGTCTTGACTGGTGGACTGGGTTAATTTCTGCTTTGGTTAGCTTTACGTTGTTAGGCATTGAAGCCATTGGGTTAGAAATTGAAAATCCCTTTGGTTATGACGAAAATGATTTACCTTTAGACGCAATTTGCACAACTATGAAACAAAATATTGATGATTTAATCAGCTTAACTCCTACTGTGCATAAATAATGAAATTTTAAATGGCACTGGAAATAGAAGCTATAAATGGTGATACTACCTCAACAAATGCTTGAGTATATTCATAGGGCATAACATTCTTGCCAATGATTTTGACTCCCTGACCTTGAGGTAAGCGATTCAAATAATATGCTAATCTTTCATCGGGAGTTTCTGGTTTACTTTCTTTGCTAATGCCGCGAGCTTTTTCTCCGACAACTAATAATGTACGGTGAGGAATTGAAGCAATATCATGACTATAATCCCTTTGCCAAAATCTGGCTAAAAAAGCAAATACAGCATAACGCCCATTCATATTTTTAGCATCTGATATGAGAGTGTTTAACCATTCATCATCAACGTTTTCACTGAGAGCAAATAATTTTTCAGATGAGAAAGAATGTAAAAATTTGCGGGTACGGGCATAGCGGAAAAAGGCATTACCTATGGGAGATGTAAAAATACTCCAAAGTAAGTTCTGTTGCCACTTGGGGGCATTTTTAGTAATAACTGGACGAGAGGTAGGATCAGATAATACTAACCCAGCAATTAGGTTTTTTTCCAGTTTCACTAATTCAATGGCAACTGGTAATAAAGCTCCTTGAACTACGATAATAACGGGTTGTTTGACTACAGTTTGTAAAAAGTATTGTAGCTGTTTTGCCCAGTTAATTGGTGTATGTGCTAAGGCTGGCATATCACTTTCACCACATCCCAATAAGTCGGGATTGTAGATATAATTTTGGTGATTTTTATCATACCATTCTCGGCAAAATTGTTGCCAAAATTGCCGTGATAAACCTACACCGATAGGATGAATTAAAAGTAAAGGAATGCCTGTTGCTGGAGAATTGAGAGGTTGATGAATTTCGTAAGCACAACGATAGTTTTGCCAAGAATAATACTGGGTTGGCAATGTTGTTCCGTTGCTAATTGTAGATGATGACATGATGATAATTGGGGAGGAGGACTAAAAAATTATTTGCGGGTGAATGAATTGATATCCAGCATCTTTAAGCTTTTGATTGGATACCCAGGCATTATATGGGCGGATGTTTTTATTATCTGCATCCCAAATAACTTTAGGTAAATTGTTTTTTGTCATCACATTATCAAGTAATTCTTTATTTGTGAGATGACTATCATCTACAAGATTATAAATGCCTTGTAAGCGATGCTCACGAGCAAATTCTATGGTGTTAACAATATCATCAAGATGAATCCAATTGGTGATATCTTCTCCATTTCCGGGACGAGTTGTTCCTGCGGCTCTACCAAAGATTTTTTCCAGTTCTCTACCCAGTCCATAAATCCCACCTAACCGTAAAATACAAATGCGGGTATTTTCATTGTTTGCTGATAATAATATATCTTCTGTTTTTCTGAGTAGTTGAGAATTGCGATTAGCTGGTGCTGGTGGGCTTTCTTCGTCTACCCAAACACCATTTCTATCTCCATAAATTGAATAACTACCTGTATATATAACTTGGTGAATATGAGGAAATTGGGGTAAGAGAGAAACTAGAGTTTTCGCAGTATCTACATAGGTTTCTTCATAAGAATCTGCATTTTTTGCCCCAACACTTAATAAAACAATTTCTTGATTTTTTAATACGGCTTTCAAATTTTCTAGATTATTACCTGATGTGACAATAACTCTTTGTGCTAATGTTTCTAAGGTAGGGATACGTTCTGGGCTAGTGGTAGTTGCGGTCAGCATAAAATTACTGTTTGACTGCCAATATTTGCTAACTGCACAACCTACATAACCACAGCCAATAATTGCAATGTTCATGATCATTAATAGAACTAAAATAAATTATTTTTAACAATTACCAGTCAATCGTCAATAGTACAGGAATCCAGAAGTTTTTGACTAATAAGTATTAGTTTTACTTGAAATTTTCTGCCTATTCAAATATATAATCTGAGAAGGAAGCCACATTGATCATTAAATTTTGTGAATACAGGATTCCTATTTTGTATGTAAACTTGACTTCTGGAGTCAAAGAGTAGGAAGTAGATTCTCTCACATATTATGGGTTATGGCTATATTATTAATTTTAATGGCTATGACTATGGTACTCACTGATAATCTAATTAGCAAGAAATATTACTAAGTTTTTTATGTCGTCAGTAATTTTAACTTGCCTTTTAGGTTCTGGGATTGTTTTCAGGTATGAATTATACCATCAGGCATAATGGCTCCAGCTAATTTAGCTCCAATCAATTTTACCAGCAGGCGATCGCCTGAACGAATTCTCGCTCCTGTCAAATCAGCGCCCCGCAAATCAGCACCGCTAAGATCCGCACCAATCAAATTCGCCGAGCGTAAATTGGCATCTCTTAAATCTGCTAAAAGTAAGTTAGCCCTAAATAAATTGGCTTCTGATAAATCCGCACCTCGGAGAATCACCTTGTGCATAAAGGTATCACTAAGATTAGACCCACTTAAATTTGCATAGCTCAAGTTTCTGCCTGATAAATCCCGGTTACTCAAATTAGCGCGACTAAAATCTTTACCGCTTAAATCTGAATTTGGCTTTGGTTGTTGATAAGTTGTGTGTGGTGGATAGGAGTATCTAGATGATGGTTTATCGGCTTGAGGTGGCGAAGAATAAGATGAGGTGGGCTGTTTATCCCGTAAAGAGCGCAGTTTATCACGAGCTTCATTAAATAATTTCAGCTTTTCCTGGGCTTTGTTTTGTAAGCGCAGATTGTCTTTGGGGAGACGGTCTGGATGCCAAACAAACACTAAATCTTTATAAGCCTGGTTTATTTGTTCAAGTGTAGCCCCTGGCTCTAATTCTAAGATTCTGTAGTATCGCTCCAGTTCGCTGCTCGTCATGGTGTATTAGTGAATATTAATTAATAATTTAACAAATGTTGAGTATTTGTTCATTTAGTGTTTTCTATCTTCTCCACCATCGAGTGGTAATTGAAGAAACTTGTATTTGTTAGCAAAATTTTAGGCTAAACTGTAATAGTTAATTTGTTACAAATCTTCCCAAATTGCTATATTCTGTAAACTCAGGTTTGAGTTGATTCTTAACTGAGTCAGAGTTAACACATTTGTCATTTGGACTTTTTATGTCCTTCTACCCTCAAATTAAGCAATTTTTCCTCGGTAAATCCTTACCAACGAGCGCCCATAGCGAAGAACGATTGAGCAACGCGGCAGCTTTGGCGGTTCTTTCTTCTGATGCTCTTTTCTCTGTGGCTTATGCAACAGAAGAGATTTTGCTCATTTTAGTGGCAGCAGGAAGTGGCGCTCTCGGCTTGTCTCTACCCATTGCGATCGCAATTATCGCCCTTTTAGGCATAGTTGTTCTTTCCTATCGGCAAACCATTCGCGCCTATCCTAATAGTGGTGGTTCTTACATTGTCGCTAGAGAAAATCTGGGTCTTTATCCAGGACTCGTGGCTGGTGGTTCGCTGATGATTGACTATATTTTGACTGTCACTGTCAGTATATCTGCGGGGACGGCGGCTTTAACATCAGCGATTCCTGGACTCCAATCTCACACTGTGCTGCTGTGTTTGATTTTCATTTTCTTATTAATGCTGGTAAATCTCAGAGGTGTCAAGGAATCAGGGCAGTTATTTATGATGCCGACCTTTGCCTTTATTGTGAGTATTTTTCTATTAATTGGCATTGGGCTGTTTAAATATGGAACTGGGCAAGTTCCGGCTGAATATCCTAATCTTCCTACTACGGAAGGAATAAGTTTGTTCTTCATCTTACGGGCTTTTTCCGCAGGATGTACGGCATTGACGGGGGTGGAAGCAATATCTGATGGAGTATTAGCTTTTAAAGCCCCAGAATGGAAAAATGCTCGGCTCACGCTGTTGTATTTAGGGGTGATTTTGGGATTTATGTTTGTGGGTATCACTTACTTAGCGAACATTTATCATATTGTTCCCGAAGAAGGACAAACAGTAGTTTCCCTCTTGGGTAGAGTAATTTTGGGGACAGGACCTGTTTACTATTTTCTGCAAATTGTTACCCTGTTGGTTTTGATGTTAGCTGCCAATACCAGTTACGCGGATTTTCCGAGACTGTGTTATTTTCTGGCACGAGATGGATTTTTACCCCGTCAGTTGTCCCTATTGGGCGATCGCTTGGTCTACTCCAATGGTATTATTCTCCTCAGACGAAAACCTAATTTCTGGAGATGTCTATTGAATAACTGACTTTATTCGTAATTCATAATTTTCTTCTTTCTCCTGACCACTGACCACTGACCACTGACTCTTCAAAACTTTCTTTCAAATTCAATTACAGCCCGACTATCATCAGTTAAATTAGTAGAAGAACGGACACGAAATTGATTATTTATGCGGTAATTAACCCCCCATTGTAAAGGATCATTTGCCGTGAGAATCTTAATAGTAGAAAGAGAGAACTTGGGAGAAATATCAATTCCTGCTTCCAAAGCTAATTCTAAAGATGAGTTATTTCTTCCAGCTTCTGGTCTTTCAGATAGAATGGTTGGAAATATTCGCAATTCACTTAAACCAAAAGCATCACCAATTTCATTAAATGCACCTTGGAAATTACTGAAAACAGCCGAACCGGCAATATTAATTAAACCCAGGGTACTATCACCACGTCCTTGATTATCTACAAACCCACCTCCTAGCAAGGTGACAATTTGTGTTTCTGAACGAGAAGGATTACTTTTTAACTGCAAATTATCATTAATTTGACTAGCTAAACCATTAATACTAGCTTCTACTCGCACCGTTTCTAACCCTGCTAAACCCAGAGAACCTTGTCGGCTGAGATCACTATTTTGAGTTATGTCTAGAACCTTCGCAAATAGGCGAATATTCAAATCAGGGTCACGGGGTTGACGAGGACTAAAAGTAGCAGTTTGTGGATAACCTTTTGCTAGATTTAGTTGGGTAGTAAATAAATTTACTGCCCCTTTAGTTAACTTAATAGTTCCTTCTGGTATGGGTTCAGCTAAAGAACCATTAACAGTTAGATCTCCAGAAGCTTGGAATTTGAACACTGGTGGTTTGGAAATTTGGATATTTTTGCCTAATCTTAATTTTAAATCATTTAATTTAGTAATTTTATTTTCTGTATCTAGTTGATTCAGGTTATTAATTTTCGCAGATGATGAATTTTCATCTTTAGATTCTGCTAACAATACTTGACCATTGAATAATTCTATATTACCGCCAATTATTGGTTGAAGAAGAGAACCAGTAATTGTTAAATCACCATTAGCACCTCCTTGATATAAATCTTTGAGATTTAAAGATAATTGTCTTAAATTAACCATCAAGGGAATATCTATTTGCAAATTTTTACTATTAGCAATTGGCAATTCTCCCACAGCTTCCACTTTACCATTGCTAAATTTACCTTCAAGACTTTTGATAAATACACGAGTTAAATCAAAAATTGCTTTACCATTCACATTAGTTAACTTTCCTGGTAGGGCTTGGGCGCTAAATGTAGCATTATCAAGAGAAGCAGTTCCTTTCACGAAAGGTTGTTTTCTAGTTCCTCTAACTTTTAAATCTAATTCTCCTTGTCCCTTTTCAAAAGCTATCTCATTAGTAAAGAGATTTAAAAGTGTCAACCCTTCATTTTTGATATTGACATTTAAGGTAACGTTGTCACTGTCCGATTTTTCAGAAGCAAAGGGTAAAGTATAGGGAATACTACCATCAATATTTGCAGGTTCGGACCCCACTCCTAGTACCTGACTACCAAAGTTTAAACGTCCATTAGCATAACTGAAACTAGCATTAGCTGATTCCACTGGTTTTTTATCAATTGTTCCTTCTGTAATGTTTAATTCTCCTGTAGCTTGAGGATTGGTAACACTACCTGCTATGGCTGCGTTAAGTTTTAGCTTACCTGTAATTCCCAGCGGCAGTTTCACTAAATTATTAAATCGCTGAATGGGAAAGTTTTCAACTGTTAATTTACCTGATTGGGTTTTACCACTAACGTAACCTGTAAAGGCAATTAACTTGTTTTCTGATTGAATTCTTAAAGGTTGTAACCGTAAAGTTCCTTCTGTAAAACCACCTTCAGCTATGATTTTTTCGGCACGATAAAAGCGACTTGGTTCTGTTGGGTTCCCCCAGGTAAAATTTTGTCCTTGGAGGTTAAATTTTATTCTTGGTTCGTCCGTTGTAGCAGTATTAATGAAGATGTTACCATTCAAAATCCCCTTTAAGTCTCTTAATTCTGGGATAGGTTGAGTATCTAATCGTTTTTGTTTTTGACTAGTTAGCAGGGCATCAATTTCTGATAATCGTTGTATTTGGTTAAATAGAGACTCTAATGGTAAGCCTTGAGAGTAAGTGGTTAAATCCGCAGACTTGCCGTATATAGGTGGGTTTAAACCCCGCTGGAAGTCTTGAATATCAAAGATTTGTGCTGTGGTGAGAATGTCTTGAATATTGCCTTTGTCAATCTTGATATTTGCTCGCACTTGCGGTTTTTTTGTCCAGGGTTTGATATTGGCAGCAAAAGTATATCTACTTTCACCTTTGCGAAGTTCGCTATCACTGAGGATGAATGTGTTGTTATTGTAGCGTAGTTGGGTTGTAAAGCGATCGCCTTTAATTCTCCCCAGTTCCGGTTTGTCAATGGCTATATTTCCCGCTGTAGCCCATGTCTGCGAATTAATTTGCAAATTCCCTGTTAATAATCCTCTCACCCCTCCTGGACTTAAAGGAGTATTTGCTGGTAAAGCTATATTTAAAGCTTTTAAAGGGAAATTAGTCACATTTACATTCCAATTAGATCCTATTGCTGCACCTGATAACAATGCTTTTTGCCACTGAACTAAAAAGGATTTGGGGCGATTATTACCATCTAAATTAACTGCAATACGTTCCTTTGCACCAGCAACATATAAACTCAACCCCTGTCCTGACAAAGAATTTAAGTTACCAGTCAAGAATGGCTCAAAAGCAAATTCCTGAACTTTTAAATTGCGTAACCCTACCTTAGCTGTAATATTTGGAGCAGTGGGTTTTCCCGTCACCCGTCCGCTAAAATCCAATCTGCCAGCAATATCAACAATATCAGGTAGTTGTACTGGCAGGCCTTCCAGACTATAATTTTTTGCCTGGATATTCAAATTAACATCAGTAATTTCTGGAATACCCGATTTTTTCGCATTAGCTAATAAATAACCCTTTATAGCGAGCGCCGTTGAACTATTAGCTTGAAAATTGGCACTATTATAACCATCAATAGTTAGCTTTTCTCCATTCCAGCCAATATCAGCTTGAATAGGTGCATTAATACTTGCTAAACCTTGACTCAACCGCACCTGACCAACAGCAGCCACATCTGCTAATGTGGGAGCAGCTAAAGTTCCCGATACTTGCAACTTTCCTGCCAACTGTCCTTTTAACTGCCGATTAAAAGGCTTTAATTGCAAACCTGAAGTAGCTAATAATGCTTGATAATTACCATTATTCAGTTGAATCTCAGAAGCTGTAACTATACCATTAGGTAATTTTAGATAGCCTTTCCCTTCTCCTTGAATAGTTTCTGGTTGGAATGATTCCACCGAACCCGCTACTTGCAATTGACCAGTGATCATTCCCTGAATTTCTGGGCGCATTCCCTGCGCCCCTACGAGTTTTGTTAAATGTATATTATCAGCTTGAATTTTCGCCTGATAGCGACCTTCTGCTACTTTAATATTAGCAGCTTTAATTGTCCTTCCACCTATAGATAGAAAGGCTTCACCGATTCCAGAAAAGGTTTTTAGACTGAAATTTTCCCTGTTACTTGTAATCATAAAATTACCTGATAGGGGATTATTTAAAATTGGGTTAGCTTGTTTAACAATTGTTGCTAACCGTAAGTCTTTTCCTTGCAACAAAGCGGTAAAATTTTGGTTATTTAATTGGATTTGGGAAATATTGACTGTGCCACCTGCAATGTTGACATTGGCATTTTCAGGAATAATTGTTTCTATTTGAAATGGCGAGGAATTTCCTGATAAACGCAACCTACCGTTAAATTCTGCCCCAGCCAAAGCAATATTTTCCTGCTGTTTTTGGTCAACAAAAGATGTTAATTGGATTTTACTAGCTTGAGTTAAAGCTTGCCAACGCTTGCTATCATAACTATAAGTACCACTACCAGTAACTATACCGCCGCCAACCTTGGCAACTATATCACTAAAGGAAACTGTGCGATCGCTATGAATAATACTTGTCCCCGTTGCTGGGTATTTGGCTTGAGGAGCTTGCCATTTAACCACAGTTTGGGTATTAGTAGCCACACCCTTCAATTCTGCGCTGGCTGTCATTAGTCCAATGGGGAATCCCGTTTTGATATTATATACTTGAGCGATCGCATCCCCAGGCACATTTTCGGCTTGTAATTGCAAATTCAGTGCCGATACTTTACCAAGTTTAATTATCCCCCCACCCTTAACCTCACCTCCATAGGTAGTTTTACCTTGAATATCTGTAATTTTCAGAAGAGATTGACTACTAATAAGCTCAAATTTACTACTAACTTTCCCAAAATCAACTTTATCAATTTGGGCAGTTTTTAACGTCCTCACATTCCCAGACAATACAGGTTGAGAAGTTCTCCCTACTATCTGTAAATCAGCTTGAGCTATGCCACTCACCGGAAATGGTAACTTTACCTTGAGCGTTGTTTGGGCATTAGCCAAACTTACCGCATTTACACGTCCTTTTAAATTAAACCCTGCTTGCTGATCAATAATACCCGATGCTGTTAACGGAATCTTTCCGTAATTTGTGACTATATGATCTAATTTAATTAACAATCCATCAAAACTGAGATTTCCCTGACTATTATTGAGCAATTGGGGTAGATTGGGAATTTGCACCGTCACCCCTTCTAAAGCCGCATTGCCATAAAGTAAAGTTTTCTGCTTTGGTATCACCTTAATTCGCAAATCACCATTAACCTTACCAGTTTGTAAAATCAGTGGTAAAGTTACAATCCGGGTAATATCTGCGGCTAAAAGATTTTGAGCTTTGAGTCGAAAATCTCCCGCTAAAGTTTTCTCAGGAATTAAATCGCCAACAATGGCAATATCACCCCCACTGACAGCCTTACCAGCCAAGTCTAATTTAATGAGGCGATTTTTATCTAAGAAAAGTTGAGCCGTGCCATTAACCCCAGAAAATCCCACAGGGACTGGTAAAGAAATTTTTGCCCCTTCAGTAACTTTCGGCACTAATACCAAATTTGCATCCCGAAACCGCAATTTATCTAAATCGGTTTTAATCAGTCCTGCCTCAGCAGGTGGAGCGATAGTAGTCGTTAACCAGCTTCCCTGCCTATCCTGCTCAACATAAACATCTGGATTAATTAAAGTTACATCTAATCGAAGATTGCGGTTAATAACTAACTTCCAAATATCAAATTCTACATCTACTGCTTTGACATTTACCCGATCTGGATCTGTTGGTGTAGCGGGAATCTCCGAAGCGGCAAACTGAACACCAGTCAGGGAAAAGGATTTAACTGCTCCCAATTTCACTGGACGATTGAGAGTATTAGTAAGACCTTGGGTTGCTAATGGTACTAAATCATGATCAACAAAACCCTTTAATCTCCAAACACCACCAGTAATTCCTAATAATAACAAAGCACCTATACCTAAGCCAGCACGACCAATTATCGTCCACCATAGACGATTAATCCCAGAATTAACGGGGCGAGAATTTTGACTAGGAGAGTTAGACATAGGTTTGCACGCTTTGATTACCAGATATCTAGCAAAACACTAATTACTGAAACCGGATAAGCCTCAAGGTTATCCACAGCACTAGAAACATAAATGAATATTGACATAATTTTAGGTCTAACTCTTAGAGTATAACGGGATAAGTGCGAAAATAAAAACTTTGGTTTTGGTAGAATTTGCAAATTATGCCTTTTGGTCTATGCCTAACTTTCAATAATCTCACAAAAATTATTGGATATCTCTATGAATATATAGTATTGAACTTTAAGATAAATTAGAGAACTGAATCAAAGGATAGACAATGCGTGTTTTTGTACTAATGTTCAATGCTGGCACTGATAATGAGGGGATTCACAGCATTCGGATTAGCAATGCTCAAGGGATAGAAGGGAATAAAATCCTCATGTTTGAGTCAGAGGATGATGCCACCCGCTTTGCTTTAATGTTAGAAGCACAGGATTTTGCTGTCCCGACAGTGGAAATGATGAATGCTGATGATGTTAAGGAATTTTGCGAAAGCACTGGCTATCTCTGGGAAATTGTGGCGGAAAATAACGAATTAGTATTGCCACCAGAAACGAATGTCAAACAAACTGATTGGCAACCTGAACCAGAAATAGAGGATACTGATGAAGACTTTTTGTCTTACAGTCCACCTGCGCCAGAAATTGCTAATTCTGATTTAGACAGTATTCGACGCAAACTGGAAGGTTTATTATAATTAGTTATTAGTCATTGGTCATTATGGGTAAATAAAAACTGACGACTGACAACTGACAACTAACAACTGACAACTGACACAAAATATATGACAAATTTTCAGGAACGCGGGCATTTACTCACCGAACAAGTTAATCCCAATAGTCTCAATTTAGACCAGCTTAACTCCTTGGAATTAGTGGAGTTATTTAATAGCGAAGACCAAAAAGCAGTAGCAGCAGTAGCAGCGGCGAAGGTGCAGTTAGCAGCAGCTATTGATTGCACAGCAGAAAGGCTACGTCAAGGCGGACGTTTATTTTATGTAGGTGCAGGGACGAGTGGGAGATTAGGAGTATTGGATGCTGCTGAGTGTCCACCGACTTTCTGCACTTCCCCAGAATTGGTACAAGGGATTATTGCTGGTGGTGCGGGAGCATTAGTCCGCAGTTCTGAGGATTTGGAAGATCGGTCTGAAGATGGGGAAAGTGCGATCGCTCAACGACAAATTACCCAATTGGATGTAGTCGTCGGTATTACTGCTGGAGGAACAACTCCTTTTGTTCACGGTGCCATTAATGCAGCGCGTCAACGGGGAGCTAAGACTATTTTTATCGCCTGTGTTCCCGCCGAACAAGTTAGCATTGAAGCTGATATTGATATTCGGTTGTTGACAGGGCCAGAAGTTTTAGCTGGTTCTACTCGCTTGAAAGCAGGAACAGTCACAAAATTAGTCTTGAATACTCTCTCGACGGGGGTAATGGTGAAACTAGGTAAGGTCTATGGGAATCGCATGGTTGATGTTGCTGTCACTAATCAAAAATTACGCGATCGCGCTTTACGGATTTTACAAGACCTCACTGGTTTAAGTCGAGAAGCCGCTGGTTTTTTACTAGAACATAGCGGTAAATGGGTTAAATTAGCATTATTAATGCACTGGACTGGTTTAGACCAAGAAGCAGGTAAACAACTATTAGCAGCCCATCACAGTAATCTCCGACTAGCTGTAAACAGCTACAATCAGAATACTTAATTACTAAAACTGCTCACATCAAAAAACAAAATTAAAAATGGGTAATTGATAATTACTTATTGTTTCTTGTAACATTAAAATAAGCGTTATTACTGAACTATTACAGTAGATAAAATGAGTATATAATATTATAATACAATAGGATTATTGAGTAAATAAAACAGATGGTTAATTGCATACCGCGGTATCAATGTGAGACCTTTTAATATTTACTAGTACAGCACGGCGTAAATAAATCAACCATTCTTAATCGCCAAAAAGCTTGCCCAATATTGGTTTTGACTTTTGACTTTACTGGTACAGATGTGCTAGTTGATAAAGCGATCGCCGAAAAACTCTATGATCCCCTTTTACAACTGGCACGCAACTCTTTTGATCATGGGATTGAATCCCCAGAAATTTGGATAGCGTTCGCGGAGCGTCCCGGAGGGAACTGGCTCTGCTGCAAGCAGTTCATCTTTTTTGTGGAGTTCTCTTACTGTCTCTAACTTAATGGTATGGAGAATTTTCTGCAATTTTGTATTTTGAATGAGGGTGACAGCTAGTGAAGCTATGGTATATTTGAGGGTGGTGCAGCCGTGAATATGGCTAAAATTAGGTCTACTACTATAAAATTTTAAGCGAATGGCGTAAGCCTGAGAATTTGTTTAGACACACTCACTAACTCGATGACAGGCAAAAACGCAAGACAGAATGCATTTCTGCGGTTGGTGTCCAGTAAGGTCGAAGTTTCCGAGTCAGCATCTCGCTACTTGTTGCTTCCTGGTAAAGAAATGGTAATTGGACGTGACCCCATCTGCCAAATTGTCTTGGATGCCGTAATATACCGGATGGTATCTCGTCGTCATGCGGTACTTCGTCCCCTTTCTTTAGCGACTGATAACGGTTATAGCTGGGTAATTTGTGATTTAAATAGTGCCAATGGCACTTTTTTAAATGGAGAACGCTTGAAAGGATGTCAAGAATTACATTTAGGCGATCGCATTTCCCTGGGTACTGATGGACCACAATTTATTTTTGAGTACGAAGTTGTTGCTCAAAAAACAATGATCAATGTCAGTAAAGCGACAGTATTATCATCTGTTAATTATCAACATCTGTCATCAAAGCAAGATTCTGTAAGCTTCACACAATTATTTCCCATTATCTCTACTGGTAAGGATCTCACTCGCAAGGCCTACCTGATCCCAGGAATCTTAACAGTAGTTTTCGTGGTATTAATGTTTGCTACTGTAGGTCATCCCCAAGCCAATCAAGTAATTGTGGGATCTTACATCGCTTTTGCTGCTTACTATTTTGTTTATCAATTGTGTGGTAAATCTAAGCCTTGGTGGGTACTCATGGCTGCCGCACTGAGTACAATATTAATTTTACTGAGTCCTCTTTTAGATTTATTTATCACAGTTTTCCGCGATATCTTACCTGGGACTTTGGATGCGACATCTCCAGATGGGATTACCTTCACCGAATTATTAGTGCGGATGTTTTTTGGTGCAGGGTTAATGGAGGAACTCCTGAAAATACTACCAGTATTAGGAGCATATTGGATTGGCAAGTCCCTCCGATCACCCTGGCGAGAACGGATTGGGGTTTGGGAACCGCTGGATGGTATTCTCTTGGGTACAGCTTCCGCTGTGGGTTTTACTTTACTAGAAACTCTTGGTCAATATGTACCCTTAATTTCCCAAAATTCTGGTCAATTAGTCGGTTTACAGCTACTCATTCCCCGCATTTTAGGTTCTGTGGCTGGACACATGGCTTACAGTGGCTATTTAGGCTATTTTGTTGGTTTGGCTGTGTTAAAACCCCTCAAAGGCAAGCAAATCCTCACGGTGGGTTATTTGAGCGCTTCTGCACTCCACGCTTTATGGAATGCAACGGGCGCTATTAATGCTTTGTTTTTGGTAGTAGTCGGTGTTTTATCTTATGCATTTCTGATGGCAGCAATTCTGAAAGCACGGGTATTATCACCCACAAGGTCAGAAAACTTTGCTACCCGGTTTCTTGATCCAAAATAGCAGGAATCAAGGAGTCAGGAGTCAGGAGTCAGAAACAAGGAAGGGAGAAGGAAGAAGGAAGAAAGAATTAAAATTGGCTGGGTGTATGACTTTTTCTGTGAACTATTGATTTCATTGGAGTAGATACCGCTTAAGAATCAGATTTTGAGAGATGTTGGAGGGCATAATCAGCGATCGCTAAAGTAATTTTGGCCTGTTCTATTTCTGATAAATTTGCCCAATCCCGATGTTCAAAATCTCTAATTGTCGATGTTAATGTGTGTGCTTCAATACTTCGCATTGCATAAGCAAAAGGACGAGCTAAAACCAACAGATCATCTACTTCCCAACTAGGTAGTAAAGCTTGTACACATTCCACTAATTTCTCACTAGCGGATTGTTCAAGCATAGAAACTTCAGCAGCTTTTTGAGCAATCGCAGTGAGTAAACCGCTAGGAATAACTGAAAAAGCGTTCTGCAAGACTTCCTGAAGATAATTAACAGTATTTTTACTACTGTTATTTTCCAGAACAGCAACCTGATCCCACATTGTATCTAGATGTTGATAAAAATTGTCGGTACTGATCCTCAGTTCTGCATCGGAAAAATCTTGCAACCCAAACTGTAGTTCTATATTATGAAAATAATCTTCTGAAGATTCATCAGCCAAATTCCAGGGATAAGCAGCATCTTCAGGTGCTAAAAGTGCTTCTATAAATTCTAAATCTACATTTGATGGGGCAATATTCAAAATATTTAAATCATTAATGTGGGTTTTCATTTTCTTCTCACTATTAATTTATAGGTTCTATTGACAGCTACAATCTCAAAAATTGAATTTCCGCAAAATACAGCAAGAGTCAAGAAGTCAGGAGTCAGGAGTCAGGGGGAAGAAGAAAGAAGGAGTAAAACTGGCTTTCTATCTGGCTTTGAATTTAGATTCTGTAAGTAGGTGAACACAATAAAACCAAACTGTGTAAAGAAACGTAAAATCGCTGAAACCTTCTTCACTCTTGTCTCTTGCCTTGCTATAACGACTATTTTCAACGCCAACCTACTTACCTCATTGTTAATTATCAACTGGTTTTTATGAGTGACTTTTGGGGGTAGGTACGGGGGTGCTGCCCCTAGGGATGGAATCCTCTCGAATAAATTCCCAAATTTCACCTTTAGAACTCCCAAACATTAACTGCATTCCTGAAGTTAAAGGTACTTCTTCCCGGAGAATTTGTTGCCAACCATTAGGGCTTAAATACCAGGTTGTCCCATAGGTAGAGAAATCCTGTAGGTAATAAGTGGTCATGGATGTAGTTTCTTTGAGAGTCTTTCGACATAAAATTTCTGCGTGGTGTCTAGAAATATAAATTTCGGGGATGATAATATCATTCTCCTTTGTGCGACCGATGCGGGTGACTCCAGAACGTAATGGCCAAGTTTTGCCTCCTGGTGTGAGCGATCGCAAATAAGCTGTATTAACGGGGGTAACTAGGTCAGAAATCGCCGTATTGGGTAGTTCTGTGACTCCTTCATCCACATCTTTAATCAGTTCTCCATCAAAATCAGGATGGAGGTAGAGAACTGGTAATGTCCAAGCTGGTTGATTAAATTTATACAGTGTCAATAGTTCTTGTCTAGCGGTTGCCACTGCTTCATCAATTAATTTACGCGATCGCAAACTGAAAGCAAAGGTTTGAATAAAACTATGACTTTCGGCATCAGCAATTTCATCACGCATCCCCAATACCGCTGGCACACCATGACGAATCAACACCTCAGCCAAACTACTAGCCAGTATAGCCTTGTGATCAACTGCTGCTGGTTGCGCTCCCCAACAGGCGTTAAAAACTCCCAATTTTATGCCTGTTCGTGTTAAAACCTGAGCTAATTCTATGCCATTAATTCTGAGTTCATTTCCTAAAAATAATGAGCCTCCATCTGGATCTGGTAATCCATGACCAGCATAAAAAAACACATTATAAACTTTAGTTTCTAACTCCTGAATTAACTCTGCCTTTGTCGGTTGGATCAGGGTTTTTACTGTACAAGGTGCGTATCCAGCGGCAGTTTTGCCCCCAGGATGACCTTCTAACAATGTCTTTTTTAGTAAAGACGCTTCCTGATCTAGTTGTAATTTATGATTATGTCCTAACACCAGCAGAATATTTACCGCCCGGTCAGTCCGCAATTCTGGTAATGGTTCAACTGCGCTGATGGTACGACTAAATAAAACATCTTGGGAAAGAGATATGGCGGATTGTCCAACTTCCCGCTGCATAATTTCCCAGGGGAGGGCAATTAGATCAGGATCACGAATTTCTAACCGAAAGCGTAATTGAGTCTTTTGACCCATAGCCATACCCCGACTCCGTTCCCAGCTACTCAAAATCGCCCCATCAAATATCCATCCCCAGAGATTGATGCCTAATGATTGCATCAGACGACTACTATAAGGACTGGTACTTTGACCTTCAGCGGGTGAAATTACAGTTAATGGCAAAGTATTGACTGATGAAGAAATTGCATTAGAAGGAATATCCAGGGGACTATGACCAGCAAACATTTGTTGCCATTCTTGCCAAACTTGATTAAGTTCAGGGGAGAAAACACAATCACGGAGAACATAACCACTAGGATATGGTGCTTTGACTACCCAAATAGCGAAGTGATCTGTGCCAGTATTTACTAGACGGGCGATCGCTATACTCGCCGAAGGCATTGCCAAATTCGGGCTAGACATGGATTTGGTCATTGGTCATTGGTCATTGGTCATTGGTCATTGGTCATTGGTCATTGGTCATTGGTCATTGGTCATTGGTCATTGGTCATTGGTCATTGGTCATTGGTCATTGGTCATTGGTCATTGGGAAAATTTCTACCTGTTCCCTGTTTCCTGCTCACAAATGCTAGGTTGATCTGATTGTAAAATAGAGATGTCCTTGACTAAATCTTGCAGTTCAGAAAATTTCAGTTGTACTATTTTAGGAGTTGCTGATGCCGGACTGGATTTTTCACAGACCCGCAACCGCACATCTGGATTATCCACAGCATTAGGATTATCTTTTTTCTCTATAACTTGGAAAAAACTTTCAGCAGGGAAAGTTTGCCTATTTAAGATTATGGAATTATTAGCTTGAATTACCCAACTAGGAGCAAGATTTTCTAAACTTCTTTGTGCCGTCAAAGTTGGTGGTTTACCTGTAGAAAATGGAGAGGGAGAAGAAATTACTGTTGGTGACTTAATTTGGAGTTTAAACCAATATCCCAACAAACCAGATGATAATGTTAACCCTAAAAGAATAAACAACTGTAATGGTAATTGGGAAAGTCTAGCAGTCTTGCGTTCAGAAATAACTTGAGTTTTCGGACTATTAATAAAACTCTGTCCATTGGCTGTATCATCACCTGTCGAGTATAATTCTGTATCAGGTAAAAGATGAGAAATATCCGCTGTAATTATCGTCTCTGGTTCAGAGTATTCAACATGATAATGTACTAAGGCAATAGTGGCATTATCATGTCCATTTTTAGTATTAGCAATTTCTATTAATCTTTGGGCAACATCTTCTATACTTGTTTTTCCAGAGAGAAGAGGTAATATTTCAGTTTCCCAAGATTCTTCCACTCTATCAAAATCACTCAACCCATCGGATGTGAGTAAGAAAACAGCATCTTCATCAACAATAAAACGTTGAGATGTGGGGTGTAGCGAGGTACTTTTACCCATTCCCAATGCCTGAACTAATGAACCAGAACCACTGTGTTCTAAAGCTTCTCTGTAGAGAGCATAGCCTAAACGGACTTCACGGGATGCAACATCATCATCTAAGGTAACTTGATGACAACCATGATTAGTAATCCAATAGGCACGACTATCACCGACATGGGCAATATACATTTCATGGGCAATAGGTAAAGCCATAACAATAGTTGTTCCCATGCGTTGTCGCCCTTGACGGTGTTCGTTATCGTTACGCTGGCTGATTTTGTCATTAGCTGTGGCTACTGCCAGTTCTAAGTCCGAAAGTAGTAAAGCGGGATCTATATTTTCGGTGGGAACTGAAGTCAGTTCTTTGACTTGTTTATAAATAGTTTCAATTGCCAGGTTGGAAGCCACGTTACCGCCTTCATGTCCACCAATACCATCACAAACAATAGCTAGGGTGTTCTCCTGCGGTGGTTTCGTGATTAAAGTGTCCCCGGCAGGATAACAAGCATCTTCGTTACGGGGGCGGCTGGGTCCTGGGTCTGTTTTAGTATAGATTTTAATTGTGGTTGTTTGAGATTGTGCTAATTGACTCAATCCCTGGTCTAAAATTTTAATTAATTGACTCGATGAGTTAATTTCTCCTTTAATTAACCAATCACATACTTGTTGCACAAATGGAGCAATATTTGGTTTAGTAGTTGGTAGTAACTGCTGCCAAAATTCTCCTAGTTGGGGTAATGTTGGCGAATTTTTATCATCGAACCGTAATTCTAATAAGCGGATTAGTACACCTTCTACTCTTAATACAGAATTATCTAAAAGGCTAGATGCTACTCCTTCAATAACTAGGGGTTGCCACAAATTAGCTAATTGCCATAGCCAATGAATTTGACGCATTGATGAGGCTTGACTCCAAGCATCGTCTAAGCTTTTACATAAATTAACTTGAGTAATGTTTGCATTAACTATTAATGGTGGTTTTTCTAATAGTAGTATCTCTGTTTTAGTCTGCTCATTACTTAAATTGAGGATTCCATAAACTTGTGGGATATGGAGACGATAGGTGATGAGTTTGAGGTAGGGTCTAATTTTTTCTAAATCATCTAATTCAGGTATTTCGGGCAATACACCAGGTTTAATATCTAAAAGTATGGATTTATCAATGACTAAATAACGAGCGCCCGCATCGTTTAAAATAGACCCATGACAATGACTAAAATCACTGCCCACAGCCCAAAGATAACGCTTTGGCAAGGGAGTGGAACACTGCTGGCAAAATTTGTGGGTGAGGGGATTAGCCGATTGACAATATTCATTTGGGCAGCAGAGCGTTACCGCATCATTTTCCATAGTTTTCCCACCGATTCTGCAATTAGCATTTTTTTTAACAGTATTTGGTAGCAATGGTTACTACCGCGCATATTTTTAGCAACCCACAAACTTATCATAACTTTTATTGTTGTGGGAATATGTAGCAATAGCAGAACTAATCTTCAATCTGTCACTAAAACTTGACATAGCCGGCGAATTATCTTCGCCAGGACTAAGTAAATATGTACTATTCTATTGGTTGTTACTAGTTGCTACTTGGGGTAGTCCCATACTGTAGTTAGTAACCCGACTGGAGAGATTATAGCTAATTTCACCTTTTTGGAGGAGCGATCGCAGATAATGCTCCAAATCTGAACCAATACGGCGTAAGTTATAATCTGTCAGATCCTCGCCACTAGATGCTTCTACCAGTTGATCAAACTGGCGATAAACTTTTTGCAAAGCATCTTCATTCCAGTTGAACTCGTTGTCTGGATCAATATCCAATGTCAAGACTTGATTACTTGGAATCAGGTCATCTTTGTCCATTTCAGCCGCAAAAATGCGAACATGACGGGTTGTGGACTTGAGCAGCATCAGGTTATCCATAAATTTGGGTGTAAGAATTTAGCTGAATTACACTGCAATCATTTTAACTGCTATGTTTGAGCTTACAGCAGAAATGAATGAGAAAGTCACTGAATCTACGAGTTTGCAGTTCGGAGTTCGGAGTTCGGAGTTCGGAGTTCGGAGTCAGGAGTTCAGGAGTTTAGGAGTTTAGGAGTTTAGGAGTTTAGGAGTTTAGGAAGAAGGAAGGAGAAAGAGAGGTGTTTGGGTTTTGATTTCCACTTTGTATCTCATTTATCTGCCATCTGTTGTAATTTTGCTGTTGGTCTTGCTTCATGGATGTGATTATTCACAAAAAATTTCCTGATTTCTTGACTGATTCTGATTTTTTCTCATGTAAATATACTCAGCTTGTAGTGACTTTAATGAATTTTCCTACAATTATGAATTGCATTTATCAAAGGAGCGTCTTCAGTAAAAATGCTTAAGTATTACTAGGGAATAAAAGTAAAAAAAATAATATTTCTTGACGTTTTTAACAAGTTGATGTAAAAACCTTTATCAAGGGCAATCAACTCTTTACAAAAACTTCATGGTATAACATCTCAAAAATCGAATAATAGTTTATGGCTAAGATATGCCATAACTAGTAAAGAAACATCAAAAAATAGTAAAATCTAACTGAAAAAAGACAGGGGGAGTAAAATAGAATGCCAGTTTTATGGATAAGGAGAAATTCTGATCTGTAAAAACTTTGGATTCACAAAAGTATAAAGAAAGTATAAGGAATTTTTCTGAAGATTTAGTCCCTAATCCGTATAAACACTGAGTGAAGGAATCCTCAAAACTATGAACTCCAAAGCATTACCACGTCAAATAAATAATCCCGAAGTAGGTGTTTATGACTGTGAAATTCACCTCAAATTTCGTCTGATTGAGGAAAAGAGTTTGTTAAGTGATCGTGAGCAACTGTTGCAAGTATTACTAGAAGCTTTAACAGAAGGATCTGACGATTTTTTAGAAACCTTACAAGCATCAGTTAAAGCCCAGGAGATTTCGGAGTTTAAAGCCTCTCCACAAATGCGCCGTCAACTGATGCGGTTACGCAATTTCGCTGATGCCATACAATAGTATTCAGTGTAATTACTTATAGTAGCCTATCTAATTTAGGGTTTTCAAGATTAAGTTTTAAAAGTCTGCCTCTACCTATTTTCCCCAATAATAAGTTTGCTTGTAAACGTAAAACTACGTCTACAATATTTGCGTCTTCGTACTGGCAAGCTAGGAAAATTAGTAGTAAAAATATGCAACATTATGTTACTATTTCGGCAGCCAAGTTATCTAGGTGCATTTTACCATTTTTTTACCAAGTAACTCTAATCACTAGTAGATGTAGTTTACTTAGCTAGACCATGTTCTAGAGCAAAACGAACTAACTCGGTGCGACTATTAGTACCAGTTTTACTAAATAATCGGCTGACATACTTCTCGACATTGCGGACGCTTGTTTCTAAGCGACGGGCAATTTCCTTATTCATTAGTCCTTCTGCTACCAAATTTAAAACACTTTGCTCTCTAGGAGTCAAATCTATTTTAAACGGGGCTGGAGATTGGGATATCGCACTCCTGTGAGTTAATAGTATTCTAATTTGAGCGATTTGATTAGCCAAATCGGCAAGATTTGGGGTGTCGCTGTCTTCCCCGGTAGTGGGAGTTTGGGCGCTGCGACGCGCTAGTAAGTTTTCAACTATGGCGACTAATTCATCAGGATCGAATGGTTTAGGTAAATACGCATCAACACCTGCATGATAGCCTTGAATGCGATCGCCTGTCATGCCCTTAGCAGTTAAAAATACCACTGGTAAGGCTTGGAAACGGGGGTCATCTCGCATTTGCTTGAGGAACTGATAGCCATCCACCTGGGGCATCATAATATCAGAAATGACCAAATCAGCTGTGTTCTCTTGCATCCAGTTCCAACCTTCACGGGCATTACTGGCAGTTTGAACCCTAAAACCGCTTTCTTGTAAGTATTCTTTGACGGCTTCCCGCAATCCTGGTTCGTCATCTACCAGTAACAATTGTGCTGACATTGAAAATTCCTATTAAGTGTACCTTGATCTAATCTAGCGAAATTTGGTGAGTCTTGACTACTAAGGGACTTCCAATTAAAAAAATACCCAAAAATTTCTTGTGGTGCGGGACGAATTGCCAGCTAATCATCAAGGACGGGCAGGATGCCCATCCCACAAAATTGGGTAATTTATTTTTTGGTGTTCCCTAAGGGACTTCCAATTAAAAAAATCCCCAAAAGTTTCTTGTGGTGCGGGCATCTTGCCCGCTAATTACCAAGGACGGGCAGGATGCCCATCCCACAAAATTGGGTAATTTATTTTTTGGTGTTCCCTAAGACAGGGAAAAAACAATGCACAATGTACAATACTACGTTACTATACTCAGTATAGTAAAAAATTCTAAAAGAGAGAACCTCGTGATAGCATTCCCAGTCAGAGGCTTGGAACAAGATAACGAGATATATATCGCCAAACTTAATTATCATTTTAAAGTTTCTAAACCAATCAATTTTGTAGGGGCCAACCCCCTGTGGTTGCTACAAATACCGGGGTAGGCACGGGGGCGCTACCCCTACAATCCAAATCTTTTATATAATTAGTTTTGCCTGCGTACTTAATAAATGTCAGTAAGGAAATGGGTAAAGTTTATCTTGTTGGTGCAGGTCCTGGAGATGTAGAATATTTAACCGTTAAAGCCTATCGGCTGTTAGCATCTGCCCAGGTATTGGTTTATGATGCTTTAGTTGATAGTCAATTATTAGATTGTGTTCCTGTTGATTGCCTAAAAATAGATGTTGGTAAACGCGGAGGTAAACCCAGCACTTCCCAAACTGAAATCAACGCTTTATTGGTAAAATATTGTTTAGAAAAGAAACGAGTTATTCGACTAAAATCGGGAGATCCTTTCATATTTGGGCGTTGTATTTTAGAAATTGTGGCTTTAAAAAATGCAGGTTGTGAATTTGAAATCATTCCGGGAATTTCTTCTGCATTAGCTGCACCATTATTGGCAGGAATTCCGCTCACAGATAACGTTCTTAGTCGTTGCTTTGCAGTTTGTACAGCCCATGAACCAGAAACTTTAAACTGGGAAGCATTAGCAAGCTTAGAAACCTTAGTAATTTTGATGGGGGGAAAAAATTTACCAGACATAATCCATCAACTGATAAAATATAGGAAATCTCATTCTACACCAATTGCTATTATCCGTTGGGCTGGAACACCCAGTCAAGAAATCTGGACAGGAGAACTGGGAAATATCCTCGAACAAACCGCCGGCTTATCTCTCTCTCCCGCAGTTATAGTTATTGGTGAAGTTGTCCGATTACGGGATTACCTGTAAGGGATTTCCATTTGTAAAATTGTAGGTTGGGTAGAACAAAGTGAAACCCAACCAAGTTGAGGAAATGTTTGGGTATTAGAACAAATTAAAACCCAAACAAATTGATGAACTATTGGGGTAAAGGAAATGTTGGGTTTCATTCTTCAACCCAACCTACGAATACTCTTTTGCGCGAAACCTAAAATTATTACTGTCACAAATTGAATGTCAACCGTGAATTACAATCTTTCTCCCCTTGCTGGTAAAACTATTTTAGTTACCCGTTCTGTGGGACAATCAAATCAATTTAGCGATCGCTTAACCGGAGCAGGTGCTAATGTGATAGAAATGCCAGCTTTAGAAATTGGACCCCCTAGCAGTTGGGACGCTTTAGATCAGGCAATTTTGCATTTATCAACTTTTAATTGGCTAATTCTCACTTCTAGTAATGGTGTAGAATACTTTTTCGATAGATTAGAAAAATCCGGTCAAGATAAAAATGCTTTAGCTGGTGTGAAAATTGCTGTTGTTGGGGAAAAAACAGCCCAAAGTTTACAAAAACAAAATATCCAAGCTGATTTTATCCCTCCTAACTTTATTGCTGATTCCTTAGTGGAAAACTTTCCCGAATCACTAATAGGTAAAAAGATATTATTTCCTAGAGTTGAAAGTGGTGGCAGAGAAGTATTAGTAAAGGAATTAACAGCCAAAGGTGCAGAAGTAATTGAAGTTCCCGCTTATGAATCTTGCTCTCCTCAAAGTATCCCTCCTGCGGCTGAATATGCTTTAGTTAATAATACTGTAGATATTATTACCTTTGCCAGTTCTAAAACAGTGCTATTTTTCTCGCAATTAACAGCACATATATTTACATACAATCCCGAAAATTTAGCCAGAGTTTGCATAGCGTCTATTGGTCCCCAAACTTCAAAAACTTGTCAAACTGTATTTGGGAGAGTAGATATTGAAGCGGAAGAATATACTTTAGAAGGTTTAACAAATGCCATAATTAAATTTTCTCATAACTAATGACTAAGAATTTAATTGGTTTAACTGGTGGAATTGCAACAGGGAAAAGTACAGTTGCTAATTATTTAGCGACAACTTACAATTTGCCGATTTTAGATGCAGATATTTATGCGAGAGACGCGGTATCTGTAGGTTCTCCTATTTTGTCACAAATTGCTGAAAAATATGGTAGAGAAATCATATTAAATGATGGTAATTTAAATAGAGCTAAATTAGGAGAAATTATTTTCAATCAACCGGAAGAACGTTATTGGGTAGAAAGGGTAATTCATCCTTATGTAAGAAATTGTTTTGCTAAAGCTATTAAAGAATCATCTGCAAATACTTTAATTTTAGTGATTCCTTTATTATTTGAAGCTAATTTAGAAAATCTAGTTAATCAAATTTGGGTGGTATCTTGTTCCCCACAACAGCAACAACAGCGATTAATAGAACGGAATAATTTAACACCAGAACAAGCAGCAGCGAGAATTAATAGTCAATTACCTATTGTGGAAAAAATCGCTCGTGCTGATGTGGTTTTAGATAATTCTGCTAATTTAGAATCACTTTTACAACAGATAGATAAAGTTTTGTTGCAAGATTCAACATTTTTAGAAATAAAATAGGAGTAATAAATTTGAGATCATTGCTGTTTTATACAATCCAAGGTAAAGTATGATGGAAAATGTATTAGGATGTCAGTTTAATGAATTTCTCCTAAATCTTACCTAAATAAAATCCCCTCCAGGAAGAAAAAGAGGAGGGGAGTATGTTAAACGAAATAATTGCCATTTATGCTATCACGGATGACTTGCTCAAAGCGATTGGACATGATGAAGATAGTCGTAGAGTCATGAATGATGCAGAAATTATCACAACGGCTGTGTGTGCAGCGATGTTATTCAATGGTAACCACAGCAAGGCTTGTACTTATATGCAAGAACATGGATTGATACCAAATATGTTGGATAAATCACGATTTAATAAAAGATTGCACGGAGTTTTTATGTTAATGAATGATTTATTTCATCAAATGGGAATGATGCTCAAAGAAATTAGTGAAGATACGGAGTATCTTTTAGACTCATTTCCTGTGCCGATGTGTGATAATATTCGTATTTTTAATGTCAAGTTAATTAAGTCAGAGCAGTATAGAGGTTATATTGCATCCAAGAAAAGATACTTCTATGGTGTGCGAGTTCAATTATTAACAACCAAAACCGGAATTCCTGTGGAATTTGCGTTTTTACCTGGTAGTGCCAATGATGTACGTGGGCTAAATGCTTTACCCTTAAATCTGCCACCGGGGAGTGAAGTTTATGGTGATGCAGCTTACACAGATTACACAATTGAAGATGACTTGGAACAAACAAGTCAAATTAGTTTAAAAGTGATGCGGAAAAAGAAATCCAAACGTCTTGACCCCCCTTGGATTCAATATATAAAACAACATACTCGTCATTACATTGAAACTGTATTTAGTTCGATTACAAGTGATTTTCCCAAATCCATTCATGCCGTCACATATCAAGGGTTTTTATTGAAAGTGCAAGCATTTATTTTTGCCTTCACTCTCGACCAAGCATTTATTTAATTGGTACATTTTATACTTATAAGTATACTATTCCTGAAGGTTACTTCTCAAGAGCCATCGTTAATTTTTGATGCCTTTCTTCCCTATTGAAGCTCTACACATTATCCACCATTTTATTACCCGCAACTTGGGTTATTAACCGACGACCAGGATAAGGTGTAAAGTCTTCAAATAATTTGAATCCCAGACTGATGAGAAACCCCGATAATTCGCCGATAGGATGGGGTTTATTGTTGTCCTGGCTACAGTTTATTTCAGATGCTAAATAACCACAGAACCAAGCAATAGTACCAATATCTAAAACAGCGATAAGCTTTTCACAAATTTGATGGTTGATTTCCGGTGGTTGATAATCAAAGATGGTATCTAATTTTTCTGGACTACGTTGTTGACAATAACAAATTGCTGACTCTGCTAATATATCGAGTTTTGATTTCTTGGGATTGCCAAATTCCTGACCCATAACATTACCTCTGTTTGTATGCTTATTTTAGCAAATCGGGGGACAATGATTTTAGAAGCTAATATCTAACTTTTGGTGGATGACACTAGACTTACTTAGTGCATATTTCGACTTTATACAAATTAAACATCAAAGAAAACTAAAAAACTAGCAAATTTTCTTGAATTTAGCTGTTTTTGCTATTGCTTTTATTTTTAAATGTGCCTATTATGTCAAAAGATATAATACTTGTTACATCAGGCATGAACCAGATGTTGAAAAGACCATTGCTGGTCAAACAACCCGAAATTGGGGGGCTAATTCGGGAGTTTCGCCTGTTGACTGAACTTACTCAAGAACAGTTCGCAGCTTATCTAGGTATGACTTATGGCACTGTTAACCGTTGGGAGAATGAGCGATCGCGAAGCGCTCCGTAGGAATCGCAACCCTCACCAATTGCCATGCAACTTATTCAGCAGAAGCTTGGGGAAGTGGGGGAACAGGGTCAGGAATTATTGCAGAAGTATTTAAGGAATTAAAAAATGGTAGAGCGTTTATTGCAATTAGATGATTTATTAAATATTCGTAGTCCTGAGAAAATTGCTAACCTCTTCCAAAAACTAGGTTATAACGCTGCTATTCAACCTTTAAATATAGATGATTTACATTTACCAGCCCGTAGCACTGAGGCTATTTATGATCTGAATGAATTATCGGGATATAAACAATGAAGATAGAACAGTTACAGCCAGGAATCATCATTTGCGGAGACAAATTTCCTGAACCCGTAAAAGTTTTATCATCTAAAATGATAGGCACTTACAGAGTAAAAATAGAAGCTGTTGGTATTAATAGTGATAAATATTATCACCCTGTTATTCCTATTCAAGAATTAATTAATCTCCAAGAACAAAAAGACGTACAATTTCAATTTACAGGAAATCCTGAATCGGTATTTTTATACTTAGAAGGAACACGCATTCGCAATGCTTTTCAATTTGACCCCCTTTATGGTATCAGTGCATCCCAAATTGACCCATTACCCCATCAAATTGAAGCTATTTATCATTACATTCTCAAAAGTCCTAATATTCGTTTCTTGTTAGCAGATGACCCCGGTGCTGGTAAAACCATCATGGGAGGATTATTAATTAAAGAATTAAAATATCGAGGTTTAGTAAATAGGGTATTAATAGTTGTTCCTGGACATCTTAAAGACCAATGGTTACGAGAGATGAAGGAGCGTTTTTCTGAGAAATTCTTAATGGTAGATAGGGGTGTAGTTAATGCTAGTTGGAGTCAAAATGTTTGGACAGAATTTCCACAAATCATTACATCCCTTGATTTTATCAAACAAAATGATGTGCAATTAGCTTTTAACGATGCTAGATGGGATTTAGTTATCGTTGATGAAGCTCATAAAATGTCTGCTTATAAATATGGAGAGAAAGTTAGTAAAACTGCTCGTTATACTGTAGGAGAAACTCTATCTAGTAATTCTAAATATTTAATTCTATTAACTGCTACCCCCCATCGGGGAGATCCTGAAAACTTCAAATTATTTCTGGATTTACTACAACCTAACTTCTTTGCTAATACAGAAATGTTAGCAACTTCTATTGAAGATGCAGATAATCCTTTATTTTTACGTCGTTTAAAAGAAGATTTAAAAAACTTTGATGGACAACCTTTATTCCCACCCCGTTTAGTGGAAACGATTAAGTATTATTTGAATGAAGAAGAGAAAAAACTTTATAATGCTGTTACCGATTATGTAGAAGAGAACTTTAACAAAGCTCTCCAAAAAGAAAAACGTAATGTGGCTTTTGCTTTAACTGTTCTGCAAAGACGTTTGGCTTCTAGCGTCAGAGCCGTTTTAAAATCTTTAGAACGTCGCAAACAACGATTAGAAGATTTATATAAAAAAGGCAAATTAATACAGGATGGTATTTATCATGAAGACTACCTAGAAGATTTAGAAGAGGAGGAACGCTACAGTAAAGAAGAAGAATTACTTGCTAAATTAACTTCAGCCGAATCTTTAGATGAATTAAAGTTAGAAATTACTAATTTAGAGTTTTTAGTTAAGTTAGCTAAAGCAGCAGAAAAGCAAGAGATTGAAACAAAACTCAATCGCTTACGGGAAGTTTTAGAAGAAAGAAAAATTCGAGAAAGTAAGGAGAAGTTACTAATTTTCACTGAGTCAAAAGACACAATGGAATATTTAGCAGAAAAGCTGAAAAAGTGGCAGTATAGTGTGACTTTAATTCATGGTGGCTTAAACATGGATGCTCGGATTAAAGCCGAACATGAGTTTAAAAATCAAGCTCAAATTATGGTAGCCACAGAAGCCGCAGGTGAAGGTATTAATCTGCAATTTTGTTGGTTAATGGTTAATTATGATATTCCTTGGAATCCTAACCGATTAGAGCAAAGAA
The DNA here is from genome assembly GCF_002368115.1 of Dolichospermum compactum NIES-806. Lineage (NCBI taxonomy): Bacteria > Bacillati > Cyanobacteriota > Cyanophyceae > Nostocales > Aphanizomenonaceae > Dolichospermum > Dolichospermum compactum. The sequence goes on along the minus strand of NZ_AP018316.1, from coordinate 4,206,435 downwards.
TGGGACGGATTCATCGCTATGGACAACAACATGAAGTTCATATTTACAATTTAGTGGCTTTGGATACGAGGGAAGGTAAGGTTTTACAAAAGCTATTTGATAAGTTAGAAGCAATGAAAGAAGCTCTAGGAGATAGAGTTTTTGATGTCATTGGTGATGTTTTACAAGGTGCTAGTTTAAAGGATTTAATTCTGGATGCGATCGCTAATAAAAGAACTATAGATGATATTTTAGCCCAAATGGATAAAGTCCCAGACATGGAGGCAATTAATAAGGTTAAACAGGCTAGTTTAGAGGCTTTAGCTACTCGTCATATTGATTTATCTCGAATTAATCAAGAACAGCGTACAGCTAAGGAAAATCGTCTTGTACCGGAATATATTGAAAGGTTCTTTTTAAGAGCAGCTAAACATTTAAAAATCAAAGTTGAAAAACGTCAAAATGGATTTTGGCGTATTCCTAGTGTACCTTTTGAGTTAAGAAATCAACCCCATGAATTTAAACTCAAATATGGAGAAGTACAACGAGAATATTTAAACTTTGGTTTTGATAAAAATACTACTTTTAAAGCACAAGCAGAATTAGTTACCAGTGGTCATCCTTTAATGGAAGCAATTTTAGAACATTTATTTAAACAATATCAAAAAGAAATAGATAAAGGCTCAGTTTTTTTAGACCCTGATGGTAAATGGGACGGTTTATTATGGTTTATGTCTGGTGAAATTCAAGATGGTAGTGGAGAAATAGCCGGACGTAGATTAGTGTGTTTGTATCAAGACAAGTTAGATAATTTTCAAATTGTTAATCCTTCAGTGCTATGGGATTTAAAACCCAATGACGAATCTACAGAAATTATAGAAGAATTAGTAGAAGCATTAAAAGTTAGCAATCTGAAATCTAAACTAGAAAATGCTATAGCTTATATTTTAGACAACTATTTAGACCCCTATCAAGAGGAATTATTACAGAAACGTTTATCAGATGCTCAAATTAAGCGGAAATACGGTTTAAAATCCATTGATTCTTTAATTTTAGAGTCAGAAGCCAAATTAACTGACTATGAGATTAGAAAAATCCAAGGTGATAATATTCCTGATGTCATTATTGGTAATGAACAGCGTAACCGAGATGATTTAGAACAGAAAAAACTCAAGTTAGAAGAAGATATTAGAGTCCAAACTAATCTTTATCTTTCAGAACCTGAGATTTTAAGCGTTATTCAAGTCATACCTATTGTTTCTAAATTTGGTGGTTCTGACCAACATACTAATAAAGAGATTGAATTAATTGGTATGGAAACTACTATTGAATACGAGAAACAACAGCAGAGAAATCCTCAAGATGTTTCTTTAGAATATGTAGGTTATGACATTCGTTCCTGTGATGATTCAGGTAATTATCGTTATATCGAAGTTAAAGCTAGGTCTGCTACTGGAGCAATTTCTTTAACTCCTAATGAATGGGTAATGGCTAATCGTTTAGGAGATGAATATTGGCTTTATATTGTGGAAAATGCAGCAACTAATCCTACATTATACACAATTCAAAATCCAGCACTTCATTTAAACCCTGCTGAGGAGGTAAGTGTAATTCGGTATGTCGTTAATGATTGGCGTTATCATGCTAATTGTGAAAGCAATCAGAGTTAGATCCCGGACTTCTTAGAGAAGTCCGGGATCTGATAAAATTAATAAAATAACCAGGGATATAATATTAATTATGAGCGACATTACCGCAAATTATGATGATACATGGAAAGAAGCAATAGGAGAATATCTGGAATTATTCTTACTATTCTTCTATCCAGAAATTCACCAAGAAATTGACTGGAGTAAACAACCAATATCTTTAGATAAGGAATTAGAACAAATTACCGCATCAAGTCAAACAGAAAAACGGTATGCGGATAAATTGTTTCAAGTGTGGTTATTAAATGGTGAAATAATTTGGATTTTAATTCATATAGAAGTACAAAGTCAATATGATAAAGAGTTTCCAAAAAGAATGTTTATCTACAATTATCGTTCTTTTGATTTATTTAATCAACCAGTAATTAGTTTAGCAATATTAGGAGATGAAAACAAAAAATGGCGACCAAATAGTTATGAATATGGTTTAGGTAATAGTAGAGTAAAAATTGAATTTAGTATAGTCAAACTATTAGACTATGAATGGGAATATCTAACCACAAGTGATAATCTCTTTGCTACAATAGTAATGGCACATCTGAAAACCAAAGCTACCACTAGTAATTTAACTGAAAGAGAACAATGGAAATGGAGTTTAGTTAGAGCATTATATCAAAAGGGCTTAACTAAGTTTGATATTATTAATCTAGTTAAGATCATTGATAAAATGATGACTTTACCACCACCATTACAAACAGCATTTGAAACCAAATTAGATGATTACGAAAAGGAGTTAAATATGCCATTCCTCAGCACTATTGAAGAAAACGCCCAAGCAAAAGGTAAGGAAATTGGTGCTAGAAAAACTTGTCAAGAAAACATTATCAAAATCCTCTCCAGTAGATTTGCTAATCTTCCAGAAAAGATGATCTATACTATTAAGGGAATTGATAATATGTCTATCCTGGAAAATTTACTTTTACCCAGTATTCATGTTAATTCTCTGGAGGAATTTCAGCAGTTAATTGATTCCTATTTACCGCAAAATTAACCAAATTCAGATCCCTGACTTCTCTGCTAAAGATACCCCTCCAAAAGATCCCCGACCTCTCTAAGAAGTCGGGGATCTGAAAACCTCACAACCACTAAAACCATGAACCAAGCAGCTATAGAACAATCATTTCCCATCCAAGAAGTTAGCGAATATTCCGCTAAAGAAAAAAACATTAGACATGGACATATTTCTACCTTACATATTTGGTGGTCAAGAAAACCTTTAGCTGCTTCCCGTGCTACTATTTATGCTGCTTTAGTTCCCGCTTTTACTGAATCAGAAATTAAACAGAAAAATCAATTTATTGCTGAACTTTCTAAATGGGAAAATGCTAATAATCAAGAATTATTAAATCAAGCTAGGGCTGATATTTTAAAAGCTAATAATGGGATTCCTCCCAAAGTTTTAGACCCCTTTTCTGGTGGTGGTTCTATTCCTTTGGAAGCGTTGAGATTGGGTTGTGAAACCTATGCTAATGATTTAAACCCTGTAGCGGTTTTAATTGAAAAAGCTACTTTAGAGTTTCCCCAAAAATATGGACAATTAAAAACTAGAATATTTAAGGAAACTACAGGAGGAGAAACTCCACAAACCTATAATCCTCTATTGGAAGATGTGAAAAAATGGGGTAATTGGGTATTAGAAACTGCCAAGAAAGAAATCGGTAAATTTTACCCTCATGAAGCCGATGGGCGTATTCCTGTAGGTTATTATTGGATGAGAACGGTTACTTGTCAAAATCCTAATTGTGGAGTGGAAATTCCCTTAACTTCTAATCTGTGGTTAGCTAAAAAAGATAATAAAAAAGTTGCTTTAAAAATCATTCCTATAATTAATGAATCAGGAAATAATAAAATTGATTTTGAAATTGTGGAAAATGATGGTATTGATTTTGATCCTACAACGGGTACAGTAGCAAGAGCTAAGGTAATTTGTCCCTGTTGTGGTAGCAGTTTAACTGATAAGGATACCAGAAAACAATTTATAGATGGTATTGCTAGTCAAAGAATGGTTGCGGTAGTTTTACACAATCCTAAACAATCTGGTAAAACCTACCGGTTAGCAACTGCTGAAGATATGGAAATATTTAATCATGCTCAATCTTATTTAGAATCTAAGCGGAATGAGTTATGGGATAAGTGGGGTATTGATCCTATTCCTGATGAACCTTTAACCAGAGTACCGATTACTTTTGGTGTGATTAATGTTTAGGTTTACGGTATGAATACATGGGGGTCTTTATTTAATTCCCGTCAACAATTGGCTTTGATTACTTTTGCTGATGCTGTAAAACAAGCTCATCAATTAATCTTAAAAGAAGGTTATGATGAAGATTATGCTAAAGCGATCGCTACTTATTTGGCTTTAGTATTAAATAAATTAGTAGTTTTTAATAGCTCTAATTGCACTTGGAAAGTTGATACTACACAAGTTAGAAGTGCTTTTGCAGGAAGACAAGCATTACAAATGACGTGGGATTATTTTGAAACTAATCCTATATCTCAAGCAGGTACTAATTGGTTAAATAGCTTAAAAGTTGTTTTAGAAGGAATCGAAATTGTTAAAGATAATAATTTATTTATTAAAACAACCCAATCATCAGCAACAAATCTCTCCTATCCTGATAATTATTTTGATGCAATTATCACAGATCCTCCCTATTATGATAGTATTCCTTATTCCTATTTATCAGATTTCTTCTATGTTTGGTTATCAAGAACTATCGGAGAATATTACCCCGAATTATTTGCTACTCCGCTCACTCCTAAATCAGATGAAGCAGTAGCTTACAGTCATAATGATGGTGCAGAAGCAGGAAAACAATATTTTGAAGAAAAAATCGGTTTAGCATTTCAAGAAATTTCCCGCACCTTAAAAACGTCAGGAATAGCTGTCATTGTTTTTGCCCATAAATCTACAGATGCTTGGGAAACTATTATTAATGCCCTTTCAAAAGCAGGATTATATTTAACAGGAAGTATTCCTATTCATAGCGAAATGAAATCAAGATTAAGAGCAATGGATTCAGCCGCATTAGCATCATCAATATACATGGTATGTCGTAAACGTACCAGTGCAGAAACAGCCTATTTTGAAGAAATAGAAAGCGAAGTGCAGGAAAAGATCAAAGAAAGATTAGACCATTTTTGGAGTCAAGGAATAAGCGGTAGTGACTTCTTTATTTCTGCCATTGGTCCTGCATTAGAAGTATTTGGAAAATACCAAACCGTAGAAACTTATGCAGGAGACACCATAGAAGCAGCAACCCTATTAGAATTTATCCGTAAAACCGTTAGTGAATACGCATTAACAAAAATTCTCAAAAACCCGCAAGAACTAGGAGGAATTGACCCCCAAACCCGATTTTATTTACTATGGCGGTGGACATTTGGTAATAGTAAAGTCATATTTGACGAAGGACGAAAATTAGCATCAGCTTGTGGTATAGAAATTACCGAATATTGGAATAAGGGATTTATTAAGAAAGATAAAGAATTTATTACTGTCCTCAGTCCCAAGGACAGAGATAAAAAATTTATTGACCAAGAAAAACTAGAAAACATGGTTGATATCCTGCATCAAATGTTATTATTATGGGAGAAGAATAATAGAGAGAAAATTACAGAACTTTTAACCAGCACAGGAAAATTAAATAATAATGCCTTTTGGCAAGTAGCACAATCTATTTCTGAAGTATTACCAGATGGTGATAAGGAAAAGCAGATGTTACAAGGTTTACTTTATGGACGGGAAAGTTATCAAAAAGCAGGAAGTGAAAGTAAACAATTAGGGTTGTTTTAATTAGGATTGTTGGAAAATTATTACACCTCTTTTCTATAGGGAGAGGATCTGAAGTCCGTAGGTTGGGTACAACGAAGTGAAACCCAACAAAAGCTAACAAGTAATAACTTACAAATGTTGGGTTTCGTTCCTCAACCCAACCTACAGCATCTGAAACTGTAATTTCTCTTGCTAGTTAATACTAGTTAATAAATGTTAGCCAAAATTCAAACAAAATCACAAGGAGTTGTTTATGAACTTACAATTAGTTGATTCCCTAGTTCACATTATCAATACTTTAACCTTGGAAGAAAAACAAATTTTGCAAACAAAAATCCTTTCTATACTTCCAAAAAAACCAGAATTAACTCCATTAAAAGAAGAGCCTTTTATTGGAATATGGTCTGATAGAACAGATATGGAAAATAGCACTGAATGGGTGAAAAATATTAGACAAAAAGAGTGGAGATAAATTATGATTTTAGTAGATACAGATATATTAATAGATGTTAGTCGTAATATTGACATAGCTATTAATCGTCTTGATTTAGAAGAAAAAACGAATCAGATTAGTATTAGCGTTATTACTGAAATGGAATTAATAGTAGGCTGTAGAAACAAACTAGAATTACAGCATATCAACAAATTTTTATCCCGTTATGACATTAGCCAAATCAATGATAATATATCAATTTTTACGGTAGAATTAATCAAAACCTACCGTTTAAGTCATGGATTATTAATGCCAGATGCTTTTATTGCTGCTACATCTATTATTAATAATTTTCCTTTACTAACAAAGAACCAAAGTGATTATCGCTTTATTTCTGGAATTAATTTACTCCCTTATCCTTAACTAATTGATTATATTATTACCAAATCAAATAACAGGAGAAAAAACAATGACATTACCAGCATGGTGGAATATTGCAACCCCAAGAAAAGAAATTTGTGACGGTACATTTAGCGAATCATCCTTTGCTGCGGATATTGCAGAAGTGGTAAAAGGTTCAGCACCTCAAGAATATTTAGACGCTCGGTTATTCTTTGAGAAAACCTATTTAACTAGCGGGTTACAAAACTTAATTCGTAACGTTTTAACCTGCATAGCTAATGGTACAGGAGATAAAGTTATTCAACTACAAACCCCCTTTGGAGGTGGTAAAACCCATTCCTTATTAGCAGTTTATCATCTGGTTAAATCATTTAGTGAAATTAATCATTTATCCCAAATTCAATCTTTAGCTAATAACCTATCAATTCCTAGTACCAAAGTTGCGGTATTTGTAGGAACAGAAGCAGATGTGATTAATGGTAAAACTCCTTGGGGGGAAATAGCAGAACAACTGGGTTGTTATCATTTAATTAAAGATCATGACCAAAAACGTATTGCTCCAGGGAAAGAAATATTAAGAGAAATTATCAAACAAAGTGGCTCAGTTTTAATTTTAATAGATGAATTATTAGCATATATTACCAAAGCTAATGAACTAGAAAAACAAGAAAAAATTGCTCAAGGACAAACTTTAGTATTTTTACAAGAAATTACGGAAGTCATCGCAGCTTCTAATAATTCAGTGTTAATTCTTACTTTACCAAAAAGTGATTTAGAACAATTTGATGAAGCAGCAACTAGAGCATTATCTCAATTAGAAAAAATAGCTGGTAGAGTAGAAACTATTTATGTACCTGTAGATGGTGTAGAAATTTATGAAGTTGTCAGAAAACGTTTATTTGATAGTATAGGAGATATTGACCAGCATAAACAAACAGCAGAAACCTATTTTCGTCTTTATCAACAACTAGGTAATGATGTACCCTCAGAAGTCAAAGAAATTAGCTATCGGGATAAAATAGAACAAGCCTATCCTTTTCATCCAGAATTAATAGATACCCTTTATGAAAGATGGGGTTCATTTCCTACATTTCAGCGCACTAGAGGAGTATTAAGGCTATTAGCAGAAGTAATTAAAGACCTTTATAAAAAAGGTGCAGATCCTTTAATTCAATCATCACAAATAAACCTATCAAATCCAGCATTAAAACGAGAATTAATTAAACATATTGGCAATGAATTTGATAGTATTATTACTTCCGATATTATGGGTAAATCTCAACAAATTGATAGAGACATGGGAAGTGAATATGAAAAATATAATATTGCGTCCAAATTAGCAACAGGAGTATTTTTCTATTCTTTTAGCGGTTCAGACCGGAGAGGAGTTAGTTTATCTTGGTTAAGAATAGCCTTACTTAATGGTAGTATTCCTGCCATGATAATTGGAGATGCTATAGATAAATTAGCAGATAATCTTTGGTATTTTCATGAGGAGAAACGTTTTTATAGCTTTAAAAATGAACCCAATCTAAACCGAGTTATTGTTGATAAAGAGCAATTAATTGATGATGAACAAATTGCAGATAAATTACGAGAATTAATCAAAGAACAGCCTAAAAGTAAATTTTTTGAAACCCATATTTGGAAAGAGTCTCAGGATATTCCTGATCATACTAAGTTTAAATTAGTGATTTTACATCCTAATTATAAAAAGGGAGATGAGGAAACTGAGAAATTTACCAAGGAATTATTTAGCAATACATCTTTTCGCACTTATAAAAATACTGTCTTCTTAGTCATCATAGATGCTGCTAGTTATGTAGCACTAGAAACCCAATTAAAACGCTATCTGGCTTTAAGTGCTATTACTGGAGACAAAGACTTAAAAACAACACTTTCATCATCGTCTCAAACTGAATTACAAGGCAAATTGACACAAGCAGAAAAAGACATTGTAGGTAGTTTGCTTACAGCTTATCGTCATCTAGCATGGTGTGGTCAAAATACTGTAGATTATAGTGATATTGGCACACCGACAACAGCAGAAAGTAATTCTTTACTAGAACGAGTTGAAAATTATCTCAAAAATAAACGCCCCATTAATTCTAAGATTGCACCAAATGTAATTTTAAAGGGATTAAGTGCTAATGAAACTGAGAAAAGTTTACAAGATATTTATAATAACTCTCTCAGAACTCCTGGACAAAAACCTTTATTAGAAAGTGAATTTGTCATTTTAGAAGCAGTGAAAACTGGAGTCAAAGAAGGTAAATTTGGGATTAGATTTAATGAAAAACTTTATTATGAAGATAATCTTAATGAAGTGACATTAGCAGCTATTTTAGTACGTCCTGAAACTGCTCAAGCAGAAAAAGCACAATTACAAACTCAATCCGATAATAATTCAGATTCTCATAGTAATAAAACACCAGAAAATATAAGTCAAACTTCATCAGGTAATTCAACATCAACTAATTCAACGGGTGAAAATCCTTTAGTAAATCCTGGCAAAGTTGAAACTCCATCTGGAACTTATAATGTCAATCCTTCCAGTGAAGCAAAAACTCAAACTAAAGTTAAAAAAGTTAAATTCAAAGCAGATTTACCTTGGAGTAAACTATCTAATCTAGTTCGTGGTGTAATTACACCACTTCAAGCAGGAGCATCCAACATTAAAATTACCATTGAAATCGAAGCAGAATCAATCCAGGGGTATGACCGTCATACATTAGACAATACAGTGAAAGAAACCCTGAAACAATTAGATTCAAAAATTTTGAATTGGGAAGAGGATGAAAAATAATAGATTAAGGCTAAAAAATTTGGCGGATATAATTCGCTACCACAGTTTAGCCAAGTTGAGTAGGCGATCGCCCCGCCCCCGCCCCCACCAAATTCTTGAGAGAAAAAAGGAATCACTTCGCTAACTACAGGTATTGCTATTTCTAAGTTCAATTTTTTACAGTACACTTATGCACAAAACCTTTAACGACAACCCAACGCATCCAAAACGCGCCTTACAAATTTGGCAAATTCTCATTAGCAAAGCAGCTAACCGACAAACTTTAACCTATGGAATGCTAGCCAAAACTATCATTGCTTTTGACCCTAAAGCAGTTCGTTTTGAAAATGTTGATCCACCTCGGAAGTTTGGACGAATTTCTGCATTTTATGAATAGTGATAACAAGCGATAGCGAAGCGCTGCTGTAAGCAGATCGCCACCCGTACCCTACCAAATTTTTAGAGAAAACCCATGAACCTAAAACTATTATTAACAGCAGCCATAACGACTTGCATTGTCACCACTGCCACCCAAGCCCAAGCCAAAGCCGATACTTACAGGGCTGGGAAGTTCACAGTTACTATAAATGCTAATACCTACGTTGGTTGTGATGCTAAAGGAAACTGCATCAAATTAGAAGACGGTACAGGATGGCAAGATAATGGTTATCGGGGGATGACCTGGAGTAATGGGGATTATTACTACTCGATTTCTTGGAAAGAAGATTCTGATGACGGAATGTACTTAATGATTGTTAATAAGAGTAAACTAATTTTAAGTGAAAAACTGGTAGCAGTCTCAGAAAATACACCTAAAGTTGAGCTTAAATGGGCTATTTGGTGCGATGTAGTCAATATCAAATCTGGACAATTAGCACTGCGGTTTACTCCCAATGGCAAATCCAGAGCCGGTTTAAATAATGGTAATCATGTTTTACTCAGGAAACAAGAGGGGATTTGGGCTTATGTCGATGTGATTAGGGGACCAAATAAGAAAGTTAAGGGCTTGAAAGGCTGGGTTAATTCTAATTATCTTTCTTGCACTAAAGAACCCATTGATTAAATTTTGAACATTTTCAAGGAAAATCTATGAAACCTGTTTTGAAGACCCAAAAATTAGTATTACCACAAGTACAGCGATACCTACAGGGGGCGAAGCGATCGCTATTTATCTTAGGATTCAGTTTAATAACTTTAGGTGTTAACGAATTATCAGTATTAGCCCAAACTCGACAACCAACTAATGCAGAAATTAAAAGATTACGTCAAGAACTTCAGCAACAAATTAGCAGAACCAAAAATAATAATGTAGGTGCTAGTTATCTTCAAGATAGACGTACTCAAGTAGAAAAGAAGACAAGAGAATCCTTTGTACGTGCTTGGTCAAAGACTGAACCAGAATTAGCACCTTTCTTTGGTCGGTGGATGGGATACGAAAATAGTAGTCATATTTATCCATCAAATAGTAAGGGTCGTGTTTGTGTTTTTGAAACAGCTGAAGGTTCTGGTCGTTTAACTACTGGTGTTTTCTCTAATGGAGTTATAAAAACCAATATTGGAGAAGTGCTATTCAAAGAAGGAAATTATTATTTAGGATCAGCATTGCTCAAAAATGGCAGATTTGTCGGCAATAATAGTGAGATTCCTTTACATAGTCCCAGACCTGTTGAATCACTAAGTGGATTACTTGAATATATATTTGAAGCATCAGAAAAAAATCAAATTTCTCAACAATTTAAAGCTGCTGGTTGTACTTCTAGTTTACCAAATTCGTCTGCAAATAAATACACAACCCCAAAACAAAAACGTTTCTAAAATGAATAATCAAGAACTAAGTAGGTGAACAAAATAAAAATGAGGGGTATTGCGTTTTGTAAAATGGCTGAAACTCAATCAGAATCTCGCATTGAGACAACTTTACATACCGTTATATACCTTTAAATTTTTCTGTTCACCTACTTAATCAAGGATGGCGTGAGAAAGCGATAGCGAAGCGCTCCGTAGGAATCGCTCTTACTAAATTCTTGGGGGAAATTGAGCGATCGCTCTTACTAAATTCTTGGGGGAAATTGAGCGCCCCCAATTCTTAGGGAAACCCAGGCGATAGCGAAGCGCTGCTGCAAGCAGTTCGCTTTGTTCACAGGGCGTATATGAATTGTGGATTTAATACCCAATTCTTGTGGGAAGCGATCGCATATTCCAAGATAACTTTATTTAGATTCTTCCCACTCCTTTGTCGAAGGGTTAAATTTTAGCTTTGAACAATTTATTGTTGAATATGTAGATAAGCCCAATTGTTTAGAAAGCTGCTGATCATAGATTGCTGATTGCCAAGATTTTGCAAGTTTTACTTGTTCAGAAATTAAATTTTTAGCGCATTCTAAGCTTGCACCTTTTAAATTAGCATTTTGGAAGTTAGCATTTTGCAGATTTGCTTTTTGTAACTTAGCATTTTGCAGATTAGTTTCTACAAAATTAACTTCTCTTAAATCTGCACCTCTTAAATCTGCATCTTCTAAATTAGCTTTTTGAAAATTAGCTTTATATAGATCAGTGCATTGTCCCTGCTTAATACATATAAATTTAGCTTGATATAATTTAGCTTGTTCAAAAATTGCTCCATAAAGCGTAGAACCAGAAAAATTAGCAGCCTGAAGATTAGCTTTTTTTAAATTTATTTGTGATAAGTATGCTTTCTGGACTTCAATACCAGACAAAGAAACTCCATCTGTGTTTAAATCTTCAATAGCAGTTATTCTTCCTCCATTTCCTGATTTATCTTGCATATTAATAATAACTTGCCATGCTTCATATTGTTTTCGCTGCTGGCGTTCTTTAGCTTCTGAGAAAAAGAGGATAACAGCCACAATAACTCCTAATTTACTAAGAATATCTAAAATGTCAAAAATCGCCATTTTACTTAGAACATAGAGAAACCATTCTAAACACCATTCTGGATATTCATAACATCCATACCAAAAAGATTTAGGTTCTGGACGTTCTGGTTTTTCAAGTTTAGATTTATCTTGCATAGCTACATGAACAAAATTAATTGCCAAGAATTAGAGAAAAAGTTCATTAAAGATATATCATAATGTAGATGTAAGATTATTTATTTTGTTATAAAGCGACAAAGTTTTACATAAAAATTAACATAGAGAAGGCTATGCTGTTGTAAATTGAACTATTTGGCAAGAGCTTCATCAAGCATTTGACATTAAATTAACTGCGATCGCCCTACCAAATTATTGAGAAGAGTGATCGCCTTTACCAAATTATTGAGGGAAATTGAGCGCCCACAATTTTTGAGGAAACCCCAAGCGATCGCTCTCCCAATTCTTGAGGAAAACCCAAGCGATAGCGAAGCGCTGCTGCAAGCAGTTCGCTTCCCCCTTCGTAGACATTGCCCCAAACAGATATAATAAAGTCAAAATATGAAATTTCTTTTTGTTTACGTCACTTGTAAAGACCGTGCTGAAGCTCTTAACGTAGGTAGAGCCGTAGTAGAAGCCCGTCTTGCGGCCTGTGCCAACATAATTGACGGTATGGATAGTATTTATTGGTGGCAAGGTGAATTACAAGTGGAAAAAGAAGCTATTTTAATTATGAAATCGCGCCGTGATTTATTTGCAGAACTAACAGCTAAAGTAAAATCAGTACACTCTTATCAAGTACCTTGTGTGGTGGCTTTACCAATTGAGGCAGGAAATGAGGATTATCTGAATTGGCTAATGGCAGAAACCAAGGCTATAGATATGACCAAATAGTTGCAAGTTTTACATTACCTTATTATTGACTGGAGTTTAGACTAAGACATGACAAAATGACCCAGAAGGACTGAGTTTACAAATTACATAGCTCAAACTAGAAAAACTAAGAGGCTAAGCCGATTTAGGTTGTTCCTTCTTTGGTCTAGGAGTAGTCTTTTTGACAGTAGGGTAGCGAATTCTTGATAAATCACAACATTAATCAAAGAAGTCGGGGATCTTGTTATTAAGATATAAGTTATTTATATAGGATTGTGGCAAAAAAGAACTTTCTCAATAAATAGGGGTCTATTCTCATGATTATTGATAATATTCTCAATAATCTAACGATTTCTGGTGATTTCAGCTAGGGGGCTTGACAGTGTTCCGAGTTTCGGGTATGCTTATGGTATTGGTGGGAAAGTGTGCGCCCATATATATAAGGTTTTTATCTATCAAGATAATTATTTCCCAAATAAATTCCAGAAGCAGGGAAATAAGAAAATAATATTTGTCCTCATAACCAAAATACCAAGATGTTATTTTGTATCTCAGGATAAAGATGCAATTACAAGTTTAGATGTAGGAGAATTGACTGCTTATCAACAAGAATTGATTAATAGTGGGAGAATTAAACGAATTTATTTAGATGAATTACCACCGGGTTCAATTGGTATGGGGTTAATTGAGTCCAGATAAATAAGTAGGCTTATTTAATTGTCAGAATCAGGATATCCAGGATTTTAGGATTTTCAGGATGTTATTGGATGATTTTTGGTGGGGAGTTGGTGATTTTTAATTGTCAGAATCAGGATATCCAGGATTTTAGGATTTTCAGGATGTTGCTTTGCGTTGAGGTTTTTTGGATGTGAGGATTTTTGTGATGTGGGGAATTTTTTGGATATTATTGGATGGATGATCAAAATTCTCAGTTAATAAACTATCTATTCTGCAAATAAAGCTTCTAAATCTTGACGACCATTCACGACTCTGAGAATTTCAACATTATTATCAACAACCTGATAAAAAATGATGTAACCATTTAAAGGAAGTCCACGCATTTCTTGTCTTATATATTCATAACTGCGTCCCATTTGAGGAAATAGCAGTAATTTTTCACACTTTTTTGTGAAATCTTGAAAGAGGATTTCTCCCGCTTCAATATTTCTGTTTAAAAAATATTCAGAAATGCTATCTAAATCTCGAATTGCTAGAGGTGAAATCAAACATTGATTCATTTTTTCTCCTCACGCGCATGACGAAATTTTGCCTGTATCTGTTCAACAACTGTTTCTAAAGGAACTCCTTCCCCTCGTTCTAATTCTGCTGCGGCTTCATTAACTTTAACTTTCACATCTTCTACCCAGTCTTCATATTCTCGTTGTTTTTCTTGTAAAAGTTGTAAAGCTTGATTAATGACTGCTTCAGCATTAGGAAATCTCCCTTGAGCTAACTGGTTTTGAATAAACTGTTCTTGTTCTGGTTTTAGGGTAATATTCATTGTCTATTTCCTATAACTGATAATTTTCATTATAAATGTAATTGTCTGAATCATGATGTCCAGGATTTTAAGATTTTCAGGATGTTGGTTTAAAGTATGATGATAAATTATGATTCCTAAATAAAATCTGCTAAACAACTACCTAATTTTAAATTTTCTATATTTTCAAAATCACTATCATAGGTAAATAAAATTAAATCATGTTGAATTGCTGTAGATGTAATCCAAATATCATTAGTAGGTATAGGGTTTCCTTTTTTTCTCAATTGAGAATAAATGAGAGCATAATATTCTGATGTTTTCTCATCTACCGGAAATATTTTGACTCTAGGAGATTGCATAAATTTATCTAATTCATAACGATTAATTTCTGGTTTATTTCCTAATGCAAAACCTCCTAGTAATTCTCCAAGGATGATAGAATTGATGGCAATAATATCTACATTTGCAATTATTGTAACTGCTTCATTTTGATTACGTTTAAAAGCAGTATAAGCATTAGTATCTAGTAAGATTGATTTTATTGCCATAACTTTTGATCAATTTCATTAAATTGTTGCGTATTAAGTAAGAATTGAGTTTCATCTTCTTTTGTCCATGTTCCAGCAAGATAATCTAAATCATGGTAAGGATAGGAATTAGAAGGATGTTTTTCTGAAGTTTCCAAAGTTTCTGAATGTTTCATATTATTTATTTTACCACTAAATTCTTTTATCCATTGATAAAGGTTATTTAGTTCTTGTTCTGGTATTTTGTCAATTTCTGCTTGAATCAGTTCTTTCATAGTCATAGCTTTTACTCCTGATGAGAATTGATTATATTATTATATCGTAACAAGTAATTTGTCTGATAAACCATTTCTTTCTATAGGACGGGTAGCACTACGCCAAAATTCTACTAGGTTTTGATGTGTTAAATAACAATTTTCTTTTTGTCTTCGTAGTCTAGCGAGTGCATTTAAAGATTCTGCACACATTGGATGATTTGGTTGTGCTATTCTCAAAATAATATTTGTGTCAATTAAATATGTCACTAAATTTCCTCATCTTCATAAATACCTGCTCGACTGACAGCATAATCTGATAAAAGTGGTATATTTGGATTGTGGCAGAAGTGTTGAATGTTAGGAAAAGATTAAAAAAAAGTACCATAATTTGATACAATCTAAAAAAATATAGATAAAGAATTATCAAATTATGCGCTTAAAGAATTTCCCAGAAGTGGTCAAAACAATATTGAAACCATTGCCCAAAAAAGATTATCCAGTTCTGGACACATTTTCATTTGTATCAGTGTGGTTACAGTATGTCATGGATAAAAGTATAGTGAGTATGAGAGATTTATTTCAAAGACTAAATAATCAAGGGATAGATTTAAAAATATCAAATTTTTCCAAGGCAAGTAAAAAGAGAGATACTCAAGTATTTTTGGAGATAATAACTGAATTAAACAATCAACTGAGAAAGAAAAAAGGAAAGGAAGAAACCCAAGCATTATTTCCTATAGATTCAACAATTATTACATTAACAAGTAAATTATTATGGAGTCAAGGATATCATCAAGTAAAACTATTTTGTGGGTTAGATAGTTTGACATCAGAAGTTGGTGGAATGGTGATTCATTTTGGGCAAGGACATGACCATAAATATGGACAAGAAACAGTAGAAGCAATTCCGTCAAAAGGAGTAGGGATAATGGATAGAGGATTTGCATCCTCCGAAAGAATATCTGAATTAAAACAACAAAAAAATAAAGCTTTTGTCTTAAGAATTAAAAATAATGTCACTTTAGAAATGCTAGAAAATGGTAATTGTAAAGTTGGCAAAGATGAAAGAGAAGTGGAAATTAGAGTAGTAGCATTTTGTGATATAGAAACTAAGAGTGAATTTCGTTTAGCAACAAACTTATTAAATGAAGGAGAAGAGCAAGTTAGTAATCAAGAGATTATGGAAATTTACATACAAAGATGGCAAATTGAATTGTTATGGAAATTCTTAAAAATGCACCTCAAGTTAGACAGACTTATGACAAAGAATGAGAATGGAATTAGAATTCAGATAATGTGCTGTTTAATCGCTTATTTGATATTGCAACTAATAGAAATACCGCAAGAATTTGGCAAAACTTTATTAGATAAACTCCGTTATCTTCAGTCCTATATGTGTCAGGAAATAAGTTATGTTCATTGGTTTAGAAAACTTATTTGGATAAGATGAAAAATAGCACTTATAGGCTAAGTTTATTTCAATATGTAAAGTTTTATTACGCTATTCAACATTTCTGGGATTGTGGCTAGAACTCCATTGATTCAGTGATTGAATCCATTCTTCATCGGAGACTTCTTGATAAAATGGAAGTTCTGTAGTTTTAATTAATTGTTCTAGCATTGCATCAAGATGAGGTTTAACTGCTTCTGCTGGAAGTTGGGTAATTTTTGCTAATGTCTCAGTAATTTTTTGCAATTCTTGAGAATGAGATTGTTGCCATGTTCGTAGGATCATTGTTTTGATAATGTGATTTTTCACAGATTTTATTTTAACATAATATTGTCTGAATCAGGATTTCCAGGATTTGAGGATTTTCAGGATGTTATTGGATGATTTTTGGTGGGGAGTTGGTGATTTTTTTTTGTCTGATAGCGAAGCGTGGCGTAGCCATATCAGGATTTCCAGGATTTGAGGATTTACAGGATGTTGTTGGATGATTTTTGGTGGGGAGTTGGTGATTTTTTTTTGTCTGATAGCGAAGCGTGGCGTAGCCATATCAGGATTTCCAGGATTTGAGGATTTTCAGGATGTTGTTGAATGATTTTTGGTGGGGAGTTGAAGGTTTAACTCTCATGTTTTCAATTTTAAAATTGATGATTACATATTCAATAAATATTCTTTAATAACTTATAAATTTAAAAGATTATATTGTAAATCAAACATTTCAAAATAATATCCTGTAAATCTTTTAATCCTGGTTATCCTGATTCTGACAAATACAACGTTCATCACCAACAAACCATCTAAAAATTACCATCCTGTAAATCCTTTAATCCTGTACTTCGACTTCGCTCAGTAACCAGATATCCTGATTCTGACAATTGAGAATTTCAGATTCCCGACAACTTTTAACAATCTTCTCATTTATCACATTAATTATCGCAGAAGTCGGGGATCTTTAGATGCAAACTAACATCCTGTAAATCCTTAAATCCTGGATATCCTGATTCAGACTTAATATTTTTCTGTAACCCTTAAATGTTACAGTCTACAAGTCTCGACGAGAGAGACAAAAACACAACACCCTCCACCAAGCAAAATCTCCCAAATGTACCACTAAACAGACCAAACCCATTAGAAGGGAGGTGGCCTTCTGGTGCTTTCCTATCAAAAGTAATATCTTTGTAGTACAACCAGTTGCCTCCTTTTCTCCATCCTACCTTATCCCCGAACTTGTTCCAGATGTCTGAGTCATATTCTCTCGTTCCACCTAAACCTTGATAAATTCGTTTTTGCAGAGAAAACCCAAATCTTCCATCACTGTATTTACCCACAACTGGTCAATGGTGCGGAGGTCTTCACAGGGAAAATTATTAATGTGGTGAACTTCTAACCAACCTTCCTTTTCCCGCTTCGCAACCGCTAACATTACCCGTCTTGTTTCCTTGTCTGCTTCCTGCCATTTCCCTTGTGCGAGGTAGTCACGCAGTTTCCTGTAGTCCATTCCACAGGATGATTTTAGTCCCCCCTCCTCGCCTGCGGGGAGGGGGTTAGGGGGTGGGGTTCTTCTCTGTGGTTGTTGAATATCAAAATTAATAGGTGGTGGTGTGGGAATATTCACAACAGGTTTAACCACTAACCCCAACAACTCCCGAAACTCCCGCACTGTTTGGGGACGGTTGACTGGTTCTAACTCCATCCCTTTGAGAATAGCCGCATTTACTTTATCGCTAATCTGTTGATTATATTTTTGCGGTGGTGATAAATTTACACTATACTCAGCGCGATAATTAGCAGGAATGGGAACTCTATTCGTTAATAAACTATATAATGTCGCGGCTAAAGCATAAATATCTGTATAATAACCAAAATCTCCCCGTCGTTCATATTGTTCTATCGGTGCATAACCTTGGGTTATCATCGCAGTCATGCTTTTGATTTTACCAGGTTGAAATTCCCGCGCTAACCCAAAATCAATTAATACTGCTTCCTTGCTTTCCCGTCGCAACAAAATATTATTGGGTTTTACATCTCTGTGTAAAAGTTTCCGTTCATGAACACATTCTAAAGCTTGTCCGATTTGGTCAATGTAGCGCAAAGCTTCGGTTTCTGACAAGTAACCATTTTCAGCCGTGTAGTTTTCCACATAAGCTGCTAAATCATCCCCGTCAATGTGTTCCATCACAATAGCCCAAAGTCCATCTTCAGGAAAATTGTCGTAAACTTGGACAATATGGGGATGATAGCATTTTGATAAATCTAAGGCTTCTTTTCTAAACCTCTTTTGTCTTTCCGCAAAGTCGGGTTTTTCTCGTTGTTCCCGGTTGAGGGTTTTAATCACAACCAACCTGTTTTCTTTTGTATCTTCTGCAAGATAGGTTTCACCAAAGCCACCGCCACCGATCGCTCTTTTAATGATATACTGTCCGTTCTGTAGTGGGGTGTTAGGTGTCCACATATTTTCTGAATCAGGATTTAAGGATGTACAGGATTTAGATCCCCGACTTCTAGGATACGTCTTTGCGCGAAAATAAATTCTCAACGCAAACAACGAATAGCTTCTAATAACCCTCTAGCTTTATTTAGAGTTTCTTCATATTCCTTTTCTGGATCAGAATCAGCTACCAAACCTGCACCAGCTTGGACTGTGACCGTCTGATTATGTAATACCATAGTTCTGATAGCGATCGCACTATTCAATTGTCCTTCAAAATCGTAATATCCATACACACCAGAATACACACCCCGACGGCTGGGTTCTAACTCATTAATAATTTCCATCGCCCTGATTTTAGGCGCACCGCTAACTGTCCCCGCCGGAAAGCACGCTTTTAATAAATCCCATGCAGTTTTACCCGGTGCTAACTTACCTACCACATTACTAACAATGTGCATAACATGAGAGAAGCGTTCAACTATCATTAATTCATCAACTCTGACACTACCGCTACTGCATACCCGGCCTAAATCATTGCGTCCTAAATCTACTAACATGATGTGTTCGGCGATTTCCTTGGGGTCTTGGAGTAAATCAGCGGCTAAAGCTGCATCTTCCTGGCTGGTTTTTCCCCGGGGTCTAGTTCCTGCTAGGGGACGGACTGTGGCGATAATTTCCCCTTCATCATTGCATTCGGCTTTGACCATGACTTCGGGGCTAGAACCGATAATTTGCCAGTCTTGGAAGTTAAAATAAGCCATGTAAGGCGAAGGATTGATTTGCCGCAGAGAACGATATAATGCGAAGGGATTACCTGTATATTCTGTAGATAAGCGTTGCGAAATGACGACTTGGAAAATATCACCAGCTTTGATATGTGCTTTGGCTTTTTCCACACTGGCGCAAAATTCTGGACGGGTAAAGTTGCTGGTATATTCTTCTATTCCGGCTTTAGGCTTGTTTCCAGGGGCTGTCCAAGTTAATTTGGTGTTTTCTGGTGATAGTGGTAAAGATAGCTTCCTGACCATTTCCTGAATGCGATCGCTCGCTTTTTGATATGCTACCTCTAACCCGGCTGGATCACGTAAATCTGCGTAAGCGATCGCCCAAATTTTCCGTTTTACCTGGTCAAAAACTAATAACTGGTCTACCTGCATCCATAAACCATCAGGAATATTGCGCTCATCTTGGGCATGAATTGGTACACGCGGTTCAATCCAATTTATTAATTCATAACCCCAAAACCCAAATAAACCACCAATTCCTGAAGGTAATTCTGGTAATTTTACTGGGTGATAAGGTGCTAAACATTCAGATAAAACTGTAAACGGATCACCTATAAAAACTTGTTGATCACCATTTCGATGGGTTTGGGTGGTTTTATCACCCCTTGCTTCCAAAATCCACAAAGGATCACAACCTAATAAACTATAACGACCTACGGTTTCGCCACCTTCCACCGATTCCAGCAAAAAGCTATAAGGTTGATCTGCACAAACTTTATACCAAGCGGATACAGGTGTATCTAAGTCGGCTATCCATTCCTGATACACTGGCACAAAATTACCTTGGACAGCAAGTTTCTGAAACTGGTCGAAATCGGGAAAAATCATAATAAAAATTAACAGTTAAAAATTAAAAGTGAGTTTTTTGTCATGGGCAAGGGGGCAAAGTTTATTCTTCTTCCCCATTACCCATTACCTATCACCCATTGCCTAAGGATTAAGCATCGTGAGTAGCTTTACCGCTGAATTTGATTTGTGCAGGGTTGGGGTTTTGACCGATTCTGCGGGGTACGTGACGCACCATAGAACGTCCAGCATTTACCTTTTCA
Organism: Dolichospermum compactum NIES-806; assembly: GCF_002368115.1. NCBI lineage: Bacteria > Bacillati > Cyanobacteriota > Cyanophyceae > Nostocales > Aphanizomenonaceae > Dolichospermum > Dolichospermum compactum. The sequence continues at coordinate 4,185,627 of NZ_AP018316.1, read as the reverse complement.
GGGAACACGCCATCAGCAGGGTGAATCATGGTAGTTTCGCCGCCGGGGAGAATGCGGTAAACTTTGTAGTCGGTAATTTTAAATTTGCGAAGTTGTGCGCCTAAAGCAATACCGTACTCTTTGCGAGCAATGTAAAGTAGGTTTTCGCCTTTTACCATTTTAGCAGCGCCACCAGTGGGCATTTCAAACACTTGCTCTTTGGGACTAGTCCAGGTGATAGCGTACTTTTCTTCTACATCAGCTTTTGTGAGTAGCCCGCCAGTGCTGCCACCAAAGATTGGGGTTTTTCCAGTCAAAGTTGCCATAAACTGTCTCTTGTAGGTTTTTACGGCATACTAACATTGGAACTCGACTTATGTTGCGATCGCGTTATAGACTGTAACAGTTTTTAGTGATTGGTTGGTTGTCAGTTGTCAATTATTCTCCTGACTACCATGCACGATGGGAATTGTAAAATGAAATTGACTACCTTGGTCTTTACCTGTGGATTCTGCCCAAATTTTTCCATTCCAGCCATTGACAATTTGCCGACAAATTGCTAGACCCAAACCAGTTCCCCCGGTAGTCCGACGTAATGCCCCTTCCTCTTGGTAAAAGCGGTCAAAAACGATTTCTAGGCGGTTAGGTTCGATTCCTCGCCCTGTGTCAGCTACGGTGACTTCTAGCATCTCCTGACTATTGCTAATAGCTTTAATAATAATTTGCCCAGAAGAGGGAGTAAATTTACAAGCATTATCTACAAGTTTGGCGATTACCTCCACTAACCAATCACCATCAGCCCTGACCAAAGGTAGGTTGTCGGAAATTTGAGTTTTGATTTGTGGGATCTTTTCTTCGCTAGAGCGTGTCCGTAAGCGACTGAGGGATAAATCTATACATTCTTGGATAGTTAATGATTCAGGATGCCATTCTACCCGACCGCTTTCTAAGTTAGAAAGGGTTAAAAAGTCTTGTACCAGCTTCCGCATTCTTTCGGAGTCGGAAAGGGCTGTACTCAGCATTACCTGTTGCAATTCCCAGGGCATATCCGGTTCAGTAGCCAAGCTTTCTAAACAAACTTGAATGGTAGATAGGGGGGTACGCAGTTCGTGTCCAGTAATCGCAATTAAATTACTGCGGGTGCGGTCCAAGGCTTCTAGCTGTTTGTTCAGTTCTTCTAAATTGGCAAAAGATTCAGCTTGGATGAGGGCTGCACCTATTTGAGTAGCGATCGCCTTCACTAAGTCTAACTCCCCAGGTTGCCATTCATGAGTAGGAAAATAGCAATAATGTAACTCCACAATTCCCAATAATCGCCCCTGATATAATACGGGTTCCATTAACCAAGAACGCACACCAAACTGCCTGACAATTGACGACAAGGCTGGTGATTTCTTTACCTTATAGTCTGTCAGAGTATCAGCTACACATACTCCCTCCAACTTTTGTAGCACCTGCTGAAATAGCGGATTATGTTCTAACTCCCAACTTTGCCCCAGTACAGATGCGACATTAGAATTCAAAAATTCATGACCAATTATAGCTTTCGCATCTGTAGATTGAGCGCGATAAATTAGGCAACGACAGGCTTCTAAATGTTGTCCCAACTCTTGCGCTGCCACTTGGAGAATTTCTTGTGGATCAAGCGATCGCCTAATTGCTGTACTAATCGAATTTACCAGCCGTTCTTTCCGGGCTTGAGCCGCAATTGAACGGTAAGCTTTATGCAGCTTATACTGACTAGCTTGCAGATATGTCACCAACCTCTGCACAAACGGGTCAGTATCAAGGTCACAAGCATACTCACGATCAGAATTGACCACGGACTTACCTGTTAATTTCCCAATCCGCAACCGACTGAACACTTCATCCACTTTTTCCGCTAAATCCGGCCGATACACCTGAATTCTATCTAACAACAATTGGGCAGCTTTTAAGCAGACTCCTTTTTCCGAGGTCCAAATTCCCTCAAATCTTCGCGCTGTATCCATATCCAAGTTAGGGAGCATCTCTGGGATATGTTTATTTCTAGCCAGAGAACCCAAACTTTCTCGACAGATTAAGCAAGTAGCATAATTATCCGCCACCACGAGTAAATGCCATTCTTGCGCTAAAGCATCATCAGGCTCAAAAGCTACCTTTTCATAATATTCTGAGGTATTAGCAAACTCCGTTTCCGGTGCAGATAATACATATATTTGATTACTTTTTTCCGCCAGTCGTTGATAGCGGTGGGCTTCTTGACGGTAAAATCGCTCTTTCTGAAAACTAGCAATAATCAGAGGACGATCCAAATTAGCGGCTAAAACCTGATCTTCCATAGCATGGGAGAGCGCAGTTAGTGAAGTCTTAAAATATAATTGGGGTCGTAGATGGGGGAGTGAGTCTAGTAAATCACTCAGCACGGAAGTGGAAATACTCATTAGTCATTAGTCGTTAGTCAGTGGTCACTGGTCATTAAACACATACAGCAATAGGCAATAGGCAATAGGCAATAGGCAAGAGTAAAGAAGTTTTCAGAGATTTTACGTTTCTTTACACAGTTTGGTTTTATTGTGTTCACCTACTTATATTATCTATTACCTATTGCCCTTATCCATTACCAGTAGCAAGAACATTGATCTATTTTCATGATTCCAATATAGCTTTGTTGGCAACTAACGCCAAAACACTATAACAGGGGCTAATGTATGATTCTAACAAACTCGCCCAAAAAATTGGTATTCTTAGAAATTAATATACTTAGTTTAGAATAGCCTAAAAAGATTGTTTATATTTGTTTTTGTCAATATAGTAATTCAGCTATTAGTAATTTTACTGAAAATATTAAATACAGGAATCCGGCTGGTAAGCTGTTACGCAGCTAAATTTGATAACCATAATTTACTTAAACTTTGTAGTGCGGGCATCTTGCCCGCTAGAATTATACAAACTAAATGCACAACAGCTTAGTGATTTTACTGGAAATATTAAATTTTAATTAAAAACAAAAAAATGGTATCAAAATAAGATAATTAAATACATAGCATATAATTCTCGCACAAAAATTCCTGTACAATTCCTGTAAATATTTATCATTGAGATAAAAATTTTATTAATCCCAGGATTAGTCACTAGTTTGATTTAAAAAAATTAATCAATCCAGATATTACCGAAAATTAATTCACCAAGTTAAGAAAATGACAGATGCGCCTATTCCCCAACTCAATGATTGTAGTTCAACAATCCTACTTAACTATTTTGAAAATTCCTGGAAAATGGAAGAAACCTTAATAAAAAGTGTAATTAAGGAAGAAACCTTTTATCTCAATCCCGACCCTTTAAGAAATAAATTAATTTTTTACCTGGGACATTCGGCTGTTTTTTATATCAATAAATTAATTCAGGTAGGATTAATCAAACATCGGATTGACCCCCAATATGAAACCCTATTTGAAGTTGGCGTTGATCCAGAAACACCAGCAGAACTAGAAGTAGCCATTCAAGGAGTTAACTGGCCTGATATCCAAAAAGTCTGGGAATATCGAGACAAAGCTAGAGCAGAAATTACTGCAATCATTCATCAAACTCCTTTAAATTTACCCATTCATCAACAGCATCCGATGTGGGCTTTATTAATGGGAATAGAACATAGTCGCATTCACCTAGAAACCTCATCTATGCTGCTGCGTCAACTACCCATTGATAAGTTAAAACGCCCCCAAGGATGGAATTATGCACCTACTAATCGAGAAATTCCGCATAATCAAATGCGAGAAATTCCTGGTGGTATAGTGAAATTAGGAAAACGCCAAGATGATTTAACTTTTGCTTGGGATAGTGAATATGGTGATTTAGAAGTGGAAGTCTCACCATTTTTAGCTAGTCAATATCTCATTACCAATGGAGAATTTTTAGAATTTGTCCAAGCCGGTGGTTACAATAATATCAATTATTGGCATAATGAATCTTGGGAATGGAAACAACTCTACAATATCCAATGTCCCAAATTCTGGATACACCAAGAAAATAACTATCGCTATCGTGCCACATTTGATGAACTAGATTTACCTTTAGATTGGCCTGTAGAAGTCAACCACTATGAAGCAATGGCATTCTGTCGGTGGAAAGGTAAAAACATTCGGTTAATGACAGAAGCAGAATGGAATCAAGCATTAACAATATCTGAAGATTCTAGTTTAGCCAATAATTATAATCTCAACTTACAATTTATTTCCCCAACTCCTGTGGGAATGTTTTCAGGAAATCATCAATCTGGACTTTCTGACTTACGGGGTAATGTCTGGGAATGGTTAGGCGAAACATTTAAACCCTTACCAGGATTTCAAACTCATCATCTTTATGCAGATCAATCTGCACCCTTTTTTGATAATAAACACTTTATGATGTTGGGTGGTTCTTGGGCAACTAATGGTACAATGGCTTTACCTTGTTATCGTAACTGGTTTCGTCCTTATTTTTATCAGCACGTCGGTTTTAGAGTTGCTGAAAGTTTGGATTAAGTAAATATCTTTTTCACGCAGAGTCGCAGAGTCAACAACAGAGGATTTAGAAAATGATTGCACAGCCTTTAACAGTTTTAGATCATCATTATCAAGAGTTACGTATTGATGGTAAAGATGTCATTAAGGGGTTAACTGAAAAACCGAAAAATTTACCTCCCAAATATTTTTATGATGATCCTGGTTCTCAATTATTTGAACAAATTTGTGAGTTACCAGAATATTATCCGACTCGGACAGAAGCCTGGATTTTACAACAATACGCTGATGAAATTGCCGAAATTACTAATTGTTGTGAGTTGATAGAGTTAGGAAGTGGGAGTTCTACTAAAACTCAAGCTTTATTAACTGCTTATCAGAAAATTTCTGGTAATTGTAGATATCTGCCTATTGATATGAGTGGAGGTATTCTCAAAACTAGTGTTTTACAGTTGCAAGAAAAGTATCCTGATATTGCTATTCATGGATTATTAGGAACTTATGAACAAGCTTTAGTGCATTTAGAAACCAATTATTTACAATCACGGATGTTATTTTTTCTGGGAAGTTCTTTAGGCAATTTTAACCCAGAGCAATGTGATATATTCTTAAATCAAATTTCTCGCACTTTACAAACTGGGGATTTCTTTTTACTAGGAATTGATTTACAAAAGCCCAAAGACATTTTAGAAGCTGCTTATAATGATAGTCAAGAAGTGACTGCTGCTTTTAATTTGAATATATTTTCTCATTTAAATTGGCGGTTTCAAGGTAATTTTGATATCAATTTTTTTAAACATCAGGCAATTTATAATGAGGTTGATAATCAAATTGAAATGTATTTACATTGCCAAGAAAGTCATTGGGTTAATTTGGAAGTATTGGATCTAAAGGTGTTTTTTGAAGAGGGAGAAAGTATATTAACAGAAATTTCTCGGAAGTTTGATTTACGAACCATGGAAACACAATTACAAACTAAGGGATTGAAAACTGTCAAAACCTGGACAGATGAAAAAGGATGGTTTGGTTTGATTCTTTGTCAAGTTAAATGATATCATTTCTGTGCCGGTATTCAGAAATCGAGATTAAGTTTCAAAAGCCTAATTTATTACCCGGAAATCACAAAACCTGTAGGGGCGGGGTTTCCCCACCCTTGATTTTATTGTATCCGACCGATAACGACTCAGATAAAATGTCTTGTATCAAAGATTAATAGGGGATTTCTATGAAACTGAAAAATCAAAGCATCGGATTAGTTGAAGTACCTGCTTTGGGATTGTATGACGAAGGAGGACATAATTGGACAGCATTATATAGACGTAATACCTTATTGAGTAAACAAGTTTTAATCGCAGATTTACAAGCAGGTGGTTTTGATGCTCAACTTGTGAATCTGAAAGCTGGTGATTGTCAAGAACCCTTTGGAGAAGTAACTTGGAAAGGGATGAACTTGACCAAAGCTTATGTAGGTCAGAAAATTGATGATATAGATCCTGAAACTTATGATGCTTGGGGAGTAACAGTTAATTATACCCAAGAGCGTCAAGTAACTTGTATGGCGATCGCACATTTTGCCAGTAAAGGAAAGCCTGTTGTAGTTGGTGGTTCTGATGCGATCGCCGAACCTCGTTACTATCTAGAAGCAGGTGCAACAGCAATAGTAATTGACAAATCAGGTGCAGCAAACTGGCCGATTTTTGACTATGTACTCGGTAACACTCCCAGAGAAAAACTCACAGGAGTAATTTTAGCTGATGGTACTTATCATCCCACCCGTAGCCAAGCCATGAGTCCTGATGATTGGGCTTTACCATCGGTGGAAGTAGCCAGACAATGTTTAGGACAAGAATACTCAGAAGAGCCTTTTATCGAGAATCTCGTACCCATAGGTTCGGTGTATCCTGACATTGGGTGCGATCGCAAATGTGACTTTTGCCAAACCCCAACTTACACATCAGGCTATCGGCGGATGTCACCTCAAACCACCCTCAATTGGATTGCTCGTCAAAAAGAAGCCGGAGCAAAATGTACAGTCATGGGTTCAGACCAATTTCTCGGTCGCGTCCTATTTCCAGGCGGAAAAGAAGAGATTCTAGAAATCACCAAAGGTGCAAGAGAAATGGGAATGCCACTACTGTGGCCTAATGGTTTAGAACTCAGAAAAGCCACATTAGGAAGAGGACGCAACTATGACCACACAGACCTCACACCAGACGAAGAACTGATCGAAGCACTTTGGGGATGGGATGGCAAAGTAGGCGGTTTTCTAGGATATATTCCCGCAGAACGTCCAGTTTTTGGCAGAGAGTCCTACAGCAAACTTCTTCCCTGGCAACAACATTGTGAAATGATGCAACTGATTGTCAAAGCAGGTCTTCCCGTCATCGTTTATGGTCTAATTATCGGCTTTCCTGATGACACCCACGATAGTTTACTCCGTCTAGAAGAAGCAGTATTAGAACTCCATCAACAACTCAGAGAAATTAACCCAGAATTAGAATTTCAAGTTGCTTCCTATGCAATCTCTCCCATACCCGGAACACCCCAAGGAGAAAACATCCGTAAATCAGGACTACTACGTTTTGATGATCCATCTATAATTGGTGGTTTCTGGACTCCAAGTTGTGACACACACCATCTCAGCTATGAAGATATTTCTGAATGGCAATTTCGATTAGCTAAAATTGGTAAAGCCGAATCTAAATTGATCAACTATCATGGAGGACTCACAAAAATGTCTGCTGGTGGTAAATCAAGTAATTAGAAAAATTTTGGTGTTGTATAATTGCAAGATAAAACCATTAAATAACACTTGCTCTTTGCGTCTCTGCGTGTTAGCGAAGCCGGGCGTAAGCCCAAAAAAATTATCCCATTAGCAACACCAAAAACTCCAATCAATTGAGGAAAAAATCATGATTAGACCCAATCCAATTACACCAAACCCAGGACAAGAATCAGTTTGGGAGTATCCCCGTCCAGCTATTTTACAAGATACCGACAAACATCTGAAAGTAATTTGTAAAGGTATTGTTTTAGCCGAAACAACTAGAGGAAAAAGAGTTTTAGAAACTAGTCATCCTCCCACCTATTACTTCCCTCCAGAAGACATTAAACTAGAACATTTAATCGCTACATCAAAAAAAAATATATGTGAATGGAAAGGCGCATATCAATATTATGATATCAAGATTGGTGATCAACTCATCAAATATGCTGCTTGGCAATATTTTGCACCAACTCCAAATTTTATGCCCATGCAAGAATATTATGGTTTTATTGCGGCTTTAATGGATGCTTGTTACGTAAATGATGAGCTAGTAAAACCCCAATCTGGTGATTTTTATGGCGGCTGGATTACAGCGGATATTGTTGGACCATTTAAAGGTGAACCCGGTACATGGGGATGGTAAATCATGAAAATTTCGGTCATCAAAATTGATAGTTTGAGAATTCATGAACATCATATAGAAATTATCTATCTTGCCGATAAATTTCAATTCTCAACTAAGATTTTCTATCATGATGTTTCTTTTTCTAGGTTGATGGAAAAATATTCTCAACCAATCATACAACGAATAGTTTCTCATATTGCCTTATTTGAAGGCATGAAATTATGTTCTTTGTTTCCTGAATATTATGATATTTCTGTCATTGCTGAATATTTAGAACTTCCCATTTTAGATTTGTTCCTGACAATATATCAAGGAGTATTTGGACAACATTGGTATGAAAATAATATTACCAATTATCAACAACCAGAAATTATTTATTCTCAAAATCTAGGAGTAAGTCAACCTACTTATATTTTAGGAGATAATCACACAATTCTCGCTGGTTGTGGTGGGGGAAAAGATAGCATTTTAGCCCTGAAAATGTTAGAAGTAGGAGGTATTCCTTTTGCTTCTATGCAATATTCCCATAGTATTTATGGAAAAGCTAATTTTCAGCATGATTTAATTTCCCAAGTGTTAAAAAGTGTCAAACCAGTTCACAAACATCAAATATCTATTTATGATGATTTTACTGAATTTCCGTTTTTGAAATTATATTTTCCTGAAAATTCCGGTATTACTGCTCCCGAAACACCAGTTTCTATTTTTGAATCTTTGATTTTAATGTTAGATCAAGGATATAATTATCTCTGTCTAGCACATGAAAAAAGTGCAAATACTGGTAATTTATTCTGGGATGAAATAGGAAAAGAAGTAAATCATCAATGGGGTAAAGGTTTAGCAGCAGAACAGATTTTAGATCAATTTATTCAGGAACATCTGTTCACTAATTTTAAATACTTCAGTATTCTCCAACCTATTTACGATTATCGCATCTTTTATAACTTTAGCAAATACCCTAAATTTATACCTAATATTCATTCCTGTAATGTACAAAAACCTTGGTGTAGGAAATGTCCTAAATGTGCTTATGTTTGGTTAGGTTTAATGGCATTTTCTCAGCAAAGTATTGTTGATGAAGTCTTTAAAAAAAATTTATTCGATGATGTAGATTTACTTCCTACTTTCCGAGAAATGGTAGGTTTATCGGAACATACACCTTTTGAATGTATTGGAGAAATTGAGGAAAGTAGGTTATTGATGAAAAGATGTTTAGAAAGGGATTTATCTGGTAAAGCTTTGGATATGTTTACTGAGGAAATTTTATCAGATAGTACAATTAATTGGCAGAAAATTGAAGAGAAATATAATTATGTTTACGCAACAGAACACGCTATACCTGATTGGATATTTGAGAAAATTAAAGACCAGTTGTAAAAACTAACTACTTCTGAAATCAGAGATTAACCCCTATCATGAAATTGATAAAACCAGTCAAATAATCTCAAATAGTGAACCAGGAACTATGTGGTGGTAAATAAAGAAAATTTCAGTTGTTAAAATAGTTGACAAGATTTGGAGGTAGTATTAGCAAGCGATCGCACTATAGTCTCTAAGTGAAAAAAAAACCAGAGAGAAGAAAATATAGAAATTCTGATCTTCTTCCCTGGTTAATGATCAATTCAATTCCAATACTTGCCGGTTATTCAAAAACAAAGTTGGTATTGATATCCAAGCCAGTAACGCCATTAACAATAGCAACAGTTTGACCAAGTAAACCGATTTCCGTATTACCATTGAGAACATTGAGAGTCAAACTGCTAGAGGAAATACCAAGAACACCGATGACATCAGTGCCTTTTTGGAAGTCAAGCACAGTATTAGCAGCTTTGGGTAGTTCAGCATTGACAATCCAGAATTCGTCAGCGCCAGCACCACCGGAAATTAAGTTACCACCACCAAGACTAACTTTGAAGATATCATTGCCATCACCGCCGAGGGCGCGACCATTAGAACCAAGGTAGAAAGTGTCATCACCCGCACCACCTGAGAGGCGATAGCCACTTACATCTCTCGCCTCAAGGTAATCATTGCCAGAGCTACCAAACACAACGTCATTATTGCCAGCGAAAATTGTGTCATTACCGCTACCAGAGTCTATGCGGTTACGTCCTGCAATGGGAGAAGATACTGTTTGTGCTTCAATTTCATCATTACCAGCGCCAGTGAACACAGTATCATTAATCCCATCAAAGGTAGTATTAGCTGCACCAGCAATTAATATATCAACACCAGTTGTTCCTGATACTACCTGAGTTGCTTGTTGAGATGCCGCAAATTCGGGTGTCACACCAAACATAGTTTGGTACATGACATTGTAAATCTCGGTGTTGTCCAAGGTGCTGGGTAGTTTATCTGCATTCATCCCATGGGCTTTAGCAACAATGCTACCAGGGAAATCGGGAGTACCGACCCAAGCTACACCGAAGTTACCCATTGGTCCATCAATGCTGCTTTTAGCTGCGAAGGGTTTCCAAGGATCTGCAACTGTGCCTGTACTACCATTAACACCATCTAAAACTGCCTGATTTGTATTAGTTGTAGTGGGGTTAACACGAATAAATGGCGCACTAGGCTCAGTATCCGCTAGTGTAGGGCTAGAGGTAGAGTTACCAGCGGGACGGTTGTAAGGCTCAAATTGGAAAACTTGCAATCCGCCAGCATCGCTATCTGCGGCCGTGATCACCAAAGTATTAGGATCTTGGGTGTTGATGTAGTTCATGGCTACACCGATCGCTGCATCAGCCCGGCGTACAGCTTCTATAGTGCCAACTGCATTGTTGTTATTAGCAAAGTTGTCACTACCTTCCTCTTCCACTACCACAAAGAAACCATCAGGGTCTTTGTTGAGGATTTTTAAAGACGCATCTAGCATCTCTGCTACTGTCGGTGCAGTGTTTAGGTAGAGAGGTAAGGGATTAGCAGTGTTTAATCCTAATTGTTCTTCCCTGCGATCGTCAAAGGTGTGGTTTGCAGCAAAAACTCCGAGTAACTTCGTGGAAGCAGTAGCACTTGCTACGGCAGTGTTCATTTGCGCTTCTGTGTAGACCACAGTATAGCCCAAGGATTTTGCTAAATCAATCAGGTTAGTGGTGGGACGATCTTCGGCATCAGCGAAATCAGCATCAATTTGGGCGGTAACGTGAAAACCAGTAGTACCTTTAGGTAAGAGGTAAACTTCACCGCCGGCCATGATGATTTGAGTGCCAGAACGAATTACCTGTTCGGCAATTTCGGCGGTTTTATCACGGGCGCGGATGGTGTTGCCAACGCGGTTAGTGGTGGCAGCAGCAAAAGCGGCTGTTCCCGGTTCACCAATATGACCTGATTGAATAAGGGCGGTTGCTTTACCAGCGGCGATCGCTTCTTCTAAAATTGTGTAGCCAACTTTACCAGAAGCAGGAGTAATAATAGATTGGTCTTCATTCAAGCCAAAGGACTCGTTGAATACCTTCACACCGTTAGCATGGGTGACAGCCCCGGCATTGGAAGTACCAGTTAACTGGTTTTCCATGTGTCCTAAATAGACACCTGCATTGGACATCTTGTCCCAGTTGAGCCTACCATCAGGACCAAGATCAACATTGCGGGTTGCCATGTAGTGAGAAGGACTTGTACCATCTGGATGGATAAAAATCACATTCCCAGTTGACTTGGTAGCTTTGGGGGCTGGTGTGGGTTCAGGATTCCGAGATACCAATTCCTTATTGAATAGGGTCTCATACATCAACTCATAGATCTTGGTATTATCCAAGGTTGCAGGTAATTTATCTGCATTGAGACCATGAGCTTTAGAAACAATAGAACCGGAAAAATCAGGTGTACCAGCCCAACCAATACCAAACTTGAACACATCACCACTAGCATCTGGTGCAGCTACAAAAGGCACAGTGTTAGCCCCCGTTTGACCGTCTAGGGGTACGATGCGGTTCGTTGTGGTGGGGTTATTATTAACAGTACCTACGGTTGCACCAGTGCGGGGATCTACTACTTGTAAACCACCAGCATCGCTATCAGCAGCAGTAACCATCAAGGTGTTAGGATGCTTCTTAATGAATTCCATTGCTACACCAATGGCTGCATCTGTGCGGCGCAATCCTTCTAAAGTTCCGGCCGCGTTGTTGTTATTCCCGAAGTTGTCTGTACCTTCCTCTTCCACAATGGCAATAGAACCATTCTTGAAGTTGGGGTGTTTTTCCATCAACTTCTGGGTTACATCCAACATCTCGGCAATGGTGGGTGCTGTAGCCAGATATAGTGGTAAATTGTTCGCTGCTAAAACTTCTTCAGGGCGATCATTAAAAGTATGGATAGGTGCAAATACACCTAACACTTTATTTGGCGGTACAGGCAGAGCCAGTAAAGCATTAAGTTGTTCTTCAGTGTAAACAACTGTATAGCCTTTAGTTTTTGCTAATTCAATTAGGTTTTCTGTGGGGCGTACAATAGAACTGGTACTCAGTGCATCGAGTTCAGCCGCAGTACCGTGAAAACCATTTGTACCAACAGGTAGAAGGTTTAGTTCACCACCACCCATAATAAAGTCAACACCTGAGTTAATTACCTGTTTGGCAATTTCCGCAGCTTGGGCGCGAGGTACGGTAATACTTGCATCACCGTTAGTAATTTGCTGTGTCTTAGCAACAAAGGCGGCTGTACCAGGTTCAAAAATAGCACCAGATTGAACTAGGGCGGTAACTTTACCTGCGTCTCTGGCTTCTTCAACAATAGTTTTGTTTGTCCCAGACATGGAGGTGATGGGGAGGTTGCCTAATTCAAAACCAAAGGACTCCGCATATACCTTAGCACCTGTAGCATGGGTAACAGCACCAGCATTAGATGTGCCGCCCAACTGGTCTTCCATATGACCTAGATACACACCAGCATTGGACATCTTGTCCCAATTCAAACGTCCATCAGGACCCTTATCTACAAATCTTGCAACAGCATAGTGAGACGGACTAGTTCCATCTGGGTGCATGAAAATGACATGATTACCTGTTGTCATAAAACCTCTCAATTAACTAGTTCAGTTTTTGCAAGTAATACTTAAAGTAACCATGCTTGTGTTAAGAAAAGTTACGATAATAGGTTAAGACTAATTTATTTAGGGATTGCTAAAAAAAATGTAATTTATTATGCTACATAATGAATTGCAGAATATGGGATTAAACAAAGCAAAAAACTTATGGAAATTGCCGATAAAACTTTATAAGTTTTAAAAATTATAATTGTTGAGATTTTAACCACTCACTGACAACTTTTTCCACTGGTTGAGATTGATTATCTACTTGATAATTCATCTTTTGGATTGCAGTTGTAGAAATTTTACCTCCTAATTGATTAATGGTATTTGTTAATTCTGGATATTTTTGGAGAATTTCTTGATTAAAAATAGGTATAGCTTGATATGGTGGAAAGTATTTTTTATCATCTTCCAAAATCACTAAGTTTAACACTGGAATTAAACCATCTGTAGAATTTGCAGCAATAAAATCTACTTGTTTTTCTTTTAATGCTTGATACATTAATCCTAATTCCATTTGGTTGATATTGGCAAATTTTAAGTTGTATGTTTTAGATAATCCTGGATAACCATCTGCTCTTTCTAAAAACTCATAACCAAATCCTGCTTTCATTTGTGAACTATATTTACCAATTTCCGAAAGGCTTTTAATTTGCCATTTTTCGGCATCTTCTCCTCGGATAATCATGGCAAAGGTATTCTCAAACCCTAAAGGTTTCATCACTGCTAATTTCAATTTTTGATCATAGTATGCTTTGACTTTTTGATAAACAATTTCAGGATCACTAATTGGTTTTTCTTTCAAAATAGTCGTAAATGAAGTTCCTGTATATTCTACATAGCCGGCAATTTTTCCCGCTTTTACTGCTTCATGAGCAATAAATGTTCCGCCTAAATTAAAACGACGATCTACTTTTAATGTGGTATGATTTTCTATGTGTTGTGCTAATATTTCTCCTAAAATTACTTGTTCTGTGAAATTTTTTGAGCCGATAATAATTGTTCCTGGTGTTTGTTGATAGTTCCAAGCTATTAATCCAGCTACAATTAAAGTAATTATTCCGAAAACAATACCTATTTGCTGATTAAATTTACCTTTATTTGCTATTTGTTTCGTGAGGTTTTTTTCTAATAATCCTAAACCCAAATCTGCACTTAAAGCAATTAAAGCAGCGGGAACTGCTCCGGCTAAAATTAATTCATTATTAACTGTGGAAATACCGCGAAAAATAAATACTCCTAAACCACCACCACCAATAGCAGCAGCAATTGTGGCAATTCCTACGGATATAACTGTGGCTACTCTGACCCCTGCTAAAATGACTGGTAAAGCCAGGGGAATTTCTACTTGGAATAGTAATTGTTGATCTGTCATTCCCATGCCTATCCCCGCTTCTTTAATGGCGGGATTGATGCTATTAATGCCAATATAGGTATTCCGAATTATGGGTAATAAAGCATAAAGAGTTAAGGCAAATATGGCGGGAGTTTTGCCAATTCCCCCCAGAAAAGGCACGGAAATTAAAAAGCCAAAGATAGCTAAACTAGGGATAGTTTGAATGGCGTTTGCTAAACCAAGAATGGGCGCAGCAAGTTTTGGTTGACGAGTGATAAAAATGCCGACAGGAAGACCAATAGAAATGGCGATCGCTAGGGATATAATGACTAATATTAAATGTTCTCCACTGTGGAAAATTATTTCTGTACCATATTGAAAGAAAAACATAGTTTTTGGATTTTTATCTAATTTTAATTAAGCTGTTCCCAATTATTACCAACATTTAAACAAGCTAGAAATGCTTTTGCTTCTGGATGTTGAGATTGGAGAAATTCTCTTCTAGTTCCTAATACAACTAAATTCCCTTCAGCCATTAAACCAATTCTTGTAGCTAAAAAGAAGGCCTCTTGAATATCATGGGTGACAAATATCACGGTTTTTCCTAATTGTTGTTGTAAATATTGAAATTGTTGTTGTAACTCTAAACGGGTAATTGGGTCAAGTGCGCCAAAAGGTTCATCCATTAATAGGATAGGTGGATCTGCGGCTAAAGCTCTAGCAACTCCCACCCGCTGACGTTGACCTCCTGATAATTGATGGGGATAACGTTGAGCAAATTTTTCTGGTTCTAATCCCACTAAGTTTAACATTTCATAGACTCTATTTTGAATTTTCTGTGGTGACCATTTTTCTAAAGATGGTACAAGTCCGACATTTTCAGCGATGGTAAAATGGGGAAATAAACCTGTTTCTTGGATGACGTAACCTATCCGTCTTCTCAGTTTAATGGCATCCCAGTTAGTTGTGGGACGATTTTGGACTAAAACTTGTCCTTGGGTGGGGACAAGTAAATGATTAATTAATTTTAAAGTTGTAGTTTTGCCACTCCCACTGCGTCCTAATAAAATTAAGGCTTCCCCTTGATGAATGCTCAAATTTAAGTTAGATAACAAAGGACGGTGATTAATGGCAAAACTGGTATTTTGAAACTCAACGGCAATTTCTGATGTTGTTGACATAATGGTTTCGTTAAACAAAATTAAGGTGGTCAGATCCCCGTAAGATCCCCGACTTCTCTAGGAAGTCGGGGATCTTATTTATGCTTATTTATTCAATATCAGTATAAAAAAACAAAGGTAGTGAGTATTTCTTATTCACCTCTTTCTACTTTTATGAGATCTTATCTCTGAGTAAGTATTCTCTACCCCTAGCACCTCTCAATGTTGAGGAAGGAATAAACTATTGGAAAACAGCCAGTTTTCAGGCTTGACTTCTAATTAATAAGGTATACATTTATAGAAATTCATTGTCTTTGATTTAATTACTTTTCTCTTTTAACAGTATTGATTTGAGCAAACTTATACCTGTATAGGTAACTTTGGCTAATGACACCGGATACATTGATGACTCCAGAAACAATTGTCCTCGACAACAGAACTTTTACTCCCGCAGACCAAAAAGAGATTTCCGAATGGCCTTGTGTTGTCAGTCAAAGACCACAGCCAACCATTACAGTTAAAGATGATGATTTATTCCTGGTGACAGATACGATGGGGAATATTTCCGATTGTTACCTTTATGGTAGCACTCCTAGTATGGGGATGTTTTGCCGTGATACAAGGTTTTTGAGTCGTTTGGAGTTACAGATTGAAGGGCGATCGCCTATACTATTGAGTAGCAACGCTGACAAAGGATTTGCCCTCTCGGTTTTATGCACCAATCCTGATTTAGACAATCTTTTCAAGGCTGATACTGTGGGTATTCGTCGAGAACTGGTTCTGAATGGGGCATTATTTGAAGAAATAGAAGTTGCTAATTACAACACTACCAGCATTGTTTTTGAATTGAGTCTGAGTTTTGAAGCTGATTTTGTGGATTTATTTGAAGTCAGAGGTCATCACCGCCAAAAACGGGGAAGACTTTTACACTTAAATGAATTAACATCTGATCATGTTGTACCTGTCTCTTCTCAATCGTACAAAGAAGAATCTCTTACCCTAGCGTATCAGGGCTTAGATGGTTCGATTATGGAGTCTCTAATTCAATTTCAGCATTTGCAACCAAATCGGTTTCACGGTTATACGGCAGTTTGGCGGATAGAATTGGCGGCTCATGAAACTAAAAAGTTAGGTTATCGGCTAAATATGTTCACTGATAATAAACCTAGCTCTACTATCAGTGCTGCCTCTACTTTATCACAAGCAAAAGCCGCTGAATTAATGGAGGAGCAAAATTGGTTGCAGCAAATTACCCGGATTAGCTCCGATAAAAGTATTTTTAATCGCGTCATTTCGCGGGCTGAACAAGATATATATTTGTTGCTTCAGTCCTTTGGCAAACATAAAACTGTTTCTGCTGGAGTCCCTTGGTTTTCCACTTTATTTGGTCGAGATTCCATCATTACTGCGTCCCAAACCTTGATGTTGAATTCCAAAATTGCCAAAGAAACCTTGCTACTATTGGCAGAATATCAAGGTCAAACGGATAATATTTGGCGGGAAGAAGAACCGGGTAAGATTTTACATGAACTGCGGTTGGGAGAAATGGCGAGATGTCAAGAAATTCCCCACACACCCTACTATGGTACGGTGGATGCTACGCCGCTGTGGTTAATGTTGTATGCTGAATATTACAGTTGGACTCATGATCAAGAAACCTTAGAAGCACTGTGGCCAAATGCTTTGGCGGCTATGGGTTGGATTGATCGTCAAATCCAAGAAACGGGTTATCTCAGCTATGCTCGCAAATCTAAAGGTGGTTTAATTAACCAAGGTTGGAAAGATTCTGGTGATTGTATTGTCAACCGCAAAGGGGAATTAGCCATTGGTTCTATTTCTCTGTGTGAGGTGCAAGCTTATGTCTATTCGGCGAAAAACCGCCTTGCAGAAATTGCCAAAATTCAACAACG
The DNA here is from genome assembly GCF_002368115.1 of Dolichospermum compactum NIES-806. Taxonomy (NCBI): domain Bacteria; kingdom Bacillati; phylum Cyanobacteriota; class Cyanophyceae; order Nostocales; family Aphanizomenonaceae; genus Dolichospermum; species Dolichospermum compactum. The sequence continues at coordinate 4,168,343 of NZ_AP018316.1, read as the reverse complement.
TCCAGATTTAGAAGAACTTTGGCAAAAAGAAGCTAGACAACTTAGGGCTAAGTTTAACCAAGATTTTTGGTTAGAAGATGAAGATTTTTGTGCTTTGGCTTTAGATGGAGAAGGTAACCCAGTAGATAGTATTAGTTCTAATCCTGGTCATTGTTTAAATTTGGGGATATTTACCTCTGCAAAAGCCTATAGTGTGGCGGAAAGACTGCGGGCTGCGGATATGTTCAATGGTTGGGGAATTAGAACTTTAAGTAGTTTGTCCCCTGCTTATAATCCAATGGGTTATCATACTGGTTCAGTTTGGCCTCATGATAATTCTATGATTGCAATGGGATTGCGATCGCTCGGTTTAATTGATCAATCGCTGGAACTATTTCAAGGGTTATTCAACATGACCTCCCAGCAACCCTATCAACGCCCCCCAGAACTATTTTGCGGCTATGAAATGAACGGTGATAATTCTCCCGTCCAGTATCCCGTTGCTTGTACTCCCCAAGCCTGGGCTACAGGTAGCATTTTTCAACTATTGCAAATGATGGTGAATTTAGTCCCAGATGCACAGAATAATTGTTTGCGAATCATTGACCCCGCCTTACCAGAATCAATTAACAATTTATCTTTTCATAACTTGCGTATTGGTGGCACAATTTTAGATTTAGAATTTGAACGAGTTGGTAACACTACCGCTTGTCGAGTTGCCAAAAAACGCGGTAACTTGCGCGTCGTCATTGAAGCGTAAATTCGCAAAATTTGAGAATATTCTGTAGGGGTGGAGTTTCCCCGCCCTCAATTATACTTAGCCCCCTCATCGCTTGCGGGGAGGGGGTTGGGGGAGGCTCACAAGGGTAGGTTTTTAATATTGTCTGTGAAGGCAAGACTGGGAAGACTTGGAGGGAACGTAGACAAGGAAGATTTTATCCGCACAATAGTCTTTTAACGGTGTGTTATTGTTGCCAAAAAACATCATCCTGTAGGGTTTTCCTCCCTTGTCACCTTGTCCACCTTGTCGCCCAAGTCTTGCCCTCACCAGAATGTAAAAAACCTACACCTGTCAGGTTGGGGGAGGGGTTCTTGTACCTCATAAAACTGAGAAGTATTGTATTACATCAATTGTGATCACCGCCATAGCAAAAGTTAATTAAACTTTCATCTGTACTTGATGTTAGCTTTATTTTTCGTATGTTAGACTTGCCTAAGTTCTAGAAACTCAGCACCCAGTATTTTTTGGGGTAATCACATAGAACAGGTTTTCAGGGATTTTGATGAATTTTGTCCATCTAGGATAACTCAATCTTCAAGCAGATCATCAGTAATCATTTGTCTGTTGCCATCAAGCACAACAATTACAAAAATAATCCGGGCTGTCAATTTACTTGGCTCAATGAATTTGAATTGGGCTAACTTTATATAGCTTTATTGTAGTTTTGCTGATGAATATTTGTAGCATCCTAACTAAATACGTCTTCTATCTAACATCTCAAAAACGTCTTTTCCAAACTATTGAGGTTGATTAATTCATGGTTACTAGTATTAGACAAACCGTTCGCGGAATAGTTTTTACAAATCGCCACTTAGCAAGACTTTACTATTTTTTGAGTTTTTCTCGCCCAGTTTTACCACAATGGGTTGGTGCTGATTACTACCGCGAAAAATCATCCTGGGAATTACAACCAGAGCGTTGTCCATGTGATCTTGAATTAGTTGAATATTTACAAAAGCATAATATTCAAGATCAAACTATCTTCCATTTTGGAACAGGCTCTCATCATATTCTAGGATTGGAAAATCATAAATTTTCTCAACCAAATGAAATTATTGGGATTACCGCTTCTGCACCCGAACATCAAGAATATGTCCGATTATCTCTTAAAGATCGTCTACTGTCCAAGTATTACAAAGTTCTCTGCACAGATATATACACCTTGACAGATCGTTCTTTACCTATGCTCGATGTAATTTCTCTGTTTCATCTAGGCGAATTTTATATGCCTGAAGAAGCACCTTTTTTGCATCATAATGAAGAATCTCTTCTAGCGATGTTTCTGAGTAAACTCAATCCCAATGGCAAAATTCTCTTCTATACAAAATCAATTGGTTGGGGTCATGCTCAACCAATAATTGAATCATTTGTAAAACAGGGAAAAATGCACAAGATTGAAGAATACAAGAATTTATTGGTGTATGCCAAATGTAGTTTAAACTGAACCAGATAGCAATAAGCAGTGGAACAGAATTAATTAACTACACAATTGATTTTTCTGTTCCCTGCGATGCACTGAGCCTGTCGAAGGGTCGAATTGTTCCCTGTTATCGGTTTTACGAGAAAAGTGCTGGAAAAGCTTTGAGTTTAAACATCTTCAACAAACTCCGTCAAGAATCTAAACGCCTTCAAAATATAATTGGCGCAATCTTGGGGAGAACTATTATAAAATGATGGCCATGCACTGGCTTTATCTTCATCATAATAATTGCTACGATGGGGATGAATTTCTAACCACGCTAACCGGACTGCGTGACCGATTAACACATCCAAAACTATATATTCCTCAATTTGCAAGCTAGGGTTATTAGCCACGATTGTAGCCAATTCCATCAAGGCTTCTACATTAACTTGGCGATATTCTGGAGCTTCAATTTTATTCAGCAAATGTTCAACTAACAAAGCAAAATTTCTTTCTCCTGCTGTCATTTCGGAAAGCATAATTTCACTTTCTAACCGATTTCGGCGTTCCAATTTATCGCCAATAACTAAACCTTTGCAATGCTGCATTAATAGCCAAACTTGTTTAAAAAAGTCTTTAGGTACACGATTTAATGCCCCTTCTGCTTGACGAAATCTGCGCCAACCATCAGGAGGAACTTCCGTTTCTTCACTAATTGTAGGTAACACAACCCAAGCAATATCACTTTCTTTTTGTTTAACGTGCAATGATTCCTGTTGACGTAATAAACTACTCACCCCACTATATCCAGTTAACACTTGGCGCAAACGAATTTTTACTTCAAAAGGTGAAAGCTGCATTAATTTTTCATAAGCTTCATCTTGGGTAAGGATGAATTCTCTAGCTATGTCGCTAGTAATTAAAAGAATCAAATAACCAACTCTTAATGTAATAAATCCGCGAAATAATTCTGGTTCTGACTTGATTAACACACCAAGATAAATGAGAATTTCTTGGGTTAAAACTCTATCACGGATATCCTCACGACAAAAGTTATTAATTTTCTCAGTAATCTCACTTCCAGATATAGGAACAACTATCAGAGAAGCTTGACTATAAGCCCTTCCAACTGCAATTTGCTTACCTTGAACCAAAATACTCGTTATCGCGTCTGATAAGCCAATATCCAGCATTTGGCGTAAACCCGCAGCCCGTCGCACCACCGCCCACAGCCCTAAATCCCCGGCTTTAGTATAAACTTCATCGAGCAAATCCGCTACAGTGACAGCATGAGTAGGACCTGCATAGCCCGTATCAAATTCTAAACCCTGTAACCGAGTTAAAGTTTGCAGTAATTCAATTTGCTCATAAATATTTTCTGATGATCGCAAATATTCTAATAATGAATCTGAGTTAGTTTCGCATTCCATTTGGAATTCTTGAGTATGTCCCAAAGACCAACTTTTTTCTAAATGAGAAGTCAGGTAATAACAACGGATACCTCTATTTGCAACTGCTGATTGAGAGAATTGTGCATTTGACAAAAAATCAATTCTTTGCAATGCGGCTGTCAGCATTAATTGATTCAGTTTTCCTAATTTTACCTGGACTCCATTACAAATACCATCTTTGAGTTCTTGCATTAATTCTAATAATGCCTCAGAACCAGTTTCTAGCATAGTTCGAGTAATCATTAAACTCAAAGTCGGACGACCTAAGTCACTCCAATATTTTTGAATATAAGCCAATTCACCTCTAATTTGATCTACCAAAAAATGATAATCAAGAGTTAAATAAAACTGTTGAGAATCTAAAAATGATGGTAAAAAGATAACTGTTTGCTCTCGAATCCGAAAGAATCTTGATATCGTTAAACTTCTCAGTCTTCGCAAAGGACGACCCGTTAAACCCAATTGATCATTTCTACCAATTTGCGTATAAATTTGGGAAAGTTCTTCAGATTTCCGAATTTGAATTGGTGCAACTTGGGTAGGAGTTTGGGTTTCAATTCCATATACTTCTAATTGCGTTTGTAGAGCTTCGTCTTCTGCTATTAAAGCAATTTGAACTAAAGCACTGCGCTGTTTTCCGACGTTTAAATGTCTTCCTAAAGGATCAATATCTCCCAATGAGATTAAGCCTTCACTTAACATTTCACCCAAATAATATAAGCTTTGCGCCCAAACCAAAGGAATATTTTCATTTGGTAATCTTAACTGAGACTGAGGATTTAATTTCTCAGCTTCTATATTTTCTTCTGGAACATAATAAACTTCTGGTAATAGCTGTAACCCATTCTGTTGTACCAACAATGATTGTAAAAGTTGCCGATATTTTTCAACTTGTGCTTGTTCACTGCGAAATAATCCATCCAGAACTAAATAAGTGAAAAATAATGGCCATTCACACTCAATATGCTCAAATTCTTTAAGCTCACCAGGTTCATAGTGTAAACGTTCAGAATCTTCTAAAACAGTTTGATGTCCATCTCGCAAAAACCGTTTACAACCATATTTTCCTTCGAGTTTATTAATGATTTCATTAAATGTGCGTTCTCGCAATGCCTCATCTTTCACAGCAAAAGCGGGATAACTAATAATACTTAACAACGCCGCATCAATTTCCTTAGAACCTGATTCTCTGGGTAATAATGATTCTAAAGTAATTCTGGCTCTAGCAATTTCATCTGGTAAAACATGAATTACTGATGCTTGACTACCATGAACACCAAATAAGTTTAATCCATTTATAGATTCTAAAGCTGCTTTAGCCATTCCTAAAGAACTAGCATTTAATTCTGCACTACCATGATTAATTTTATTCCCCCGTTCCCAAATCCCAAAATCTGGTGTTCTGTAAGCTCGACCAATATAATAAACTAGGTTTTGGACAAAGTTCACTTCATCCAACGTAAAAATAATTGATAATCCACTGACGGTCATTTGTGCCAACATCAATAAAAATATAGATGTAGCGTCAAGTTGTAAATGTCCCCATTCATCATCACCGACAACTATATCACCTGTAGCTGTATTGTATTTGGCGTGAAGTCCATCTAATAAAGATTGTGTATGTTTAAATGTTTCGACTTTATGGGCTTGTCTCATCATAGAAAATAACAGCCCACGCATTAATTTAACCACACTATGTTCTAGTTCATAAGTTCGCCCATGATCATGATCTGATTTGCGATAGGCTAAAGCTAAACCCCAAACTGCTAAAATACTATACACATTATCTCGCACCCAGGCATCTGTATAATCGCCATGCGCGGTAATAGCGGTACTCGCTGGTAATAAACCAGTAATGGGGTTTTGACGCGCTAAAATAATTGTCTTGATTTGCTGATAGTAAAAATCCAAGCGAGTTGGTGGTGTGGTAGATTTGTTCATTGTGCCGTTTTTAAAGTGTAAGTTTGGAGATGGGAATGGGAAATATTTGGGCGTTTAGTTGGGGTGCTTTGGTAGGCGTTTTGGGTGGATTAATCGGTTTGGGTGGCGCAGAGTTTCGTTTACCTGTACTAATTAGCATTTTTAATTATCGCACTCTTCCGGCAATTATTATCAATCTCGTTGTCAGTTTAGTTACTGTTATCTGCTCGTTTGTTTTTCGCAGTGGTGTCATTGGTATTGAAAATGTTGTTGCTAACTTTGCCATAATCATCAACATTTTAGCAGGATCTCTGATTGGTTCTTACGTTGGGGTTTATTACGCTACGCGGATTAATGAACGAATTTTAAATCGGGTTGTTGTGATTTTTCTGGTTTTGCTAAGTGTTGTGCTAATTGGGCATAATTTTATATTTAGTGTTGGTAGTTTACAATTGCCAAGTTTGTTGAGAATCAGTATTGGATTTGTCGCGGGTATTGTGATTGGCATATTTAGTAGTATGCTTGGTGTAGCTGGTGGTGAGTTGATTATCCCCACAGTGATTTTGTTATTTGCAGTTGACATCAAATTAGCAGGAAGTTTGAGTCTGGCAATTAGTATTCCTACTATTATGATGGGTTTATTTAAATTCAGAAGTCAGCAACGATTACAGGAAGTTAAATCAGACCAAAAATTTATTGTTTTTATGGCTTCTGGTTCAATTCTTGGGGCTTTTATTGGCAGCAATTTATTGAGTTATATATCAAGTTATTTACTATATTTAATTTTAGGGATCATTCTTTTATTATCAGCCTTTAAATTAGCAAAGCATCAGCCAGCTAGATAATATTAATCTTCTAGACAATAAATAAAAAAGTTGTATAATTCATCCTATGGCTGTATATAACAATGATCCAAAGGAGAATCTTTTTCTGACCGACTGTATGAGCGGTTATTTGGGGAGTTATTTCTCTATTTTTACAGAAATAGGGAACGTTTTCAAGATTGGCAAGCGGTGTTAATTTATCCAACTCGGAGTAGCGTTGCGTACGCAGCGAGTATTTTTGATTAATTCCGCCCTGAAGGGGCGGGGCTTGTACCGAAAATTCCCAATCCAAAATCTAAAATCCAAAATCTAAAATTTTTCGGTGATAACATCATCTAAACATTGAGATTGAGAATTACGTTGACTGTTATTCTTTCCAGATATATTTAACTCACTCTTTAGGCGTAATAGTTCAATTTCAATTTCAGGATCTCGATAAGTCATAATTGATATTGATTGGGTGTTAATACAGGAGATTAACTTTAAATTATACTGTAAAACCTTGTATAACTGTCAACTATCTTGCCCAAAAACTTCCCGCACCTCCACCCCATGACAATCATTTAACTTTGATAAATCAAAGATTATAGATATTGAGTACAACATTAATATTGATATATCCAGAAGATTGACTATTTGCTATAATTAAAATATTGGCTAAAAGTCAGAATAATTCATGAGTAATAATTGATAATTAATAAAACTGTAGAAAATATCACAAATTAACTTCCTGACTTTAGCTGTTTTCAATGCTTATCTTTTTGGTTTCTCTGCATAGATTAGTAAGGTGCGTCAGACGTTAAATCATACTTAAATTCGACTATTTATCAATCTGACGCACCCTACGGAAAAATTGAAACAACCAGAAAAGAGAGACAGGAAGGAAAATCATGCCCAAATCTTATGCCACAATTGATGGTAACGAAGCTGTTGCCCGTGTAGCTTACAAATTAAATGAAGTAATTGCTATTTATCCGATTACCCCATCTTCAAATATGGGTGAATGGGCTGATGCTTGGATGTCTGAAAATAAACCCAATTTATGGGGTACAGTTCCCAGTGTTACCCAAATGCAAAGTGAAGGAGGGGCTGCTGCTGCGGTCCATGGGGCATTACAAACGGGGGCATTAAGTACAACTTTCACCGCTTCTCAGGGATTATTATTAATGATTCCTAACTTGTACAAAATTGCGGGAGAATTAACCAGTTTTGTCATTCATGTTTCTGCCCGTTCTTTAGCTACCCATGCTTTATCTATTTTCGGTGATCATAGTGATGTTATGGCAGCTAGGGCGACAGGTTTCGCTTTTTTATGTTCTGCTTCTGTGCAGGAAAGTCATGATTTTGCTTTAATTTCTCATGCAGCAACTTTGGAAGCAAGAGTGTCATTTATGCACTTTTTTGATGGGTTTAGAACTTCCCATGAAGTGCAGAAAGTTGAGTTGTTATCTGATGAGGATTTACAAGCTTTCATTCCCCAATCTTTAGTATTTGCACATCGTCAACGCTGCTTAACTCCAGATAAACCAGTATTACGAGGAACGGCACAAAATCCTGATGTTTATTTTCAATCTCGTGAAGGTGCAAACCCTTATTATGATGGTTGTGCTGATATTGTTCAAAAGATTATGGATAAGTTTGGAGAACGCACAGGCAGATATTACAAACTCTATGAATATCATGGCGCACCTAACGCAGAAAGAGTAATTGTAATTATGGGTTCTGGGTGTGAAACTGTCCATGAAACTGTGGATTATCTCAACAATCAAGGGGAAAAAGTTGGAGTTATTAAGGTGCGGCTTTTCCGTCCTTTTGATGTTGCCAGATTTATCGAATCATTACCAAATAGTGTCAAATCTATTGCTGTTCTTGATAGAACAAAAGAAGCCGGAAGTGCGGGAGAACCTTTATATTTAGATGTGGTGACAGCTATTTATGAAGGTTGGAAAAAAACTACATTCCCTAAAATTGTTGGGGGCAGATATGGACTGTCTTCTAAGGAATTTACTCCAGCAATGGTGAAGAGTATTTTTGATAATCTGACTCAACTTAAACCCAAAAATCATTTCACAATTGGGATTAATGATGATGTCACTTTCACTTCTTTGAATTTTGATGCCAATTTCTCTACAGAACCAGATCATGTGGTTCGGGCAATGTTCTATGGTTTAGGTTCAGATGGTACAGTAGGGGCAAATAAAAACTCCATCAAAATCATCGGTGAGGGAACAGAAAATAATGCTCAAGGTTACTTTGTTTATGATTCTAAAAAGTCTGGTTCAATGACAGTTTCTCACTTGCGATTTGGAACGGGAACAATTCGCTCAACTTACCTGATAGACAAGGCTAATTTTATCGGTTGTCACCATTGGGGATTTGTGGAAACTATTGATATTTTAAAAGCTGCTGCACCGGGAGCAAGTTTGTTGTTAAATAGTCCTTATGATGCTGATCAAGTTTGGGAAAATCTACCTCCAAAAGTCCAACAGCAAATTATTAACAAGAACCTGAAAGTTTATACTATTAATGCTAGTCAAGTGGCAAAAGATAGTGGTATGGGACACAGAATTAACACTATCATGCAGGTCTGTTTCTTTGCTTTAGCGGGGGTATTGCCAGAACAAGAAGCTATTAGTAAAATCAAACAAGCCATAGAAAAAACCTATGGTAAAAAAGGTGCGGAAGTTGTCAAGATGAATTTGAAAGCCGTAGACAACACCCTAGAAAATCTGCATTCTGTAAATGTAGAGACGTTCCATGGAACGTCTCTACAAAATAACGCAAGATTTCTACAAAATAATCCACCCAAATTTGTCGAGAATGTTCTTAGCAAAATCATGGTTTGGGAAGGTGATGATTTACCCGTCAGTGTTTTACCTGCTGACGGAACTTTCCCCAGTGGAACTGCAAAATGGGAAAAACGCAACGTTGCAGAGGAAATCCCCGTTTGGGAGGCTGATGTCTGCGTTCAATGCGGTAAATGTGTGATGGTTTGTCCTCACGCTGCTATTCGCGCTAAAGCTTATCAACCGAGTGAGTTAGTCAACGCACCTATAACTTTCAAGTCCACTAACAGCAAAGATAAGAGCTTTGCTAACCAGAAATTTACAATTCAGGTAGCCCCAGAAGACTGTACAGGCTGCGAAATTTGTGTGAGTGTCTGTCCTGCCAAAAACAAGGCAGAACCCACCCGCAAGGCGATTAATATGAGTCCGCAGTTACCGTTGCGAGAACAAGAACGGGAAAATTGGAATTTCTTTTTGAATTTACCAAATCCTGACCGAAAAACTTTGAAAGTAAGTCAAATCCGACAACAACAATTGCAAGAACCATTGTTTGAATTTTCTGGTGCTTGTGCTGGGTGTGGAGAAACGCCCTACCTTAAATTATTAACACAATTATTTGGCGATCGCTCACTCGTTGCCAACGCCACCGGCTGTTCTTCCATTTACGGTGGAAATCTCCCCACAACTCCTTGGAGTCAAAACGCTGACGGAAGGGGTCCGGCCTGGTCTAATAGTTTATTTGAAGATAACGCCGAATTTGGTTTTGGTTATCGTTTATCTATAGACAAACAAGCGGAATTTGCAGCAGAATTATTGCAACAATTAAGTAGTGAAATTGGCGATAATTTAGTTAATGCCATTCTCAAAGCTGAACAAAAAACCGAAGCTGATATTTGGGATCAACGGGAAAGAATCGTCATTCTCAAACATAAATTAGATGAGATTTCAGAAACTACAAACGACGCAAATCTCAAATCCAAAATCCAAAATCTCAAATCCCTCGCTGATTATTTAGTCAAGAAGAGTGTGTGGATAGTTGGGGGTGATGGTTGGGCGTATGATATAGACTTTGGTGGTATTGATCATGTGATTTCCACAGGTCGCAATGTGAATATTTTGGTGATGGATACAGAAGTTTATTCTAACACCGGAGGACAATCTTCTAAAGCTACTCCCAAAGCCGCAGTTGCTAAATATGCGACGGGTGGAAAACCTGCACCAAAGAAAGATTTGGGTTTAATGGCGATGACTTATGGTAATGTTTATGTGGCGAGTGTGGCATTAGGTGCGAAAGATGAACATACACTCAAAGCATTTTTAGAAGCGGAAGCTTTTGATGGTCCATCAATCATAATTGCTTACAGTCATTGTATTGCTCACGGGATTGATATGACCAAAGGTTTACATCAGCAAAAGGCGTTAGTAGACTCAGGAAGATGGTTGTTATATCGCTATAATCCGGCATTACAATCACAGGGGAAAAATCCCCTCCAATTGGATATGAAAGCACCTTCTGAGTCGGTGGAAAAGTCCATGTATCAAGAGAACCGGTTTAAGATGTTGACGAAGAGTAAACCGGAAGTGGCGAAGTTGTTGTTAGAACAAGCGCAAGCTGAAGTAAATGCACGTTGGGAAATGTATCAATATTTAGCGAATAGGTAATTTAGATCCCCGACTTCTTAGAGAAGTCGGGGATCTGAGGAAATATTATGTTATCAACAGAACTTCAACAAGAATCAATGAAAACAAGAATTGAGAGAATTGTGAATATTTTGATGGAAAAACGTCCTTTATTTAAGGAAGAACTGAATGAGGAGGAAATGATTCAGCATTTATGTAACATATTTCAGAAAAATTTATCTATTGAGGAGTTTAATATTATAGAAGATCAAGACTTAAAAAAACGTTGTAGCGGTATTTTGTCTGTAGAAATGCTGTCAGGATTGTTAGATGATTTAACTCCTGAACAAATAGCTATTTTTGACGAAGCAGTTAAAAGGAAATAAAAAATGACTTATTTATTAGATACCAACATTGTTTCTTTTACTATCAAAAATAATCTCATAATTAAGGAAAGATTAGAAGAGTTGCGTTCACAAGAACAATTAATATCTATTAGTTGCATTACTTATTTTGAGGTTAAAAGAGGTTTGTTTGCAGTAAAAGCAAGTAAACAATTAGAAAGATTTGATGATTTTTGTAAGGATTTTCAAATCATTTTCTTAGATGATTTAGCAATTTTGTAAAAAGCAGCAGAAATTCATGCAAATCTTAGATTAAGAGGATTACCAATCCAAACAGAAGATATTTTAATTGCTGCAACTGCTATTGTTAAAGGATTTATTCTGGTTTCTAATGATAGCGATTTATTGAGAGTTGAGGGATTAAGTTTAGAAAATTGGTTACAGGAATAAGTTTTGTGGCAATACTTGTCGGTTAAGCTCAAAAAATAGAATTCTGTAGGTTGGGTTGAGGAACGAAACCCAACATTTATAAGCATTTGTTGCGCTGTCGCTTAACTACAAAAACTCTTAACCGAACAGTATTGAGTTTTGTGGGCATTTGGTGAGAATAATTCAATGCAAAAAAAATAAATCCCCGACTTCTCTGAATAGTCAAGGATTTGGGTTTCAAGTGTTTTTAGTTGAGCTACTTACTGCTAACGACAAATACTAGAGATTGACTGGCTGCTTATTTTTGTTAGGTTGGGAATCACTGCTATTGTTAACAGGTTGTGTTGCTAAAAAAGCGTCTTTACCTGTAATCAATCGAGAGCGACGATTACGAGTAATATAATTCCAAGCCCACTGAATTACTACTACTAGTTTAGTGTCAAACTCAATCAAGAAATAGATGTGAATTACTAGCCAAAATACCCAAGCAATGAAACCTGTAAGTTTGATGAAGCCTAAATCTACAACGGCTAAATTTTGCCCAATCATTGCCAAACTACCCACATCATTGTATTTAAATTCCGGTAAAGTACGACCTTGAAGCCGTCGTTTGATGAGTTTACCTACATACTCTCCTTGTTGTTTAGCTACGGGGGCAACACCAGGTAGGGGTTTACCATTTTGATAGGAGAAATTAGCTAAGTCTCCAATTACGAAAATGTTTTTATAATCCTTGATAGTCAAGTCAGGTTCTACAATTACTCTGGCAGAGAAATCGCATTCTACATCTGTGCGTTCTGCAAGGATTTTTCCCAAAGCTGAACCTTGTACACCTGCTGCCCACAGGATGGTTTTTGAGGGGATTTCTGTCAATTCACCGTTTTGCTTGAAAGTAACAATGTCATTTTCAATATTTGTGACTCTGGTTTGAGTGTGAATAACCACACCCAACTTTTGTAAAGATTCTATTGCTACTTGCGATAATTCTGGGGCAATGTGTGGGAGAATGCGATCGCCCCCTTGCAATAGTAAAATTTTCGTTTCTGTGGTGTCAATGTTACGAAAATCTTCTTTGAGGGTTTGGTATGCTAACTCTGCGATCGCACCAGACAATTCTACACCAGTTGGACCCCCCCCCACAATCACAAAAGTTAACAAAGCCTGACGTTTTGCTGGATCACTTTCTTTTTCTGCGGCTTCAAATGCTGAAAATATCTGCCGACGCATTTCTATCGCATCTTCCACAGTTTTCAAGCCAGGGGCAAATTCTTTCCAATTATCCTTACCAAAATAGGAATGATTAGCACCAGTGGCTAGAATTAATGTATCATAATGTACGGATTCATCACCAAAAATAACTCGTTGCGCTTTGGGATCAATATTATTTACTTCTCCTAACAATACCTTTGTATTCTTACTTTTGCTGAATACAGATCGTAGTGGTGCAGAAATATCCGAAGGTGATAGCGTACCTGTGGCAACTTGATATAAAAGCGGCTGAAATAGGTGAAAATTACGTTTATCAATGAGAGTAACATTTACCTTCGCATTCGCAAGAGCCTTGGCTGCATACAGTCCACCAAAGCCACCACCAACAATAACAACCTCATGTGGTGCATTCTTCTCACGGGGAACAACCATAAACCATATTTCCTTTTGTTAAGAGTCATGTAACCTTTCTTAACAAATATGTAACAATATTATAATACATTTTGCCGTCTATTTAGAACCCTTGAAAAAATACTAAAAGTAGTCAAAGTTACGAATAAATTATTATGGAAAAATATGAGGATAAATGCTGATATAATATTCCTAGTAAATTCTATTTTATTATCCAAAAATGTCTGAACAACAAACAATTAGTCCTTGGAAATATAAACCTTGGTGGTGTCAACCTTGGTCAATTATACTCACTGCTGTTACATTAATTAGCGGTAGTTGGTTAATATTTAAAATTATTTGGGTGACAATTTTAGTAGCTATTCCATTATTAATTTGGATGGGATTTTTTCTGTTAATTTGGCCACAAATAATGATTCGTAGTGGGGTTTTAGATAATTTGCAAAAAAATCCTTAATTCCCATCAAAATATATCCCGGTAAATCACGTACATTGCGCCAATATAGAGGACAACTAGAGTTAATCCATCCCAGGTAATGTACATTCGTGAACCACTGACAGCATGGTAAATTAGCCCATTAATAGCTACTGAAGTCATAATCATGGCAACAATAGCAGTAAATATATGTATCTGACTGATGTTTAACCAAAGATTACCTTGTAAATACACCAAATCATAAACGCCCAAAATTGCTAAATTGGTGATATTAGAACCAAAAATATTGGATACTGCTAAATCAACGGCATTAAGTCGAATAGCAGCTAATGATGCTACTACTTCAGGAAGGGAAGTGGCTGTAGCTAAGAGAATTGCACCAATAAAGCTTTGTCCTAATCCAGTTACCTCTGCAACTCTATCACCTAAAAATGCCAACCAAATACCGAGAATTACAATTATGACTGAGAGGAAAATAAACCTCAGATATGCTTGTTTTGAGGTAATATGTTGATATTGAAAAGCCTCAATTTCTTCCTCTAGCACTTGTGCGCGTCGTCTCATCTCAAATTGAGCAATCATGCGGGCGCTCAACCAATAGAGCCAGAGTAAGATAATACTAGGGATACCCACCCATCCTACAGCTAAATTCATTTCTGTTTTCGCTAGGAGTATTCCTAGAGTCGTCACACCTAGCATGACACAGCCCAAACTAGCGGCTAATCCATGACTAATCTGCGCTCGCTGTAGTACGGGTTCAGGTCCGTTGTAAATATCAAGTAATGCCAAAATGAGTAAATTAAAGAGACAACTGCCCAAGATGCCCCCTACAGCTAGGTCTGGAGAGTTAAACAGAATAATGGCACTTGTCCCTGTGGCTAGTTCCGGCAAAGATGTGACACCTGCTAAGAGAATTGTTCCTACCCAAGTTCGTCCCATTCCGGTTTTTTCTGCTAATATATCGGCACTTTGGGAAAGTGATGAGCCGATGAAAATTACTAAAGTAATACATATAATAACTTGGAGAAATAGCATGATTATTGAGAGAATGTAGAACTTGTTTAAATATTATCAGGTTTCAAGAAAATGGCAAAAGTTTACTATTTGTTGCATAAATATTTTGAGAATCATGACGGAAATCATAAATCAAAATTTTAATCGGGACTTAATTTCTATTATTATTCCCACACTCAATGAAGCTGATAATATTCAGGAGGCAATTATTAGCAGTCAAATTGGCAGTCATATAGAAATCATTATAGTTGATGGTGGTTCACAAGATCAAACATTATTAATAGCCAAATCCTTGAATGTTCAGGTGATTATTTCTCCTCCTGGACGTGCTAATCAAATGAATGCGGGTGCTATGGCTGCTAATGGGGAGATTTTGCTGTTTCTCCATGCTGATACTCGTTTACCGACTAATTTCGAGCAGATGATTCGCACAACCTTGGCACAACCGGGAATTGTCGCTGGTGCGTTTGCTTTACAGATCAATGCCCCCGATTGGGGCTTGCGTTTAGTCGAATTTGGTGTAAAATGGCGATCGCATCTTTGGCAAATGCCCTATGGTGATCAAGCTATTTTTCTCACCAAAGATGTATTTGGGCAAGTTGGTAATTTCCCCCAAATACCAATCATGGAAGACTTTGAACTCATGAGGAAATTAAAAACTCTGGGGAAAATTTATCTATTACCAACACCTGTAATTACTTCACCGCGAAGATGGTTAAAAAAAGGAATTATCCAAACTACTCTTGGGAATCAAATTATTGTCATTGCTTATTTACTAGGTATTCCCCCTCAGCGAATTCGTAATTGGTACTCTTCTTTGAAATTGTAAATAATTTTTATGGTTATGACATTTTTATCAGAATTAGATTTAGCTTTAGCGCAGGAATCTATTAGTGCATCTTCTCTCAGTTTCCTGCCATTTCTACAAAATACTTTACAATGGATTAATAGTCTTGGTGCTGTGGGGGGAATAGTATTTATTGGTATTTATATTATTGCCACTTTGGCTTTTTTACCAGCCGCAATTCTTACTTTGGGTGCTGGTATAATTTTTGGGGTAATTTGGGGTTCTTTATATGTGTTTATTGGTGCTACTTTGGGGGCTGTAGCTGCATTTTTAGTAGGACGTTATTTAGCTAGAGGTTGGGTGAAAGAGAAAATATCTAGGTATAAAAAATTTGCCATCATTGATAAAGCAGTTAGTAAAGAAGGATTAAAAATTGTCTTATTAACTCGACTTTCTCCCCTCTTTCCTTTCAACTTATTAAACTACGCTTTGGGAGTTACTAGTGTTTCTTTTAAAGACTATCTTCTGGGTTCAGTAGGAATGATTCCGGGGACAATTATGTATGTTTATATTGGATATTTAGCAGGAGATTTAGCCTTAATTGCTAATAAGAATCAACCTAGTAATATGATCCTCCACTGGGTAATTCAAATTATTGGGTTTATAGCGACAATTGCTGTTACAGTTTATGTAACTAAGATCGCTAAAAAAGCCTTAGAAGAGGAAATTTCAGAATAATGTTCTATTTTTAATCCGCAAAAATTTTGGGAAATTTGTTAAATATAAAACTGACAAATTTTTGAAAATGATGTATCTGTAAAAAAGATCGCCCAATCAAAAATACACTTTATACTTGACCATTTAGAGGTAATACTAATGTCAAATTCAGAATGTCCAAGAGTCACAATGCGTCCCATGGATGAATTTAATCAAAAACTAATCAAAAATGTTCATCCCGATAACTGGCTAAATCCCCAAGCGGCTGATTATTATGATTTGGTAGTTATTGGTGGGGGAACTGCGGGTTTAGTTGTCGCTGCGGGGGCTGCGGGTTTAGATTTGGGTTTGAAAATAGCATTAATTGAAAAAAATCTCATGGGAGGAGATTGTTTAAATTTTGGTTGTATCCCCTCTAAATGTTTAATTCGTTCTGCTCGTGTAGTTGAAGAAATCAAAAAAGCCAAGGATTTAGGGATTAATATTTCCCAACAATTTGATGTAGATTTTGCCACAGTTATGGAGAGAATGCGGCGGATTCGGGCGAGTATTAGTCATCATGATTCTGTGGAAAGATTTAAAAGTTTAGGAATTGATGTTTTTTTAGGTGCTGGTAAATTTAAAAGTCAGAATACTATAGAAGTTGATGATCAAACATTAAAGTTTAAAAAAGCTGTCATTGCCACGGGTGCTAGGGCGGTTAAACCAAAAATTCGCGGAATTGAAGCCGCAGGTTATTTAACTAATGAAACTGTTTTTTCTCTAACTCAGAAACCAGAAAAATTAGCAGTAATTGGTGGTGGTCCTGTTGGTTGTGAATTGGCGCAGACATTTCGGCGTTTGGGTTGTGAAGTGACATTATTTCATCGAGGTTCACATATTTTAAATCAGGAAGATCCAGAAGCAGCGGAAATTTTGCAAAAAGTTTTAATTGATGAAGGGATTCGTTTAGTATTAAATTGTCAATTAGAAGAAGTTGTCACAGTTACAGAAGGAAAACGCCTCTATTTTTCTGTAAATAGTGAAAGAGATTCGGTGACAGTTGATGAAATTTTAGTTGGTGCGGGGCGTGCGCCAAATGTGGAAAATTTGAATTTAGAGGCAGTGGGTGTAGAATATGATCAAACCTTGGGTGTGAAAGTGAATGATTATTTGCAAACCACAAATCCCAAAATTTACGCCGCTGGTGATATCTGCATGAATTGGAAATTTACTCACGCGGCAGATGCAGCAGCACGAATTGTGATTAAAAATACCCTATTTTCGCCTTTTGGTTGGGGACGAGCTAAACTCAGTAGTTTGGTGATGCCTTGGGTGACATATACCAGCCCGGAAATTGCTCATGTAGGGATGTATGCAAATGAGGCAGAAAAATTAGGTATAGAGATAGAAACTATTAAGATTCCTTATAGTCGCATAGATCGAGCGATCGCAGATCATGAAGAATCTGGTTTTTTAAAGATACATCACAAAAAAGGATCAGATCAAATCCTGGGTGCAACCATAGTTGCTAATCACGCAGGAGAGATGATTTCCGAAATTACGACAGCTATTGTTAACAATATTGGTTTAAGTAAACTTAGCAGTGTAATTCATCCTTACCCCACCCAAGCAGAAGCCATTAAAAAAGCCGCAGACGCTTATCGTAAGACTTTACTCACACCAAAAACTAAACAATTATTGGGATTTTTAACCAAGTTTTCTTAAATTGTGAGATCTTCAGATCCCCGACTTCTTAGAGAAGTCGGGGATCTTGTTCTTCTATATATCCAACAAAGCGTTATAATTATTAAAGTGGGAGTGAATAAATCAAGAAAATATTCAGGGTAAAATTCATGAATGTACACATAAAATTGACCTATCTATGCCAGAATTATCAGGACATTAAACAAAATGGAATATAAATCTCTGGCTATTGTCACTAGTATTGTTATATTTGGAATCCTGGAAACCTTAGTTCCTTTCTTTCAATATCGTCAAAATCCCGTTAACAGATTTATTCACAATTTAATATTGGGTTTAATAAATTCTTTGGTGATTAACCTCACAGTTATTTTAATCTTAAATTCTCTCTGGAAACCAACCTTACCCCAGGGTCTTTTTTATAATTTAAATTTACCTTGGTTGCATTTTATTCTCTCTTTTTTATTGCTGGATTTGTATATGTATACGTGGCATAGATTAATCCACACTTGGGGTTTTGCTTGGCGGTTTCACAAAGTTCATCATACAGATAGATTGATGAATATATCCACAGCTTACCGCTTTCATCCGGTAGAAGTAATTGTCTCCAATATCCCCAAAATTGGATTAATTTATCTATTGGGAATTACCCCAAATGCGTGGATATTATATGAATCTTTATTTGCTATATCCTTAGTTTTTCATCATAGTAATTTTGCTTTACCTTTGAAAATAGATAAATTCCTGAGTTATTTGATCGTTACACCTAATTATCATCGCGCTCATCATTGTCAACTAACAAAATATTTAAATAGTAATTACACCAGTTTGTTAACTATCTGGGATATAATATTTCAATCCCGTTATTATCCACCCCAACCAGAAACAATCCAATTTGGTGTACCGGAAGAAACTAGAGATTTTAATGTGATCAGTTTATTGAAATTACCGTTTAAGATTAAAATTAATTAGCTGAATTGTTAAATTTGGAGTTTTTCTGGCTGTGTTAAGTTCACCTTTACCAACTATCAACGCCCTCAAACAACCTACCAGTGATGCTTGGGTAGAGCAAGCGATCGCTAACCTTGATATTATTTTACTAGATCACTCCCACTGTGAACGCAAAGCCGCAGGAGTAGCATTAAATATGATGTTTCGCTATCCCTCCAATGCTAAAATGGTGAGGGAGTTAACAGCGATCGCTCGTGAAGAACTAGAACACTTTGAACTCGTCAATCAATGGCTAGAACGCCGTCATATCAAACTTGCAGCCCTCTCCGCACCCCCCTACGGTGCAGGTTTAAAATCCCAAGTCCGGGGACAAGAACCCCAGAGATTTTTAGACTCCTTACTCGTTACCGGTTTAATCGAAGCCCGCAGTCATGAACGTTTGGGACTCCTAGCTGCTAACTGTCCAGAACCAGAACTAGCGGAATTTTACCGCAGTTTAATGGCATCAGAAGCCCGACATTTTGGCATATATTGGGTTTTAGCTGACACCTATTATGACCGAAAAATCGTCATGGACAGATTAGATGAATTAGCAGAGGTAGAAAGTCAATTATTATCAACCTTACACCCAGAACCGAGAATACATAGTTAGTCAGTTTGTGACGGAGTATGGATTAACAACCAAGTTTGCAAATCATCCAAACTCTGAAAATCTAAAAGAGCTTCACTCAATTCTTCTACCACAGATAATGGCAAAGCCGAAATAGATTTTCTCATTTTTTGAGATATTCTCCCAAACCGCTTTGTTAATAGCATCAATTGCAAAAGTCGGTTCTTTGACAGCCACAGAATCAAAACGGTCAGCCTGAGCATTAATAGGCGGATATGTCAACAGTTCAAACAACAAAGATGGGTATTGTTGAAAGAGTTTATAAAAAAGTGAATCTCTTCGCATAAAACATGATTATAATATTTTATTGATTAAAATTGCTCAAACTTTGCGTCTTTGCGCGTATAACACAATTCATTTTAACTTTGAGATAACATCATTGTAAAATAGAAAAAAGCCCGGAGGTAGAATTACGGTTTACGCACGTCCCCTAGCCAAATTAATCGAACAATTGCAACGTCTCCCTGGAGTTGGTCCCAAAAGTGCCCAACGTTTAGCTTTGCATATCTTAAAAAGACCAGAAGCAGAGGTAGAAGCCTTAGCTCAAGCACTTATTGACGCAAAAAAACAGGTCGGTTTATGTAAAGTTTGTTTTCACCTTTCATCAGATCCAGTCTGTGAAATTTGTCGTCACCCTCAGCGAGATAATACAACTATTTGCGTAGTTGCAGATTCCCGTGATGTAATTGCATTGGAAAAAACCCGTGAATATAAAGGTAAATATCATGTTTTAGGTGGCGTAATTTCCCCTATGGATGGTATTGGACCTGAACAGTTAAATATTCAACCTTTAGTGAGAAGAGTCAGCGAACAAAAACCCCAAGAGGTGATTTTAGCCATTAGTCCCAGTATCGAAGGAGAAACCACAACATTATATATCGGTCAATTACTAAAACCATTTACAAAAGTCACCCGCATTGCTTTTGGTTTACCTGTAGGTGGTGATTTAGAATATGCTGATGAATTAACTTTAGCAAGAGCATTAGAAGGACGGAGAGAACTAGATTAAAAGTAGCAAATTTGATTACCAAAATGTTTTTTACCAACTCCCTAGAAAATCAACTGCAAGAGTGGAATAATACCATTAACATTCAACCAAATAACGTTAATGCTTATGTCCGTCGCGGCATGGTTTATTTTAAATTAGGAAAAATTGCCGAATCAATTCAAGATTTTGATCATGCAGAAAAGTTAGATATTCAAATTACTCCCTATCTTTGGCAACGAGGATTATCTTATTATTATGCAGAACGATTTGCTGAAGGTGCAAAACAGTTTGAAATTGATTTAACTGTTAACGCTCAAGATGTGGAAGAAACTGTCTGGAGATATCTTTGCATAGCTAGATTATCCGGTGTGACAGAAGCTCGTAATTCTTTATTACCAGTGAAAAATGATCCGCGAAAAATCATGAAATCTATCTATGATTTATTTGCAGGTAATTGTACAACAGATGATGTTTTAAATGTGGGAAAATTGGCAGGATTAAAAGGTAAGTTTTACAGTCATCTATATTTGGGTTTATATTATGAAGCTGAGAATAATTTAGAGTTAGCGCAGGAATATATAGTTAAAGCGGCTGATGAGTACAAAATTGATGATTATATGTGGTATTTAGCAGTAGTACATAAGCAGTTAAGGGAATGGGAGTAATATATGAAATTTATTATTATATATTTTAATAAACGGTCAGAATCACGGATTATACGGATTAAAGGATTTCACGGATTTTATTTTATGTATTCCTATAATAGATCACTTATACTATAACAGATCAATAAATCCGTGCAATCTGTGTAATCCGTTTAATCCGCGTTCAGGATTTTAATTGTCTATTACTATCCGTGCAATCTGTGTAATCCGTTTAATCCGCGTTCAGGATTTTAATTGTCTATTACTATAACAGATCAATAAATCCGTGCAATCTGTGTAATCCGTTTAATCCGCGTTCAGGATTTTATTTGATGTATTACTATAACAGATCAATAAATCCGTGCAATCTGTGTAATGTTCTCCTTGGGGTTCTCTACTTAGTGGTTCACCTTGCCACGCGCCAAAGGTGCTAAGAAACTGCTGTGACCATTGACGTTTTTTGGGCTTAGAGATGGGTTGATAAACGAGTAAAATTTCTAGTTCTTCCCCTGAGTGGTTGGGTAGGGGAATTTGCAATATACCTTGATCATTGACATGGGCGGTTATTTGTATACTTTGCATTGCTTTGTCTCCTAATTATTATATATTTTAATAAACAGTCAGAATCACGGATTATACGGATTAAAGGATTTCACGGATTTTATTTTATGTATTCCTATAATAGATCACTTATACTATAACAGATCAATAAATCCGTGCAATCTGTGTAATCCGTTTAATCCGTGTTCAGATGTTTATGTTTTTATTAGTCTTTTAAATTGTACGCTTTCACTACCAAAATTAATCAATAATCCAACTTCTAATTTATATACTTTGAGATAATTTAATGCTTGGGCAAAGTGGACATCTTCTAGTTGTTTGGTGGCTTTTATTTCGACTAATATTTTTTCTTCTACTACAAAATCAGCGCGTCGTGTTCCAATAGGTTCGGGTAAGTTTTTGTAATAGATTTGTTGTTCAATTTCTCTGGCAAAATTTAAACCGGCTTGATGAAATTCGTAGGCTAGGGCGCGTTGATAAATTACTTCTTGAAAGCCGTTACCTAGAAATTTATGAACTTCAAAGGATGCACCGATTATTTTTTTGGTAATGTCTTCGTATTTTAAACTCATACAGGATCACGGATTATACGGATTACAGGATTTCACGGATTTTAGTTGTCTATTACTATAACAGATCACTTACTACTATAACAGATCACTTAATCCAAGCAATCTGTGTAATCTTTTTAATCCGCGTTCAGGATTTTATTTATCTGTTACTATAACAGATTACTTATACTATAACAGATCACTTAATCCGCGCAATCTGTGTAATCCGTTTAATCCGTGTTCAGCCCTTTTATTATAGATTCTGGAAAGATTTGAGAATTTGCAGCACGCGATAGAGTTCATTACTCGATCGCTTAAAAAGTGAAAAATCATCAGAAAGATCGTATTGAGATTGTTGCAGCTTAACAAACATAAAATGATCGCCGTTGGTAACGAGTCCATAAGTTGGTTTATCACCATTTGGGCTTGCTGTCATGTAGGTAAGAGCTTGTGGTACTGCCACTAAAAATGAAAAACTAGAACGCTTTGCTTCAATTAAAACTATCCATAAGTTGTTATTCAAAACTAAAGCATCAATTCTTCCGTGATAAGTAACACTACCATCATAATCGCTAATCTCAACTGACTGTTCACTTCGCAAACTAAAAGGTGATTCCAGAAAACCTGCCAAAAATAGTAATGGTGAAACCATCAACAAATTTACCGTTCCTTCAGACAAACAGCCTTGATTAATATGATATATATAAGACCCTTTGATCCGATCTAGAGTTGTTTTTTCGGTATCTTCTAATTCTTCAAAATCTCTACACCATTCCATGAAAAAGTCTGGATCATGAGATCGCCTTAGTCCTAACTTTGTCTCTACATCATAAAGTGATTGAATATTTTCTGTAACTGCAATAGTCATAGTTATTTACTCCCAAAAACTTCTGAATCACGGATTATACGGATTAAAGGATTTTACGGATTTTGATTTTTCGTTATGCTACAAGTCCGCGCTATTACTAGTTTATCTATCTTTGTCTATAACTATAACAGATCACCTAATCCGTGCAATCTATGTAATCCGTAAAATCCGTGTTCAGCATTTTATACTGTAACTAACACCCAACTGATTAAATCGAAATTACTTAGCTGATATTTACCATCAACTGTAACATTTTGCTTAATTCTATCTATAGAAGCCTTATTACCTCTTTTTAAACCTTGCAAAATTCCCAGAGTTTCATTACCCATCGTCTTTTTGACAGAACCATCTTCCATTTGCTCCTCTTGTACTGCTTGACTGGTCAACCAAGTTTTAAGCGCGTTTACCAACTCCGCAACTGCCACCGCTTCACCGCGATCAACTGCATCAGGAACAAAACGCTCGTTATCCTTATACAAGGTTAGCAAATCTAAAACTTCTTTTTGATTTTTTAAAATTAATTTACCTGATTTATCAATGTAAATTAAATCAAACACTTGATATTGATGAGCTAATTTTTTAGCTGGTTTAGCAGGATACCCCAACAAAGCAATAATACCATCATGCAAATTATCATTCAAATCATCATCAATGCCCGATTTCTGCACTGCTGTAAATCCTGTATATACACCTTTTGGCATTTGGCGATATTTATCTTTATCACGATTAAATTCTGTTAATAAATCCTGACGATATCGCTCTAAAGACAAACTATCAAAGCCTAAACCTTGATTACTAACTTCAATATCATCCCATGTAGTTTGCATTTGTCGCATCATCAGATCATTCATTTTTTGATCAAATTCTTCATCATGAGCCATCTTAGCAAAACTATCAGAAAATTGATGATCTACTTCTGCTCCTGCTAACTTCATGGCGGCCATACGCTGTTCAATTCTTCCTTGTAAATTGAGATAGGAATTAATATTATCTGAAGGCCAGAAGTTAATCCCAAAAATTTCTTGATTAGGACTACCTAACCGATCAATTCTACCCATACGTTGGATAATTCTCACAGGATTCCAATGAATATCATAATTAATTACCATATCAGCATCTTGTAAATTTTGCCCTTCACTTAAAGCATCCGTAGCAATCAAAATATCTATGGGTTTCTTGAGTTTGTGGTAAGTTTCAGGGTGATTATCTTTAACCCATTCTTGCCATTCTCCAAAGGCTTCAAGACCTGATTTTTCAGAGGTAAAAGCCCATTCTTTTTCACAAAATAGCTTTGTATAGGGTGCAAATCTTTCGAGAATAGCCTCCATAGATTGTTTGTGTGGGCTATCATCGGAGTATGAACCTGTTCCTGATGCGATCGCAATTTTGTCAAAACCTCTAGCTTGAAGTTGGTTAAATAAATACATCGCTGTATCACGATAAACTGTAAAAATTACTACTTTTTGATTGTGGTTATTTGCTCCTGATTTACGCTTTTTGATAATCTCTATAATCAGTCTTTCTAACTTATCATCACAGGATTTAAACTGCTGGGATTTTTGAATTTCTTTATCAATTTTTATAGCAAACTTTTGTAAATTAATATACAGCTTATCGAGAGCATCTAAATCTTTTTTTAGATCCTCTTTAAACTTATCTAAGTTACCAGCTTGATCAATTTCCGCGATACTGATGGGGCGTTTTTTTACCTAATGTATCAGTAATATCATCATCATTCTCATCATTTTCTAAATCATCAACATCATCTTCTAATAATACCGTTTTTACCTTGTTTGCTTGATATGCTTTAATTTTATCTAAAGCATTTTGATGATGATTTTTGATTTTTTCTACTGTTGAGTAAAAGGAAAACCAAGAAGACTCTAAT
This sequence comes from Dolichospermum compactum NIES-806, assembly GCF_002368115.1. Lineage (NCBI taxonomy): Bacteria > Bacillati > Cyanobacteriota > Cyanophyceae > Nostocales > Aphanizomenonaceae > Dolichospermum > Dolichospermum compactum. Next base: position 4,143,429 of record NZ_AP018316.1, on the reverse strand, counting down.
CGCTTCACCATCAAAATATAAATCATTTTAACTAGAAAGCGATCGCGTGACTTTTCATCCCGTAATATATCTTTCTTAGCGTCTTTTTGCTGATTTGATTCATCCTCTAAATAAAAGGCTGGCTGATATCCTGATAACATTGGTGGAAAATGATCAAACAATTCCTCAAAGGTTTCAAAATTACCAAGTTGATGTGGTGTGACAAATAAATTTTTAGGCTTTGTCTTAGTAGGAAATAGTAAATTTGTCTGTTGACCTTCCACCATTTTTCTAGTTCTCGCAACTAATAGAGAATCTGTTAACCTAAAAAAATCATTGTCTGAGAGCTTTTTAATAAAATTGCCAATTTGAGGTTTGGCATCTCTGCGCCACTCGTTAAATATAGTCTGTGCTTGTTTAAAGCAATAATCAATGTTTTTTACACCTAATTTGCTATCATAGCCATGTATATCACCTTGAACCATTAACTTAAATTGATTTCTCACATCATTGAGAGAGTTATTAATTGGAGTTGCAGATATTAGTAAAACTTTGATATCTTGATTGTTTTTTAAAATCTTATCAACTAAAAAGTTATAACGACTAGATTTATCATTTCTGAGATTATGACTTTCATCAATGACAATTAATTTGGGTTTGTCATCACAAAAAAACTTATCAGCGCGATCGCTATAGGAATTTAGGCGATCGCCGTTCATATCGGTATGAAAACGAATAAAAAATTTCAGCTTATCGGTTTCAAATTTTGATGCTTGATCTTCCTTATAGCGTCTCCAATTACTCTCTAACTTTTTAGGACAAAGTAATATAACTTCCCGTCCTTGCATTTGAAAAAACTTCATTACAGCCAAAGCACTCCAAGTTTTTCCTAAACCTACCGCATCTGCTAAAATAGCTCCATCATATTTTTGCAACATTCTAATTAGACTGAGAACACCCTTTTTTTGAAATTCATAAAGAGCAGAAAAAATAGCAGTATTTTCTAATCTACCAACTTGACGATTAAAGTCTGGATCATTCTCAATTTCTAAAACTTGATTACCAAACAACTCAAATAATATCTTGTAGTAAATATCTCTGGGAGTATATTTAATAAATATTTTTTCAATTTCCTGAATTAGATATTGCTTAAAATCTACCTTTTTAGTTGTTCCATCTTTCAATAAGAGAGTTTTTTCTGGATGAGCTTGATGTTTATGCCAAAGTGAATCAAACCATTTTACCAACTCTTTATATTGATGATTATTTCCCGTCTCAGCAATATTCAATTCTAAATTATTGGTATGTTTTAGTCCAATTCCAGCCTCAGTTAAATTGGAACTACCAGAAATAAAATACTTATTGCGATCGTCATCCTTCAATGGCTCAAATAAGTAACACTTAGCATGACAAAAATTCGGCTCTAAAGTTTTTGCTTTCACCTTGTCCTGTTTTAAAAACATCACAGCTTCCTGTGCCAAAAGACTAAGATTCAGAGCCGCTTCAATGGTAATATTTTCATTTAGTAAATCTAAGGGGCGATTTTCAATTTTATCTAAGTTAACAATATCGCCAAGCACTAATCGAAATTTAGCAATTTTATGATTAATTTCCTGAGAAAGATAAGCTAAAGCCCCAACAGTAAAATAACCTGTAACAATGTCTACAGTACCTTCTTCTGTATATTTTTTAATCCACTCATGAACTTTCCGATATTTTTCATTGTCTAATATCATTTAGCCTTTCCTTGTAAAGAGGGTAAGTCTAGCAAGTGTGTTATTAGCAGCAAGTAGTAAATCAAAATTAAGTATACTCCTATTTGACTGTATACGTTATTTTGCGGGTAATCCAGAAAAAATCGGACAAGGTATTATGGCAAGTCACTACACTTTAGTGCCAAAACGCTAAATGACTGCTTTCCGATGCAAACAAAATTATAGTATGTTTAGAGCTAACGCTCATATACGGCAACAAAATTGCCGTAATACCATACCAACATACTTATACTTTGCTGAAAATGAACTCTTTCTAAATCGCGCTAATACACAACTAAAAGCGCATAACTAGCTCAACAATAGGCAAATTTTAACTATAGAATTTGTTGAACGCTTAATTAACTGTAACGAACCAGCTTTAAAAATTACCGCTATATAAATCGTGAGTCAGCTTTTAGAAATTAATCCGACGATAAACTTCACCAAGAGGAACTTCTACATTTAAACTATGTACTAATATAGACTGATCAATATGATCATAAACTTGCCATTGCCAGCGAACTGCTTGCAGCAGCGCTTCCCTATCGCTATTATCATCAAGTTTGTGATACTGCTCAATATAGGGTTCAGTTTGGCTAACTAGTAGATATTCACAAAAGCTAGGAAGGGAGCGATATTTTCTAAATTTTTCACCCCTATCATAACCTTCAGTAGAGGGTGATAAAACTTCTACAATTACTAGAGGATTGAGAATTTCATCGGTGCGATAGCTTCGCTCGCCGCAGGCATCGCCATTAAACTCTGGTTCACCATTAATTACAAGAACATCAGCATAAGTACCATGATTAAACTCAGAAATCCAGATTCTTAAGTCCCCATTATAAGTTTGAAAATTAGTATCTCTGAGAGCTAAATTAAGTAAAGTAGTAATATTGACGGTAAGACGACTATGAACTTCTGAACCTCCAGCCATTGCAATAATTTCCCCGTTACGATATTCATGTTTTTCTACGGCGGTTTCCTCCATTACCCGATACTCATCTGGAGTGAAGTGAGTTGTTGTTATATCCTGGGCAATACTGGGGGGACTGGTTTGAGTAATAACCACGATCAAACCTCACGAATAATTGGTTTTATTTTAAGATAGTTCTTCCTTATCAAATCCATGATAACAAATTTTAAATCAATTGTCAAGCCCCAAATACAGTTTTTCGCGCGCGACAAGATTTTCGGAATCGCTGCTTTGATACCTTACAATAAATAGTTAACTAATAAAATTAGGAGTTTATAAGTAGTGTCTGAAGAGACTAAGACCCATTGCTTCGTAGTTGGCATTGGGGCTTCTGCGGGAGGACTACGAGCATTAGAAGAATTTTTTGATAATATGCCCGCAGATAGTGGGGCGGCCTTTGTTGTGGTGCAGCACCTATCTCCAGACTTTAAAAGTTTAATGAAAGAACTGCTAGAACGTCGGACTCGCATGATAGTGAAGCGGGTACAGAGCGGAATGCAGATTGAACCGAATATAGTATATTTAATTACTCCTCAGAATAATTTAGTTGTTAATGATGGGATTTTAGAGTTAATTCAGCAAAGTGAACCGCCTCGACAGCAACCGAATTTCCCCATTGATATTTTTCTCGATTCCCTATCTAGAGATAAGGGAGAACAAGCAATGGCTGTGATTCTTTCAGGGACGGGAAGTGATGGGACAAGGGGAATACAAAGCATTAGTGAGTCCGGTGGGTTAACCTTTGTCCAGTCACCGGGAACAGCGGAATTTGATGGAATGCCCCAAAGTGCGATCGCTACAGGTATTGTAGATCAAGTGCTACCACCAGCAGAAATGGCGCGGACGATTTATGAAATCATCCAAATGCAGCGTCAAGGTGCGACACAAGGGGAATCCCTCCTTCCAGAACTAGAGTCAGAAAAACTCCGTGCCATTATTCAAATTCTTAATCAATACGAAAAGCTCGATTTTTCCTATTATAAACCCAGCACCCTCAGCCGTCGCATTTACCGCCGTTGTTCCCTGAGTGGGCATAATCTCTTAGATGAATACGTAGAATATTTAAGAACCTCCAGCGAAGAACGGGCGCTGCTGCGAGATGACTTAATGATTGGGGTGACAAGGTTTTTCCGGGATTCAGCCGCCTGGGAATACTTAGATAAAGAAGTATTACCGGAATTAATTAGCCCCTTGGAAAATGGTCAACAGTTAAGAGTGTGGGTGACAGCTTGTGCTACCGGGGAAGAAGCCTATTCAATGGCGATTTTGATGGATGAGGTCATCAACCGCTTAGGTAAACAACTGAGTGTGAAAATTTTCGCCACAGACATAGATGCAGCCGCTTTAAGTAAAGCCGCAGAGGGTATATATCCGGAAAGTATTAGTATTGATGTTTCTCGTAAACGGTTAGAAAAATATTTTACCTTCCGTAACCGGAATTTCCATGTGTCGCGGGCGTTGCGGGAAATGATTATTTTTGCTCCCCACAATTTGGCGAAAAATGCCGGATTTACGCGAATGCACCTGATTAGCTGCCGCAATGTCCTGATATATATGCAGCCAGTTTTGCAGCAACACGTGATGCGAATGTTGCATTTTTCCTTAATGCACAAGGGTATTTTGTTGTTGGGTGCAGCGGAAACACCAGGGGAATTAATTGAAGAATTTAGTCCCCTGTATGAGAAATTTAAAATTTATCAAAAGCGGCGAAATGTGCGTTTACCGATTCTGAATCAAAATTTAGAATATATAACTCCCGTTGTCGCTCGTCCTAGTCAAACCAGACGGGGGACGGTACAATTTGATCCGGCTTTGAGTGCGGCTTTTAGTGCTTTTGTGCGTCGCCGACAATGTACCTGTTTGTTAGTTAATGATGATTTAGAACTGTTCCACGTCGTTACTGATATGGTACAGATTATGCAAGTCCCAGAAGGACAAATGACCAGAGTGATCGCCGATTTAGTCCCAACTACCCTAAAATTACCGATTAATACTGCCCTACATCGTGCCAAACGAGAACGAAAAACCGTTCTTTACGGTAATATTCACTTAAATCAGGGCGATAATATTCGCAGTGTCAATTTGGAAGTTACCTATCATACGGGAGATACCCGCATGACAGACTTCTTCATGTTAATCATTGAAAATGAAGAACGTCCTTCTTTACCCAACCGTCCCGAAGCTTTTCAACAGGACGCGGAAGCAACTCAACGCATTCTCGATTTAGAATATGAATTACAGCAAACCAGAGAAAACCTCCAAGCCACAATTGAAGAATTAGAAACTACTAACGAAGAACAACAAGCCACTAACGAAGAACTACTGGCTTCTAATGAAGAGTTGCAAAGTACCAACGAAGAACTACATTCCGTTAACGAAGAACTATATACAGTTAATACAGAATATCAAACAAAAATTCGTCAATTATTAGAATTGTCCAACGACGTGGATAATTTGCTCAGAAGTAGTGAAATTGGCGTAATTTTCCTAGATAGAGAATTGCGAATTCGGAAATTTACTCCCGCAGCCACAACCGCTATTAACCTCTTAGAAACTGATGTTGAACGCCCAATTCAGCACATTACTCATAATATGAATTGTCCCAATCTGCTGGAATTATTACAGCGGGTAGTGGAAACAGAACGCCCCATTGAACAAGAGGTAAAATTAAATAATACGGATGTTAATTTGTTAATGCGTTTATATCCATACCTTAGAGATGATGGACAAACGGATGGGGTAGTCATTACTTTTGTCAATATTAATGAAATTAAGCAAGTCCAGGAAGCTCTACAACGCCGGACGGAGGAATTAGAAAAACTGTATAATACAAATCCGGTGGGGTTGGTACTCCATGACGAAGAATTACGCTTTGTGCGAATTAACGAAGCAATGGCGGAAATTAATGGTTTATCAGCTAATGCACATATTGGTAAACAACTCCGAGAAGTATTACCAGATTTAGCAAATCGAGTTGAACCGATTTTATATCAGGTATTAGCAACAGGAAAATCAATTCGCAATGTAGAAATTTCTGGGTTTACACATTCCCAACCAAATATCCAAAGACATTGGATTGCTAGTTATTATCCCGTTAATCAACTTGATGGTGGTAAGGCTGTCAGTTCGGTAGTTGTGGAAGTTACCGAACTCAAACAAGCACAAATGGCTTTGTTGCAAAGTGAAGAACGATTACGAGCTTTGATGAATTCCAGCCAAACCATTTTATTTAGTTGTCAACCCATTGGAGATTATCGAGCTACCTTTATTAGTGATAACGTGCAGCTGATTCTCGGTTATTCTCCAGAAGTGTTTTTAGATGAAACTGGTTTTTGGTACGATTATATCCATCCCGAAGATAGAAATCGGGTGTTAGCAGGATTAAATAGGTTGGAATTTGATAATACCTATTCCTTAGAATATCGGTTACACTGCGCTAATGGTGACTATCGCTGGTTTTTTGCTCAGTTGCGGTTAATTAGAGATCAAGAAAGTGAGCCGTTAGAGTGTGTAGGCTATTTAGTTGATATTAGCGATCGCAAAGCTGCTGAAAAGATTCTTGAACAACAGGTACAACGGGAACGACTATTAAAACAAATCACCGACGAAATTCGCCAAAGTCTCGAACCCCAAAAAATCTTTGAAACCTCCGCAAACCGCATTGGTGAAGCCTTTGGAGTAGATCGTTGTTTCCTGCATACTTACGAACTTGAACCAACGGAACATCTACCAATAGTAGCAGAATACTTGAGCGGTGATATTGCTTCCCTTCAAGGAGTCCTAGGACCTATTGCCGGTAATCCCCAAATTCATCAAATCCTTCAGCAAGATACAGCGATTATTATAGATAATGTATTTACTGATCCACTGGTATCATCCAGCATAGAAACTTCTCAAAAAATTGGTCTAAAATCAATATTGGCAATTCGCACATCCTATCAAGGAAAAGCCAACGGGCTGATTTGTTTACATCAGTGTAATTACCAACGTCATTGGATTACTGAAGACATTGCCCTGTTAGAAGCCGTAGCTGCTCAAGTGGGAATTGCGATCGCTCATGCTAAACTTCTACAACAAGCCGAACAGCGACAAATAGAACTCGCTCAACAAAACCTAGCCCTAGAAGCAGCCACCGAAAAAGCTCAAGCCGCTAGTCGCACCAAAAGTGAATTTCTGGCCAACATGAGCCATGAAATTCGCACACCCATGAACGCTATTTTAGGATTCTCCGAACTATTACAAAATCTCGTCAGTGATGATTTAGCCCAAAGTTATCTCCAAGCCATTCAAACCAATGGCCGCACCCTACTAACCCTAATTAACGATATCCTGGACTTATCGAAAGTTGAAGCTGGGAAACTCAAACTCAACTACGAATCTGTCAATCTTCCCTCACTGCTGCAAGACATTCAACAAATGTTTTTGCAAAGAGCCAAAGAAAAAGGATTATTTTTAAATCTGCAAGTTGATGAATTCATTCCCGGAGCAATATATATTGATGAAGTCAGGTTGCGACAAATTTTCGTAAATGTTGTTGGTAATGCGATTAAATTTACCGAAAAAGGTGGTATTACCATCCGTGTCCATAGCCGCACTAACCCTAATATTCCCAATCATGCCCACTTAGAAATTGCCGTTTCTGATACAGGGATTGGGATTTCTCCCCGTGATCAAATTTTGATTTTTGATGCTTTTCGTCAAAGTCAAGGACAAAGTAATCGCAAGTACGGCGGAACCGGGCTAGGATTAACTATTAGCCGCCGTCTAACCCAAATGATGGGTGGTACTGTTGAGGTAACAAGTGAGTTGGAACAGGGTAGCACCTTCACCTTAATATTTCCCGAAATTACAGTCACTCAAACTACAGCAAGTTCACCATCATTCACCCCAGAAAATCATGATTTAAGTCAATTTCCGGCTCTGAAAATTCTCATTGTTGATGACGTACAATCTAACCGAGATTTACTCCAGGCCTATTTTAATGCTACTGCTCACCAAATTATCATGGCAGACAATGGAGCGATCGCTCTTAAATTAGCCATTGAACATCATCCTGACCTGATATTACTAGATTTGGTCATGCCGCAAATGGATGGAATCACCGTTTTGCAAGCCCTGAAGCAAAATCCCTCCACAGCGGATATTTGTGTGATCATCGTCACAGCTTCCATTCAAGAACAGGACTTTGAAGAATTACAACCCTTAGCTCAAGGATTTCTCCGCAAACCAGTTAGTCGTCAGGATCTTTTTAGTGAGTTGCAACGTTTATTCCCCGCGCAGTTATTGGTAGACTTAAAATCTACCTCCCAAACACAAACCATCATTTCCGCAATGCCGCCCCAGTCCTTAGAAAAGTTACCAGAACTGATAAAATTATTACAACAGGAAGAAGCATCTGTCTGGAAAACCTTACACCAAACCCTGCTAATTGACCAATTACGAGCTTTTGCGCTGCGATTGCAAAATTGGGGAGAACAGTATAAATGTCCTGATTTGATAGAATACGCTAATACGCTAAAAACCCAAATTGATACCTTTGATTTGGCTCATTTGGCTGACACCGCTGCTAATTTCCCACAAATTAGCAAAAAGTTACAAAAATTGCTACCCTAAAAGATTATTATAAATTCTACAAATATACAGCAGGAGTCAGGAGTCAGGAGTCAGGAGTCAGAAGGAAGAATTATCAGGAGATAAGAATAGCCTCGAATCTGAAAAGTGATAGGTTTTTAATGGTTTCCATGCTAATTCCTTGCACCTAATTCACTTTTTCAAACCGAAAATTTCCCAAAACCTCTTTTGGATTTTCTGTTCCCTGTTCCCTGTTCCCTGTTCCCTATTCCCTGTTATATAAATAATGGAAAAAATTGCTTTTAATCCCCAAGATTGTACAATATTAATTGTTGATGACCTGATTCAAAATATTCAAGTTTTAGGAAGAACCCTAGAAACGCAAGGGTATTCTATTACCTATGCTTTAAGTGGAAAAGAAGCTCTCCAACGTCTGCAAGCAATTCAACCAGATTTAATTTTATTAGACTTATTAATGCCAGAAATGAGTGGCTTGGAAGTTTGTGAACAAATTAAGAAAAATCCAAATTATCATCATATCCCAATTTTATTTCTGACTGCTAGTCACGAAGAAGAACATTTAATAGAAGCCTTTGAAAAGGGCGCGGCTGACTATGTAACCAAGCCTTTTCGATCTACAGAATTATTAGCCCGTGTGCAGACACATATTCAACTAAAACGCCAAACTAGACAGTTACAACAAAGTGAAAATAAACTCAATACCATCGTTACTCATATCAAAGATGGAATTTTAATTGTTGATGAAGCAGGAGTTGTAAAATTTGCTAATCCGGCTGCGGCGCAAATGTTTGATAGATCCTTATCCAATTTAATCAATCATGAATTGGGACTACCAATTGTAGTAGGAAAAGTTGCAGAACTTGATATTATTCGTTCTCGAGGAATTATCGGACGGGCAGAAATTACTGTTGGTAAAACTGAATGGTTAGATCAAAAAGTCTCAATTGTTTCTATGAGAGATGTGAGTGAACGCAATCAAATTGAGAATAAATTAAGAATTGCTTTAAACAAACAGAAATTACTAAGTCAGAAATTAAAAAAACTAGCAAATACTGATGTCTTAACTGGAATTGCCAATAGACGCAACATTTTAGCAATTTTGAAAAAAGAATTTCAACGAACTCAATGTTACAAAGAACCTTTTTCACTTTTAGTAATTGATATTGATCACTTGAAATTTGTCAATGATTCCTATGGATATCCCATTGGTGATCAAGTTTTAAAAGAAATATCTCAACTGTTAGTTAAGTGGTTACGCAATGAAGATACAGTAGGGCGTTTGGGAGGTGAGGAATTTATGATCATTTTACCAGCGACAACGTTACAAAAAGCGATGGAAATAGCTGAACATCTATGTGAACAAATTCGTAATTTAGAGATAGATACTACCTTTCAACCCATGAAAATTACTATCAGTATTGGCGTAACTGCCTATCAATCTGATGATAAAACCGACACAGTGATACTAAAACGTGCCGATGATGCTCTTTGTCAAGCTAAAGAGTCTGGACGCGATCGCGCGATCGCCATTTCTGGGTAAAGAAAAATGAGCTAAATCAGGTCTAAATTGAAAGCCATAATTTTTTAGAACCAGAGTAAAGCTCAGATAAAATTATATAATAATTTGGTTTTGATGAGGTAGAATGTTTAATCTATTGAGGCACACATTTTTTAAATATGGATGCTAGAATGGACGCTTTTGGAATCAGAGTTCGCTATTTCAGAAAACGTTTAAAACTTTCCCAAGATGAATTGGCTGAAAAATCTGACTTACATCGTACATACATTGGTGCTGTAGAGCGAGGTGAACGAAATATTAGTTTAATGAATATTTTTCGTTTAGCTGATGCTCTTCAAGTTACAGCTAAAGATTTGTTTGATAATCAAATAGAAAATGGAGAAAACACAAAATGATAAATGAAGATGAGTTACTGAATATAGCTATAGGAAATATTAGAAAAGTTTCAGAATTTAACCCTTACAAGAGCTATGATGGTGTCAATAACAGAGAAGAATTTCAGCAATTCATAGCTAATGATCCTGCCTTTGGTTCTGTAGGTTTAGATGACGAAAGATACATTATTGCCAGAGTAGGAGGAAATCTTGTAACTTCTTTACATCGCAAACTTGGTGATATGTATGAGAATTTATTTGCCTATTTATTAAAAGAGAGTTTTGGCTTAAATGAGAATGAATTACACTTTAGTGTCAATATTAAAATTGGTGAGCGTGAGCAAGATCGATCCATTGATGGATTAATAAGAAAAAATAAGTTTAACCAAAATATTCCTCAAAATTGGATTCAACATGAAGGAATAGGATTTGAAGTCCGTTCATGCTATCAAATTGGTGACTCTAAAAGAATTCAGGCTGATTATGATACGTCCTTAGCTTTGAAATCATATCAAATTCTCCCTGTAATGTTAATTTTCTGCAATACATCTTTAAAAAGCCCTGTACTTAGATTATCAAAGAGTTGGGAACTCTATGAAGGAATAAACAGTTTTAATTTAGTTCATACTATTACTGGTTTCGATCTTTATAATTTTCTTCAGAGAAATTCAGAATCTTTGAAAAAAGAGATAGATAATATTTTCTCTAATTTTTAATACATACTGCTGTTTCATACAAACGTTTTTTACCACCTCTTTTTCTAAAGGAAATTATTTTCTCAACTTCAAAACCCTCGTGTTGAAAAAGCTGCCCCAAAATCACCTCTGTAAATATCTCTACATTTGAGAGCCTAGAATTACCCACAACATAAACACCCTGGAAATTTCTGGATACGCTCTGTTTTAAACATTTTATATGTTTCCACAAATCAATAAAGTATTTGGTGGCATAATTACACATCAAGATATTTTGATTTTTAAGCTCATCATAGTAAGAAAGATATGGCTTAATCTCATCAGGAACTATAATTAAATCCTTTTGTAAAATTGAAGTCGCTCTACCCCATGTTCCACCTATTGCTTGTAAATCTATTTCCGTAGCTTCACTAATATCTTCTAATAGTTCTAAGAAATGCAATTGAGGTCTGGTTTGATGAACATAACTATAACGGTTTGGATAGGGAGGTGAAGTAATTACAAAATCTATAGAACGATTAATAATCTTATTTTGTAAGTTGTTTGTGGAATTACCGACTATAATGGAGTTAAAATTTGAAAATAATATTTGCTTTTGATTGAGCTTGATCAAATCTTCCTTTATGTTCTGGAGATTTGTACTAATTTCCAAATAAACATCTATCTCCCTCTGATGATTATCATCAAATGTAATAGTTGGATGATTTCTATGAATATTTGCACAATCTAAACACGCTTTATTCAAAGACAACCAGATATATTCAGAAATAGGATTATATTTTTCCTGATTCATTATCTCACGGCAAATAATCAAATTCTTTAACACATGAATTTTCCACCAACGAAAGACATTATGAATAATTGGAACTCTGGTATTGAATATCTCAATAACATCTTCTAGTGAAAATGTCTGATATTTTTTAATCGTATCAAATATTTCTTCAAGATAAATATTAATTAAATGCGTATTATCAATATTCCATAGTAACGACTTATTTCCCACTTGCTGAAGTAGAGGATTAATCTCAATTCCCATAGCCTTAATTCCATGCTTCTGACATTCAATAACTGTTGTGCCTCTACCACTAAATGGATCAACGACAAAATCATCTTTACTAATTTTAAATATATCAATAAAAAAGCGAACTAAATTTGGCGAATAGCTAGGGGTCAGCCGATACCATCTATGTACTGACTCTGTTTGTCCTGCTTTAAATGTGATATCACCTATATCAATTTCTTGATAGTTAAAACCAGATTCCTCAATGCTTCTATAAAAACAGTTAGCAATATGAGTATTTTTATCTTCAAATAGTGATAGTTGTTGAAACATGATAACTTTAATGGTAAATTGCTACTTAAAAGTAGCACAAAATGTTCATATTGGCAATACTGCTTCAACTATAAATTTAGACTCTCCTGCCACCCACTACTATAGTACATAAGTTCTATTTTGGCTAATTTACTGCCATCTCAAAAATTCATCCCTAAGATTCTTTGATCCCCCTTTATTAGTTGTTACATACAGTCCTAAACTGTAGATGAGAGTGAAAGGCAGTTGGGAGAAATTTTGTGAAAAAAGTTTTAGCAATTATTCTGGGTGGGGGTGCGGGTACCCGGCTTTATCCGTTAACTAAACTCCGCGCCAAACCAGCAGTACCAGTAGCAGGGAAATATCGTCTAATAGATATACCTGTTAGCAACTGCATCAATTCCGAAATATTCAAAATCTACGTCCTGACTCAATTTAACTCAGCCTCTCTGAATCGTCACATCGCCCGTGCTTACAACTTCAGTGGGTTTAGCGATGGGTTTGTGGAAGTGTTAGCAGCACAACAAACACCAGAAAACCCGAACTGGTTCCAAGGTACGGCTGATGCTGTGCGTCAGTACATCTGGATGTTACAAGAGTGGGATGTAGAAGAATTTCTGATTCTTTCCGGTGATCACCTTTACCGCATGGATTACCGACAATTTATCCAGCGTCACAGAGATACCAATGCTGATATTACACTTTCTGTAATTCCTATGGATGATCGTCGCGCCTCAGACTTTGGCTTGATGAAAATTAATGATTCAGGTAGGGTAATTGACTTTAGCGAAAAACCTAAAGGTGAAGCTTTAGCACAAATGCGTGTTGATACCACCATTTTGGGGTTGACAAAGGAACAAGCTGCATTACAGCCATATATCGCCTCAATGGGGATTTATGTCTTTAAAAAAGATGTTTTGATTAAGTTGCTAAAAGAATCTTTAGAACGGACTGATTTTGGTAAGGAAATTATTCCTGACGCAGCCAAGGATCACAACGTCCAAGCTTTCTTATTTGACGACTATTGGGAAGATATTGGGACAATTGAATCTTTTTATGAGGCTAATTTAGCCCTGACTAAGCAACCCCTACCTCCTTTTAGTTTCTACGATGAAGCAGCACCAATTTATACTCGCGCTCGTTACTTACCCCCCTCTAAACTGTTGAATTGCCAAATCACAGAATCCATGATTGGCGACGGTTGTATTTTAAAAGATTGTCGGATTCAACATTCAGTTTTGGGAGTGCGATCGCGGATAGAATCAGGATCGGTAATTGAAGAAACCCTGATCATGGGTGCTGACTATTACCAACCATCTGTAGAAAGACAATGCAGTTTAGAACAAGATGATGTTCCCGTCGGTATTGGCACAGATACCATTATTCGCCGTGCCATTATTGATAAAAATGCCCGCATTGGTAACAATGTGAAAATTATCAATAAAGACAACATCCAAGAAGCAGAAAGAGAAAAGCAAGGCTTTTACATCCGTAGCGGCATTGTCGTTGTTCTCAAAAATGCTTTAATTCCTGATGGTACAATTATTTAGTTAGTAGTGATTGGTAATTGGTAATTGGTAATTGGATGATTTATCTTTCTTGTCCCCTGTTCCCTATTCCCTATGACTAAATTAATTTTGCTAATTGGTCTTCCTGGTAGCGGTAAATCAACCTTAGCAAAACAATTATTGACAGAATGCCCTCAGATGCAGCTAATTTCCACAGATGCTATCCGAGGGCAGCTTTTTGGCTCAGAAGCAATTCAAGGACCCTGGCTGCTAATTTGGCGCGAACTGGAACAGCAATTACAGCAAGCCATAACCGCAGATCAAGAAGTGATTTTTGATGCTACCAACGCCCAAAGGAAAAATCGTCGGGAAGTAATTACCCTCGCCCGTGATTGTGGCTTTAGTTATATTATGGGGGTTTGGGTAAAAACTCCAGTTTGGCTATGTTTGGCACGAAATCAAAAACGGATTCGCCAAGTTCCCCAATATATAATTCTCCGAATGCACCGTCAGATCCAGGATGCTCCCCCTAGTGTAGAAGAAGGAATAGATGAGCTTATATTCTTTTCATCATGGCATGAGTACGGGAATTGCGATCGCCCATTCAGCAAGAACCACACTTGATCATGGGAACGGTTTGTTAATTTAATATCAGAACCTTTTTGCCCGGCATTAAACCAAATAAAATTTCTACAGGAGGCTAGTAGATGGCTGCAACCGACTTCAAAGACTATTATGCAATGTTAGGAATTAGTAAAACCGCCACTTCAGAAGAAATTAAACAAGCTTTTCGCAAACTAGCCCGTAAATTTCATCCTGATGTTAACCCCAATAACAAACAGGCTGAAGCCAAATTTAAAGAAGTTAATGAAGCCTACGAAGTATTATCGGACCCAGATAAACGCAAAAAATACGATCAATTTGGTCAATATTGGAAACAAGCTGGTCAAGGTTTTCCCGGTGGTGGATCTGGTACGGATATGGGCGGAGTTGATTTTGGTCAATACGGCAGTTTTAATGACTTCTTAAACGAATTATTTGGTGGTGCAGGTTCCCGCAGCGGACGACAAAGTTACTCTTATCGGACTCCTTCCGGTAGACCAGGTGGCGGTTTTAACGATTTTGGTTTTCCAGATAGCGGTACTGGTGGCACACAAGATACAGAAGCTGTAATTATTTTAACTTTTGCAGAAGCATTTTCCGGTGTTCAAAAACGCTTTAGTTTAGGAAACGAAACTATTGATGTGCGTATTCCTGGTGGCGCTAAAACTGGGACTCGTTTACGGGTGAAAGGAAAAGGACAAATTAACCCCATGAGTCAACAACGGGGAGATTTATACTTAAAGGTAGAATTACAACCCCATACTTTTTTCCAAATAGAAGGGGACAATCTGGTTTGCGAAGTCTTAATTACCCCTGATGAAGCCACATTAGGTGCAGCAATAGATGTACCCACACCCGATGGTCATGTCAGTGTTCAGCTACCTGCGGGAGTTCGTTCTGGTCAATCCCTGCGCTTACGTGGTAAGGGTTGGCCTATAGCTAAAGGTGGACGTGGTGATCAATTTGTCAAAGTAGCGATCGCTCCTCCCAAAGACCTCACCCCCCAAGAACGAGAATATTATGAGAAAATTCGGGCTATCCGCACCTACAACCCCCGCAGTCATTTAGCACAACTTAAATTGTAAGAACTATTGAGAGTATTTCCCTGAAAAACGATCCAGAACCTTTATTTTGCAACCCTTACAAAAAACTCTCCCCCATGTTTAATATCTCATACTGTAGTATTCTGCTACAGCCTAATACTAACTTATATACTGAAACACTCCTAGTACCGCAGGGCGTTCGTCAAAAGTCAAAAGTCAAAACGAAGACAGTATAGGCTTTTTAACGATTTAGAATGGTTGGTTTATTTATGCCGTGTTGTACTGGTTAATTTAAAGAAAATATTTACTTATGTAAAGCTTGCCTTTAAAGTTACATTTCCTGTACAATAAAAGGTGTGGGGTCGAATTCTTGTAGATATATATACAAAATAGTTAGTATTTTGTCTGAATGTTAAGTACCTGGGCGGAGGGAAATCAAAATATATTTCGTTTTTTGAAATGGCTAAAACTCAACGATAATAACCCATCGAGGTGAATTTACATATCGTTACACATTTTGGTTATACTCAAAACGGCTAGAAGCTGGACTTTTTTATCATACAAAGAACCAGTTCAAAGCCTCTCCAGTATTAAATATTATTCATTCCTTTTCCCTCTCCTAAGAGGAGAGGGATAGGGAGGGGTTTAATATTTGGTTAAACTATGAACCGTTCGCAGTATATTTGACATCTACCTACTTAATTCAGTCAAATTCAAAAACTATCTTGTATAGCTGTATACATGGGCATGGATTGTTACCACTGAATAACATCTTGTGAGGAGTGATATTTTGAAGATGAAAAAGCATTCTCTTATACTAATTAATCACTACAAACGCTTTTGCTACTTGGGTTTATTACTAACCCTGCCAACTTCACTGCTAACCACCACCATTTTAGTTACTTCCGCATCAGCGACAGATGCCATAGTAACTGAAAATCAGCCCAGTGAATTAATCACAAATAAAGTAGTCACAGCCGCACAATCAGAACCAAAGGTTGAATCTATTTCTGAGCAACAACAACCACAACTAATTGCACAAACAGCGGACAGCAATCCGGATGATATTAATAAAATCCGCCAAGAGCTACTAGTTGAACCCCTGATCAAAGTTAAAATAGTAGAGCCTAAACCAACCTACCCACCTGGACTCAGTTTTGCTGCTCCCAGTGCCTTCGGCGCTAACATGGGTGATGCGTTTGTGGGAGCATCAACAGCAACCGCTGGTAATAGAGGTAACTCTATAAATGACATGGACGCGAGTACCAGCATTGGTTTTGGTTTAGGTAATTCCCAAAAACTAGTTGGTCTAGAATTATCCTTCAACAACGGTAGTGTCAAAAACTTTGGTTCTAATGGCGCCTTTGACTTAAAAGCTCACCGCATTGTCTACGCTAAAGGAACCAATCAAATTGGTGTAGCTGCTGGCTGGAAAACCTTTGCCCAGTATCAGACTGAAGCCAGTACTGAAGAGATCAGGCCTTCCAGCGTCTATGGTGTGGTGACAACTTACTCTCTTTTAAAGCCTAATGATGCTGTGAATAAAATGCCCGTCTCATTCTCTCTGGGGGTTGGAGGTGGTGACTTTAGGCAAGGTAACGCCAGTACTGGTGTATTTGCTGGAGCAGGTGTGCAAGTTCATCCCCAAATCGGTGTGGGCTTTGGCTGGAGTGGGGTTGGCTTAAACCTTGGTGCTTCTTTCGTTCCTGTACCTACGTTACCCTTAACAATTACACTCCAAGGTGCGGATCTCACAGATAACAGTGTAGGCGGCACAACATTTGCGCTAAGTATAGGTTATGGTTTCAATTTCTTGCCTAAATAGGGCTTACTGATAGAGTAGGGTGGCGATAAACCTGAAACCCTTGTATATAAAGATTTTAAGGGATATTAGAGCCAAAAAAGATGCAGGGAATCAAGGACGATATCATCAATTGTCAAACAGTTCCATATTTTAGATAATCATCATGTTGAAAACCAGAAATCTCATTTTTGCCCTTAGTTTGAGTCCTTTACTGTCATTTGCTTGGCAATTACCAAATCAAGCCCAGAGTTTGAGTCCCAGTATAGGTACAACAGGTGTTGACTCTGGCGCTGCTACTGGTGGTTCACAAACTAGTGGTTTTTCCACGCCACCAACAACGACAACAACGACAACAACACCAACAGCAACAACAACGATAGCAGGAACAACAACACCGGCAGTAACAGCAACAACAGCAACAGGAATTTCTATCATCGTTCCCATCATACCTGGTGTTTCCGCCACCATCATATCTGGTGTTTCCACAGCAGGTACTCTGTCGGCGGTTAGTACCACTGGTGGCACAACTACAGGAGGAGGTGACACAACTACGACATTATCTACAGTTACCGTTTCAGCAGCGACCGTAGAATCAACTTCATCTAGCGTCACTGTAACAGACAGTGCAACGGGGAACACTATTGTGATCACTCTGGCTCCACAAGTCCAGGTTACTGTGAATCAGTTGGCTGCTGCTATTGTTCAGGCTCTTAGTACAACAGGCGGTGGCGGCGCTGCTGCTGCTGGCGGTGGTGGTGCTGCTGCTGGCGGTGGTGATGCTGGTGGTGGTGATGCTGCTGGTGGTGGTGGTGATGCTGCTGGTGGTGGTGCTGCTGCTGGTGGTGGTGATGCTGCTGGTGGTGGTGCTGCTGCTGGCGGTGGTGATGCTGCTGACGTTGCTGCACTACTCACAGGCGGTGCTGGGTCACAACAGGCTGCGGTAGCTCTGACAAACACTCTCACTGCTGCGGGTATTTCTCCACAACTAGCAACAGCACTAGTCACATCTCTCGCAAGTTTGTTTGCTTCTGATAACGCTTCCTTACCAAATCAGCCCCTAGCCCAAGCAACATCAGGACAGATAATAGCAGGAACTAAAGCTCTCAAACCTGTTTATGTCATTGCTCAAAGCGGTGCTGGGCTAAGTGTAAATATCAATAAGCTGAATGATGCTATTGTTGCCTATAACGGAATTATCCTCCAAAGCGAACCAAAAGCTCTCAAGAATATCTCTCGAAATACAGGTTTCGTCGGTATTGGTGGCATACTCAAACAATTGAGAACCGCGATCAAATAGCCTCCTGTATCAATACTGCTCGGTTAAGCCTAAAAAGTCATTATCCGGTAGGTTGGGTTGTGGAACGTTTACGTATCCCTGACGGGAGGCGTTAGCCATAGTGTGGCGAAGCCATAACCCAACATTATCAAGAATTTTGTTAGGTTTCGCTGTCGCTCAACCCAACCTACACAATTTCGTTGTTTGAGCTTAACCGACAAGTATTGACCTGCAACCTGCTATATTTTTTTGTTTCATAAGCATTTCCTGAGTTGCTCAAAACGGGGATTTTGGGATTATCAACGGAATGACGGGGATTTTAGCAAATAATCCGGATCAGGTGTATATAAGTAATGTATATGTATAACTTTGAGATTATCCTAGTATTTATGGTTTAATTTGTAATAAATAAGTATATACTCATCAAATCAAGGAGTTATTTATGAGTAATCGGTTCAGATCAAAAACCTCTTGGTTCGTGACGACATTAGCCATATCTAGTTCCCTAATTAGCACATTCCCAGTACAAGCAGAATTGCCTCCCGTTGCCCAAGTAATTTATGTTGACCCTGTTAATGGTTTAAATACTGATGAAGCTGGAACATCAGCAAAACCCTACAAAAGCATTACTTCTGCCCTCAGTCAAGCCAAACCGGGTACAGTTATTCAATTAGCTCCTGGTAATTATAGCAACGAATCATTCCCCATATTACTCAAACCAGGCGTAACATTACGGGGTGATGAATCCAGCAGGGGTGAGAGAGTAGTTATTTCCGGTGGTGGTGATTATATCAGTCGCACCTTCGCTAAACAGAATATTACTATCCTGACAAATCAAGATACCACAATCGAAGGTGTAACCGTCACCAACACCAATCAAAGGGGTACAGGTGTATGGATAGAATCAACTAACCCAACGATCAAAAACAGTACCTTTACTAACAATGCTAGAGACGGAGTTTTTGTTACAGGTACAGGAAATCCTAAAATTGAAAATAACCGATTTGTACAAAATAGTGCCAACGGGATTTCCCTAACCAAATCAAGCCAGGGAGAAGTTCGTAATAATTTATTTCAGAATAACGGCTTTGGTTTAGCCATTGGTAATACTGCCACACCCTCCCTAACAGAAAATCAAATCGTTCAAAACAAAGATGGTATAGTGATTTCCGAATCTGCTAAACCCTTAGTGCGTAAAAATACAATTCAGAATAACAATCGGGATGGTGTTGTTCTCATTCATGATGCTTTACCTGATTTGGGGACTAGTAATAACCCAGGTGGCAATGTCATTGCTAATAATGGTCGTTATAACTTCAACAATGCTACGAAAAACAACACCATGTTTGATGTCACAACGACAGAAACACCAGATACTTCGCAAAACGCTGATTTATCAGCCGATGATCCTAACATAGCGCTGCTAAAAAAATGGGAACTAACACCTATAGCCTGTAACTCTGGTAGCGAAGTCGTCACCATCATCATGAGTAGCAGACGATACTGCATTACGCCCCATCCTGACTTAACAGCTAAACGTTACCAATATAATCAAGCTACTGGTAACCTCAAAGCTTTAGCAGATTCCCCTAAACCTAATTCGTCTCGGACAAGAGGGGGTTTATAGGTTGCTGTATCAAGGACTCACCAAACAAAATATCTCTCAAATCCTAATTTCTCCGTGACCTCTGTGCCTCTGTGGTTCATGGGTAAGTCAGATCCAAAAGAGCTTATCTCCTCCTATTTTTAACATTTAAGAAGTCTTATGAAACATCAATTGAAAACAGCGATGATAGCGGCAACTTTAGCCCTCTCCAGTATTTTTGCTTTGGGGTCTACAGTTCAAGCTTTCCCAAAGGTAGATAATAGTGTTAATTCAGATGTAGATCCATCAGAGGAATCCTATACAGGAACTCAATTCACCTGTGTACCTGACGGAAATGGTAACCTAGCCACCGTTGGTCAGCGATCTGGTGGAGAACCAATCCCTGTAATTATCTGGACTTCAGATAGTTCCAAGTATTTTGGCAAAAAAGTTACTCCTCAAAGCCGTTGCCAAATCGTGACAGAAAGATTTAATCAGGCTGTAGCTGAAAGTGGTGGTAGTCTTAAAGATGTTGTGTTGATGAACGGTCAAGTCGGAAGTAAAACCGTCATTTGCGTAGTTTCTATTAATGACACTGGTTGTGATGGCAGTAATACTCTGTTTACCTTCAACCCCAAGAATGCCAAGAAGGCAGACCAAATTCTTGCCCAAATCTTGCAAATCAGTCGTGAGGGTTCTAGCGCCGGCGTAATTAGGGAAACAAAAGGTCGTGTCCAGGTGAGATTGAACGATTTGCTAACCATGAATGCCAATCACCCACTCCGGCAAACCAGAAGAAACTCTCCTGCTCAAAATAACCCCGGTGGTTTGTAATTATCAACATCCTGCTAATAAAGTCTAGAGAAAACTAGACATTTACTTCAGTCAGGAACTGGAAAAGCGTCATTTCTTCTTCTTTTTAACATTTAGGGAGTCTTATGAAATATCAATTAAAAACAGCGATTGTAGTTGCCACTTTAGCCCTATCTAACATTGTTGGTTTGGGATATACGGTTCAAGCCTTACCACCAGTGGATAATACAATTGATAATAGCAACAGTATTGCGATGCCAGATGTAGACCCATCGGAGGTAGCCAACACTGGGACTAAATTTACCTGCGTCCCCCAGGGTGATGGTAGCGTGGCTACGGTTGGTCAGCGACCCGGTGGTCAGCCAATCCCTGTCATTATCTGGACCTCAGCAGCTTCAAAGTATTTTGGTGAGAAATTTACTCCCCAAGGTCGTTGCCAAATCGTGACACCAAAATTAAATCAAGCTGTAGCTGAAAGTGGTGGTAGCCTCAAGGATGTTGTGTTGATGACCGGTCGAGTTAAGAATAAAACTGTCATTTGCGTAGTTTCAGCAAATGATACTGGTTGTAATGGACGCAATACTCTGTTTACGCTGAAGCCAGAAAATGCCAAGAAGGCAGACCAAGTTCTTGCCCAAATCATGCAAATCAGTCGTGTAGGTTCTAGCGCGGGTTCCGTCCGTGAAACAGAAGGTCGTGTACAGATCAAATTGAAAGATGTGTTAACAAAAAACCGCAATCTCTCTAGTCGGCAACCGGCAAAGACACCTGCCGTCCGAGATGACTCCCTTGGTTTGTAATTATTAACTCACGTTGCTAGTTATCTGAATTAATGGTAATTAGGGAAAAGATAAAATTCTGATCTTTTCCCTATTCTCTAATATACAATTGGTAAGCATGATTTAATCCACATTATTTGAATATTAATCATGTTTTCTCCCATAGCTCGCAGGTTGTTTTTAGTATTTATTACGACGGTTTGTGTGATTCAGTTGTATGCCCATTCCACCCCGGTAGTGTTAGGCGCTACATCCGATCCTGATGTTGATGTTACCGCAGCCAAAATTGCCAATCATGTAACTGTCAGGATTTTAACTCAATCTGGTTCTGGCTCAGGGGTGGTCATTAAACGTGAAGGGCAAACTTATACAGTATTAACAAATAATCATGTAGTTGCTGATAGTCCTGAAGATGGTTATGGCATTTTGACTTCTGATGATAAGATTTACCAGGGACAACAAGTCAATGGCATGAATACGAAAAAATTCGACTTAGCCCTGGTGAAATTTACTAGTCCACAGGATTATCAAGTAGTAAAATTGCCAAAGTCAAAAGCTATTTCTGAGGGAGAAACAGTATACGCCTCTGGTTTTCCGGCTTGGCATTTTGTCTTCAAAGGCAAGAAGATCACTAAAATGGAAGAAACCCGAAATTGGGGAGTTAAAGCTTTTCAAGTCAAACCTGGAACTATTAAAATGCAGATTACTAAAACTCTCCCTGGAGGTTATCAATTAGGCAACACTAATGATATCTTTCAAGGGATGAGTGGGGGACCTGCCTTAAATCAGCAAGGTGAA
Source organism: Dolichospermum compactum NIES-806 (assembly GCF_002368115.1). Classification (NCBI taxonomy): domain Bacteria; kingdom Bacillati; phylum Cyanobacteriota; class Cyanophyceae; order Nostocales; family Aphanizomenonaceae; genus Dolichospermum; species Dolichospermum compactum. The sequence goes on along the minus strand of NZ_AP018316.1, from coordinate 4,121,022 downwards.
CTAATTGGTATTAATGGGCTATTAAAGTATCCTTTTCAAGGTATTGAGGCTTTTACTTTTACCGATGGGACTATACCAAAAGAAGAAGATTATTTGCAAATGGAATCTCTCAGTTGGGCTATTCCTATTGACAATGTTCTTGCTTTTCTCGAAGAACAAGAAATTATCAAGGGAGATAAAACATAGTTACTAGAATTTACAAGAAGACTCAGAACATGAATTTATATTTTACCAGGGTAAATTATACCATCTTGACTACGACAGCAATCGCAACTATTGTAATTTCTCTACCAACATCTGCTGCTGATACTGTTAGTACCCAAAAGATTGCTCAAATTGCTAAAAGCACCTCAGTCCAAATTAATGTAGGGGGTGATCTTACTCCCGGAGGTTCAGGAGTCATTATTGCTAAACAAGGTAATACTTATACTGTACTGACAGCTAATCATGTGGTGTGTGATGATTTAGGCCGGGCAGGAAAAATTACTTGCGCTACAGATACTACTTATTCTATACGCACAAATACGGGTAAAGATTATCCTGTCAAAGATATTAAAGTATTACAGCAAACTAGAAATGACCCAGATTTAGCTATAGCTACTTTTGTGGCTACAGAAGATTATCCTATTGCGACTTTAGGAAACTCTGATCAAATGGTAGAGGGTGCAGATGTCTTTGTTGGTGGGTTTCCAGCCGTATTTGATAAAGTTGGATCTGCCAGAGACTTTGCTTTCACTACGGGAATAGTTGTTTCTCGTGCTAGTAATGCTATTAATGGCTATGGTTTGATTTACGATGCTAGAACCATAACTGGTAATAGTGGCGGTCCTGTGTTTGATATTGCTGGTAGAGTTGTGGCGATTCACGGGTTAGCTGATACTTCAGGTAAGAATAAAACAGAAACGGGAGTAGTGGTAACACAAAAAACAGGATTTAATGCGGGGATTCCTATTAATACTTTTTTAGCTACAAGTGAGCCAATTATTAAAAACACCCCCATCAAGAAGGATAATAGTTCTACTAGTGAAAGTCCTGCTACCCGTTTAAACAATCCTCAGTCAGCAAGAGACTTTTATGCCAGGGGTATTACTAAACTAGATCAATATAATTATCGGGACGCAGCGGAAGATTTTACTCAGGCAATTAAGCTTGATCCTAAATACATAGAAGCATACTTTAAAAGGGGATATTCATACACATGGGTAAGCAAGCATCAAGAAGCTCTTACAGATTTTAACCAAGTTATTGTTCTTGATCCTAACTACTTAGATGGCTACCTCAACCGGGGCTGGAGTCAGATATTATTACAAAATGATCAAGCAGCCCTTGAGGATTTTAACCGGGCAATTCGTCTCAACCCTAACTATGCTGCCGCCTATGCCCATCAGGGTATGGCTTATGTTAAACTAGGAAAGTATCAAGCGGCTTTGGAATCCTCTAAACAAGCTATTCGCCTTGATCCTCACAATAGTTATGGGTACACAATTCAGGCAGATGTGTTTAACAACTTAAAAGACTATCCAGCAGCCATAAAAGTGTCAACTCTAGCTATTATTATTGATCCTGATGATTTTAATGCTTACATTAACCGCGCCATAGCCTACACTATAACTGGTGATTATCAAAATGCACTTGCAGATTATCAAAAATCCGCAGAAATATTTAATAGGCGTTATGTTCAAAAATCTACTTCTCAAGTTGAGGAAAAGCCAAAACCAACTTCTAATTCTCAAGCAGAAGCAAAGCCAAAACTAACTTCTAACTCTTCCACTGATGCCAATATAGAGTTAATTAAAAGCTGGGAATTAATTAATGTTTCCTGTACCTCTGGGGAAAAATTAGTGACAATTATGATTGATGGTAAACAATATTGTGTAAATCCTCGTCCAAGTTTAACTCTTAAAAGTTATCAATATAATCGGGGTACAGGTAGATTAGAACCTTTTGATGCCAATGTAGAGTTAATTAAAAGCTGGGAATTAACTAATGTTTCCTGTACCTCTGGAGAAAAATTAGTGACAATTATGATTGATGGTAAACAATATTGTGTAAATCCTCATCCAAGTTTAACTCTTAAAAGTTATAAATATAATCGGGGTACAGGTAGATTAGAACCTTTAGTTTAAACTGTTCCCAATTTAATCATATTTTTCCAGAAGTGTCTCTATACTGGCATTATGATCTAAAAAGGAAAATAAATGTCTGTAGAGCAGTTTGCCATCTTTATCTAATACAAATTGTGCTGGTAAGGGCGCTCCTAATGCTTGTCCAGTTTTATAAATACGAAATGTATGGCAACTGGAATCACTTAATAATGGCATTTTTAAGCCCAAGTCTTGAACTATTATTTGACTTTGCTTTTTGTCGGTGCTGGTAATTAATAAAATTTCAATTCCTCGGTTTTTAAACTGTTCATAGTTATCATTTAAAGCTTGAATATGGGGATAACAAAATGGACAATATTGCTTTTCAGTAAATATTCTGGTAAAGGCAATTATTACAGGTTGTTTACCGCGAAAATCAGATAGCTTAACTACAGCATTATTAGTAATATCTGATAGTTTAAAATCTGGTGTGCCTACACCCAATCTAAAATTATCTAACGCCGGTATGGGTAGGAAATTATGGAAAAATCGCTCATTAAATAAGCCAGTAAAATCAGTTGAAGTCAGCATAAGAAATTTAAAATTAAAAGTTTAATTACCAAATTCTCAATTCTCTAGATATCAGCAAAGTAAATTTTAGACTTCACGGGATCAGGATTCATGGTTTTGTCCCCAGGTTGCCAATTAACAGGACAAACTTCATCAATATGGGACTGAACGTGCTGAATTGCTTGTAATGTTCGCAGAGTTTCATCTACATTACGACCAAAAGCTAGATTATTAATAGTGGAGTGTTGCAGAATGCCATCTTTATCTACGATAAATAAACCACGCAAAGCAATACCAGCATTTGGATCAAGAACGTTGTAAGCGGCACTAATTTCCTTTTTGATGTCGGAAACTAGGGGATAATTTATATCACCGACTCCACCAGATTTACGATCTGTTTGAATCCAAGCAAGGTGGGAAAATTCACTATCAACGGAAATACCCAAGATTTCTGTATTTAGTTGGCTAAATTCTGGGTAGCGATCGCTAAATGCTGTCACTTCAGTTGGACAAACAAAGGTAAAATCTAAGGGATAGAACAACAGTACAACATATCTACCACGATAATCAGACAATTTAATTGACTTAAACTCCTGATCTACTACACTTGTTGCTGTAAAATCGGGAGCTTGTTGTCCAATACGGAGACATCCCTCTGTTCCATAGGTAAGTGTCATATTTTCGCCTGAATTAGGGACTTTTTAACTCAATATCATCAACAACAAATTATATCACGAAGCAGGATATCTGCAAATTGGCTTTTAGGGATATGCGCTCCCGTAGCCTACGTGGAAGCGCATCTAAAGGACGAAAGACTAACTTCTATTTTTCAGCAAATCCTAATTAGGGTTTGCTGAAAAAGTTATCTGTGAGGGCTAGAAGTATTGCTAACGCCACGCTACGCTATCAGCAAGCCCTAATTATTCGCATACTTACCAATCACTTGAGCTAAATCTGGTACTGCTTCTTGTACGTGTTTTTCTGCTGAATTACGGAATTTTTCGTAAGTTCCTCGCACCAGTTGGCGTTTCGTATTTTTAACCCTGGCATCGGTTACACTTAATAGTGCATTTGCTGTTCTGTTACTATTAGCTGTGAGGTACTCCACTGGTTCACCCTGTTGCACTCCTTCACTCCAGATGGGATCAATTGCAGTTAAGCAAACTGGCAGAAGGGACTCAATGACATTGGAGATATAAGCCGGTTGAATTCCCTTCAGTGCAGCAAAGGCGGCTTTTAGGGCTATGCCACTCATGCCTGACTTAGATGCTAGTTGTACATCTATCATCGTGCAGCAGTCTTGGACAATTAAGTCTTTATGACTAGAATTCATTATTTTTTCGCTCAGTCCCATTTTAATACTCCTACGTATCAAATTGCTTGATTTATTATTCTATAAGTAGTTGGATAAAATTAAATTCATTCATGAAGTCAAAGAACAGGGAAGAGTATAGTATTTGGAGATTTTTGATGGCGATATACTCCATCATCGTCACTAGGGGTTAGCGGAGAGTGTCAAAGACATTGCTGAAGTTATGTGTCCTATTGAGATTACGGGAACATAAAAACTGAAGATATCATTAATTCCCCTGTTGAAGTTATCCCCAGGGGAAGTTATTATGTATGGGAATAAGATGCGTCTTGGCAATGGCAAAATAGTCTAAAAGATAAAAAATAATTCAGAAGACACAAATTTCAGGAGTTAATCAATTTTACCTTGAGTATCATTATTCCCCCCGTCTCTCAGTAGATGATACTGTGGGATATTAACTTCACGATTGGGATAACCCCTGAATTCTTTGTTGATAAAATTTCTATTCAACTTTCACCGATCAGAATCAACCATAACAGTATGTCTTACGTATCTCTCCTAAAAAACATACCAGAATTATTCAGCCAACCCACGGGAATAGCCGCCATAGCCTCCCTTGGTATCCACGGTGCTATTGCCTTGATTGTCCCATTAATGCCAGTTAACTCTAATCAATCTTCTCAAACTGACTCACCCAAAGCAGTCGGATTGATGGAATTGAGCGCTGCTGATCAAAGCCGATTACCACAACCCCCTGGTACATCCCAGGTAGCTTTACAGCAACCCCAATTACCTCTACAGCTACAACTACCAGGTGTTAATGCGAGCAATCCATTAACTAGCTATCCCGCTTTACAACCGGAATTATCTAGTCAGTCGGTATTACCAGCTATTCCGAGTTCGCCAACCAACTTGAACCTTTCTTATCTACCCAGTAAGCAATCTATTGAAAGATTGACTCGCAATGATTTACAAATGGCAATGTCTAGATTGCCAGCCAGAAGTACATATAATCCCTCAACTGCTTCAACCTCTCCTTTTGTCAATAATTTAGATCAGCAAATACGAGAAACTGCACCTCTAGGTATTAATAAGTTACCAGAACTACGACAAAGCAATGAAATACCAGGAGAACCACTAAATAATCCATCTGCTGAAGCTATTGATATTGGCAGTACAACAACAGCGGGTATTTCAGTAGCACAAACAGTGGAATCAGGAAATAATGCCATTAAAGTCCCTCAAGATCGGGAAAAATTAGCTCTAACGGATAATTATCAGGGAAAATCACCAGAAATCATCACCAATGAGTCGGAATCAAAAGGTAAAAGAACGGAGCAATTACTGGCTAAACTGAGTTCTTACAATACTCTTAGAGAAAATATCCGTCAAGAATACCCCAATATAAAAGAGAAAGGGGTAATTCGGGAAACCATCTCTACAGATACACCTGAGATGGAAGGAACAGTTGTGGGTAGATTAGTTGTAGATTCAGATGGCAAGGTCTTAGATATTAAGTTCCAAGCAGGAGCAGAATCGCCGAAGCTACAATCTAAGGTTAGAGAATTTTTCATCGCCAATCCACCTCAAGCTGATAAGCAGTTAATTAGTTCTTATCCTTTCCAACTAAAGTTCCAAAATAATCCCAATGCTACAGGTGTGAGTTCTAAGATTCAACCTGCCGCTACTTCAACTACTGAAAAGGTATTTGAACCTCAAACAAAACCTTCAGGAACTCCAAATTCTCAAAAATTACCTGAACCTCAAACAAAACCTTCGGTAACTCCCAATTCTCAAACATCACCAGAACCTCAAATAAAACCTTCAGTAACTCCCAATTCTCAAAAATTACCTGAAACTGAAAATACTAAAAGTCTTCCTGAGACTCCATTAGTAAATACTCTTAGTCCTATCACTTCAGCAACACCCAGTCGTGATGCTGCCGCTGTCTCTACTGAATCTAGTCAAAAACTTATCCAAACCTTACGCCAAATCAAGGAAGAAAGAAAAAATCCTTAGCACCATGATCAAAGAGGTGATGCGTTACGCTCTCGTTTTCAGCTTTACACACCCTTCGTGCTGTTTTTGAACCGGATTCATATAGATTTATAAGGGTTTAGCAGCGTTAAACCCTTATATAAAAAGACCGCAGAAATATTATACATGGATTGGATTACTCTCCTGCGATCGCTACAATCTGACTTTCTGAAAAGGTTAATATCTGGTTGTTTACTTCATTGTCAAATAGAAGGTCAACATAGTGAATTAACTATTATTTCTGGTGAGCGATTAAAAGCATTACGGGAATTTTGCTGGTTAATGGCGGAAAAATATAAACGCACTTCTCCAGTCCGTGACGTTTTTATTAATAATCTTAAAGGTAAATTAGGTGAGGAAGTTGTTAAGGAAAGATTAGCTAATTTCATTACGGAAGTAGATTATGAAAAACGCTTTGGTGGTGACGGTAAAAGTGATTTTACACTCACTGCTAATTCTGCCATTGGCGTTGAAGTCAAATCTCGTCACGGTAGTATTGATAGGGTCAGATGGTCAGTTAGTGCCGAAGAAGTGGAAAAAAATGCGGTAATTGTCTGTATTTTGATTCAAGAAGAAGTCAATGAAGCGCAATCTGCATATCATCTTTTTTTAGCTGGATTTCTACCCACGCAAATGATTAAATTGAAAACTGGGAAAATTTCCTTTGGGATTAATCAATTATTGTATGGTGGTGGTCTATTTTCCTATTTAGAACAACTTCCCATTTCCGCAAATTCCTATTCATCTAATTTATCTCAAAGTCAAATAATTAAACCCCAATCTACACCTGTGGATTTAACTATTTTTTATTTAAATCTTGGTGATGAATATTTCCAAAAAGGGGAGTATGCAGCGGCGATTAATAGTTATAATCAAGCCTTACAGTTTAATAATAGTGATGCTGATATTTATCATAAACTGGGTTTAGTTAATTATCAATTAGGCGAGTATCACACAGCAATTACTAACTATAGTCAAGCAATCAATATTAATATTAATCATCCTCAAGCTTATCATCAAATAGGTTTGACACATTATCAAATAGGGAATTATCAAATAGCTATAGAAGCTTATACCCAAGCAATTAGAATTAATCCCCATATTGCGATTAATTATAAAAATCGTGGTGATGTTCGCTCTCATATTGGTGATACTCAAGGAGCAATTGAAGATTATAATCAAGCAATTAAGCTAAATCCTGATTATATTAATACACAAAAAGATAAACACATATCTCGTTACCTATTAGATGATCAACAGAAATCACACCAAGTAATTAATATTGATTTTGATGATGCTATTGGGTATAAAAATCGTGGACATGATCGAGTTGAATTAGGAGATTATGAAGGAGCAATTGCTGACTATACCCAAGCCATTCAAATTAATTCTGATGATATTGATGCTTACTATTGTCGGGGTAATGCTCATTTTGATTTAGGAAAATATGCAGCAGCAATCACCGATTATACTCAAGTAGTGAAAATGAATTCTCACTATATTAATGCTTATTATAACCGAGGAAATGCCCTCTTAGAAATTGCCGACAAACAAGGAGCAGTGGCAGATTTTCATAAAGCCGCAGATTTATATTGGCAAGAGGGAAAATTAGCAGAATATCAAGATATAAAAGCGAGAATAATAGAATTAGAAATAGAAGCATCTTTAGATATTTTAAATTTTTAATAAATAAGATTAGTAGATGCGGCAAAACAGTTAGGTTCACAAATATTGATACTTGAAGTTGCAGCACAAAATGAATTTGCTAAAAAGCTATTTGAAAATCATGGATTTAATGTGGCAACTTACGAGATGATGATGGATTTCAATGCAGGATGAAATGGGAAGTAATATGGAAAAAGAACATGAAAAAGTAGAACATAATTTTCAATATTTAATTATTAAATTAAATAAATTAAAAGATAAGATTAAATCTCAAAATAATCAAGGAAAGTTTCACTTTCTAGCTTTGGATATTTTGACAGAAAAAATACGTTTTCTGCCTAGGGAAATCTCTGCAAAATTTTTATAGTGATTTTTATGAAACTACAAGATTAGAACCTAAATTAGAGGATTCCTTAAATAAGCTATAAATTATCAATATGCCAAAAAAAACAATATTAACTCTGGATCTTATTTGTATAAGCTCAGAAATCAAATTGTTCATTTGCGTCCAAATCAAAAAAATGATTTATTACCCAAATCAATTGATGATTGGAATCTTTTAATATTTGATATGCTAACAATAGTTTAAGAACTTTATAAAGCTAATCAAGACTTATTAAATTGATTAGGAAATCAGCATTTTACTTTATTCTTGATTAACTAAAAAAGCAGGATCAAGAATTTGATAAATACTATAGGGATTTTCAGCAGGAAAAGTTGTATCAGGTAAATTAGTTTCCTGAATTGCTAAATCCACACCATCTTGGTAAGCAAAAATCATTGCTTCCGATAGATAGGATTTCAGACTGGGGTTTTCTTCTAGAAGTTCTTTAATGCGACGACGTTGTTCTCTAATTGTAGCTTTCCAACTATTACTACGTTTATCACTTTGATATTCCCACTTTAGTAAATGTCCAATTAAAATCCTTAGTCGGTTTCTTAATTCTTGCTTTTCTCGCTTACCCAAAGATTCAATTTCCTCTATTAAATTTAAAATATCAAGTTGATTTAGTTGTCCTTGCTTTAATAATTTTGCCTGTTCTAAAGTCCAAGCATAAAAGTCAGTTTCATACAGTTGTGATGTCATATTTTTATCTCCAATTGTACAAATGATTAATCTTGCATTTATTTTATCCTGATATGGCTACGCCACGCTTCGCTATCGGATATTTTTACCATCAGAATCAGGACTTCCGAGATTTTATTACTTTTACTTTGTGTTGATAGTTCTTTATATAAACTAGATAAAAATACGGTTTTTCCTGCGGCAGAAGCACCTAATGCTACTATTCTATAAGATTTTATAGTACCTTTGACAAAGCCAGTAGATATACTGTTGTAATAGTTACATACATTTATTTACTGGCCTAGATATTTTAATATTTCTTTACAAAAAGAAACCTGCGCTTTTACTACTCAGAAACTTCTAAATTTTGCAACCAAATAACCAAATTATCTAAACTTGCAAAATCTAAAAACACCTCAGTTAAAGCTTCCAATTGTTCCAGCGACAACTTCTCAATTTGCATTTTTAGCTGACTAGGAACTTCCCCAAATCTTTTAGATAACAACCGTAGGATCAGATTTACTTCTCCCTCCTGTTTACCTTGTTGTTTCCCTTGCTGCATACCTTGCTGTATACCCTGCTGTATACCCTGCTGCATACCTTGCTGTATACCCTGCTGCATACCTTGCTGCATACCTTGCTGCATACCTTGCTGCATACCTTGCTGCATACCTTGCTGCATACCTAATTCGGTAGCTTCTTCTCTGAGTTCTTCATACAAGCGAGTTTGCTGAAAACTTATTCCTAACATTGCTTCTATCTCCACACGACTTAAATGAGTAAACCGATAAGAAATAATCGTGGTAATTATTTCCATTATGCCACGTCTAGCTGTTGGTTTTTGTAACTCCTGCTGACAACGATTGATTAAATATCGCGCTGCTGCTGGGGCTTTGTTTTGTTTTAGAGTTGTCAATACCAACAAACTGACATCAAGGGGTAATTGCTCAAATTCTCCCAACTCATCCAAATATACTCGATGGACTTGTTCTGAACTCAAAAGTGCGCGATAGGGGTGAATATCCCCTTGTTCCGTACTACGAGTTGGATAAATTAACACCGCTTGCCAATCTTGAAAACGTTCCCTATTTCTGTAAAAATAGAGAAACAACTCCCCAAATAACCGCTCATACAGTCGTTCATCTTTTTGAAATTGTACTTCACAGAAATAAACAACTCCTAGAGTTTCTGTTTCTGGTGGTAAAAATACCCCGTCAATTTCAAACTTTGGTTCTTTCACCGCTACCGAATCGAAGCGATAATTAGCCGCATTTGCGGGGGGATTTGGCAATAATTCAAACAGCAGGGTTGGATATGTTTGAAATAAATAATAGAAAATAGAGTCACGTCGCATATTATAATTCTAAATTAATCCTACTCAAAATAAATTCTTCTCTGGATGATTGTCCTTAAACAATCAAAATCAAGATTTATTGGATTTGAGAATAAACAGGATTTATTGTGAGTAAATTATTCTTTCATCCTGTTCATCCATTAATCTTAAAAATCCTGATTCTGACAGTTTTCAGATTATTACTTTCCAAACACAGTGGTTAGAGAACGGGCAATATTTTTCGGTTGCATTGCATCCATTGCTGCTGTTGGTTCATAACCACAATGCACCATACAATCAGCACATTTAGGATTACCACTAGCGCCACCGTATTGACTCCAATCAGTCTTATCTAACAACTCCTGAAAGGTTGTATAGTAACCTTCATTCAATAGATAACAAGGTTTTTGCCAACCTAAAACACTATAACTAGGACTACCCCAAGGGGTGCATTCATAGTCTTTTTCACCAATGAGAAAATCTAAGAATAAAGGATTGTGATTGAAGTTCCAGTTCTTTTTTCCAGATGTGTAAGGTGAGAGAATTTCTCTAAATAAAGCGCGGGTTTGTTCTTTTTGCAGAAAATGATCTTGATCTGGGGCCCATTCGTAACTGTAGCCAGGAGAAATCATCATCCCGTCAGTACCCAATGTTTCCAGAAAATCAAAAAATTCCTGCATTTCTTGGATATCGCAACCTTCAAAAATGGTCGTGTTGGTAGCGACACGAAAACCTTTAGCTTTAGCGGCGCGAATTGCTTGGATTGCAGTATCGAAAACACCTTTTCTGTCTACACATTTATCATGCCATTCTCGCATTCCATCCAAATGGACGCTAAAGGTTAGATAAGGAGAAGGTTTAAACTTATCGAGACTCTTTTCTAGTAATAAACCATTAGTACACAAGTAAATATATTTCTTGCGTTTAATTAAGCCTTCAACAATTTCACCTATTTGGGGATGTAGGAGAGGTTCTCCACCGGGAATAGAAACAACTGGTGCGCCGCATTCTTCCACAGCCGCAAAACACTGTTCTGGAGTAAGATTTTGCTTGAGGATTTCTACTGGATGCTGGATTTTACCGCAACCAGTACAAGCTAGGTTACACCGGAACAGGGGTTCTAACATCAATACGAGGGGAAAGCGTTTTCGCCCTAATAAGCGTTGTGTAACTAAATATTTACCTATATCTACTGCTTGTTGTAAATTAATTGCCATGAAACTAACACTCCTCAATTTGGTCATTGGTGATTGGTCATTGGTGATTGGTCATTGGTAATTAATTTCTGTCACCTGTCACCTATTCACATAACTATTAGACACAAACCAATCTACAGCATCCTTGAGGGCTATATTCAGGGGTGACTGAGGTAAACCTAATTCGCGGATAGCCTTAGAAGCATCATAATACATTGGTTGCTGTGCCATGCGGACTCCATCAATGGGAACTGTCGAGGTTTTTCCTAAAGGTGCGAGGATTTTTTCGTCTACCCAAGCTACAGTTAGGGGTATCCAAGCTGGTATAGATGTTTGCGGTGCAGGTAAAGTCGTGATTTGGGAGAGTTGTTCTAGGAGTTGTTTAAGGCTAAGATTTTGATGACCGAGAATATAGCGATCGCCTGATTTCCCCTTTTCTAATGCTAATAAATGTCCCTTGGCGACATCGCGCACATCAATAAAATTCAATCCCGTATCTACATAAGCTGGCATTTCTCTCCGCAAAAACCGCAGAATAATATCCCCTGTAGGCGTAGGTTTAATATCTAAAGGACCAATTGGACTACTAGGATTAACGATCACAATATCTTGACCCTGATTCACCGCGGATATTGCCACTTGTTCAGCTAGGAATTTAGATTTTTTATAATCCCCCACTAATTTTTCTAGGGGACTTTGGTAAGTTTCATCTACAACTTGTCCCAATTTACCTACACCAATAGCGGCAACGGAACTGGTATAAACTGTGCGTTCAATCCCCGCTTTTTGGGCTGCAGACAGGATGTTGCGTGTACCTTCCACATTGTTAAGATAAAGCAAGTCTCGGTCTTTTTGCCACAGGGAATAATGGGCAGCAACATGAAACAGATATTGACAACCCTGCATCTGTTCCCAGATATTCGGGTTATTCAAATCACCTTTGACAATATCTACAGCCAAACCCTGTAAATTACTCAAGTTACTATGAGGACGGACTAAAGCTGTAACTTGGTATTCTGATTGTAAAAGCGATCGCACTACATGAGAACCAATAAACCCCGTACCACCAGTCACAAAAGCCCGCATTTAATCACCTCACACTTATTAAAATTTTATTATCAGATAATTTTTAAGCGATCGCTCCCAAATGGCTATTTTTTTGTGAAAATAAATAGGAAATAACAGATAATAGGACTTACGCACGCTCACTAATTTACCATGATATGAATGAACGAAATTGCGTCGTTTTCGGCTTTGGGAATAACTTATTGAGTAGGGTGCGTCAGATAGAGGGAATCTGTTTTTTTGTCAAAATATCGTGTCTGACGCACCCTACAAGGGATAAAATTTACGTCACATATTTGGGGAATCTTGTCAATGCGTAAATCCTAGATAAATATAACATTATGCTTCAACAATTACCCAATCGTATTCCCGCTCCCCCCTGGTTGCAACTTATCAACTGGATTGGAGATCCCATTGGATTCCAAGAAAAATATCGTCAACAATATGGGGACATTTTCACCATGCGGCTAAGTGGTGTTGGTACTGCTGTAATTATTGGTAATCCCCAAACTATACAGGAGATTCTTACCCAAGATTCTAAATTTGATATTGGCCGTGCTAACAAACTAGCAGAACCGCTCATCGGCAAAAATTCTATCATGTTAATGGATGGCGATCGCCATCGTCGAGAACGAAAATTATTAATGCCACCTTTTCATGGAGAACGGCTACAAACTTACGCCCAACAAATCTGCTTGATTACCCAACAAATCGCTAGTCAATTACCAATTAATCAGCCTTTTGTAGCTCGATCTATCATGCAAAAAATTAGTCTAGAAGTTATTTTACAAATTATCTTTGGATTAAGTGAAGGAGAACGTTATCAACAACTAAAACCCCTACTTACTTCTTGGATAGATATGATTGATTCTCCTTTACGATCCAGTATGCTGTTTTTGAAATTCTTACAAAAAGATTGGGGAGAATGGACACCTTGGGGACAGATGAAAAGCAAACAAAAAAAGGTTCATGAATTACTCCAAGCAGAAATAGAAGAAAGAAGAAATAATCATAATCATCAACAGAGTGATATTCTCAGCTTAATGATGGCTGCAAAAGATGAAAACGGTCAACCAATGACTAACGAAGAATTAAAAGATGAATTGTTGACACTTTTATTTGCTGGACATGAAACCACTGCCACAATCCTAGCTTGGGCTTTTTATCAAATTCATCAAAATACAGATATCCTGGCAAAATTGCTGCAAGAAATCAACAGTTTAGGAGAAAATCCTCAACTAATGGAAATTGCCCAACTTCCTTATTTAACCGCAGTTTGTAACGAAACTCTGCGGATGTATCCAGTCTTACCAATTATTTTCCCACGCATCACTAAATCATCTATGAATATTGCCGGATACGAGTTTGAACCGGAAACAATGTTAATGCCCAGTATTTACCTTGTCCATTATCACGAAGACATATATCCTCAACCCCACCAATTTAAACCCGAACGCTTTCTAGAAAGACAGTATTCCCCCTCAGAATATATGCCCTTTGGTGGTGGTAGTCGGCGCTGTTTGGGTTATGCTCTAGCTTTGTTAGAAATAAAATTAGTTTTGGCAATAGTTTTATCTAATTATCAACTAGCCTTAGTAGATAATAAACCTATTAAACTCCAAAGACGCGGGTTTACTCTTGCTCCTCAAGGCGGAGTTAAAATGATGATGACTGGAAAAAGATAAAATCCTGATTCTGACAAATATTAAATACCCGACTTCTTAAAGAAGTCGGGGATCTTGATACTCACTATATTTCCACATATTGCCAGCGTTTGGTTGCTCCTGTTTCTCGACAGATTAAAATCCCAAACCATTCTAATCTTTCTACATTTTCAGCAATGGCATTTTTGTATTTTCCACCATTTTTGAATTGAGCCGCAATTTGTTCCACTGTCCACTCGCTGGTATTGTTGCGGAGTAAGTCGCGGATAGTTGCAAGTTGCTCTTTTGGTTGTTTGGGAAAAGTTTTTTGTTCGGTGGGAATAATCACAGTTTCTTCTGTTTCCATGACTTCCGTTAGCACCTGTTGAGTAACTTCATTTGGTGCTTGATATTCGGGACGCAACCAGCGAATTATTCCGTTACGTTCTTCTTCTGCACGTTCAGCATTGAGCGCAACTAATCGTTCTAAAATTATTTCTTCAATTTCTGCTTTTGTTTTATTATCATCTTTTAAATCTTGCCATTCATAAGCATCAAAAACGGCGTGATCTAATTCATCATGAATTTGTTTGAGTGTGGAAACTAAGGCTTTATTATTATATGTTTTATCTGCTTCGGTAAATGTTTCACCTTTGCGGAGTTTTTCTAGAAGGTTATACATTCCGGTAATTGTGATTTCGGGATGTTGTGTTTGCACTCGTTTACGGTGGGAGTCTAATCTTTCTCCTAATTCTCGGATTTTCTGTTTTTGTTCTGGTGTAGGATTTGGAAAAGGGAATTTTCCAAAGCAATCAGAATGGTTATAATTTGGTCTATCTTCCAAGAATGCACCTGTTTTTAATGACCATATTATATGAGGTACTGATGAAAGTACACCAAGATAAAAAGCATCATCTAATCCGAAAGCAATTAATTTAGCATCAGGTAAAATGTCATTTTCTACAAATATAAAAACGCGATGCTTTGCGGTACGACAACTAACTATATATCGTTCTAACCCATTTATTGCATTACGAATTTCTTGGTTAGAACGTCCAAAAAGCCACCACTGTTCCCGACGTGCTTTATCTTTCATTTCTAAACGTTTAGGTCGAACAAGTTCATAAATTCTCTGATATATATATGGATATTGCATAACCTGAGATTCATTTAAACCATATAAATCAATAATCCTTAAATTACGAGGTTTATCTGTAATATCTCTGCCATTACGATATCGTTTAATTAAATGAATTGCTGTCGGGTCTTGTTGAATAAGTTTTAAATATTCTCCTTCATTTAGGTGGAAACCTTCACCTAAAACAATTACACCTTGTCCACTTAATCTAGAATTTGCTGTTAACTTAGATGCTGATACCACATCTACACCAACGCTTAAATCTACATTAATAAATCCTTTGGATATAGCTAAATCAACAATAGTTACACCATCATCACTTTCCACTTCTTTAACTACTTTTCCTAACACTCCCTCATGTTTTCCAGATTCTACCACAGTCATGGCAATTCTCACTGCTGCGCCATCTGTAGTATCTATCCAAGGATGATCAGGAATTGCAAATGTAAGAGATATTGGACTTTTACCTACTAGATGTTTAACTAAAACTTTTCTATTAAATGTTTGAGTAATACTATTAGTTGTAATTAAACCAAAACTTTCTAATTTATCTTCAACAACTAATTTAGCTGAATGATACCACCAATACATGACAAAATCAACTGTATCTGGTATGTCTTGATAAACTTTTCGTTGCGCTTCAACGTAACCATCACCTAATCTATCTCTCATCCTCTTATTACCAATAAAAGGAGGATTAGAAACAATATAATCTGCATCTGGCCATTGAGCAGGACGAGGATTAAGATAACGATAAATAGGAATTTGATCACTCGCATCAGGAACATCCTCCCCCGTCACAGGATGCTTAATCATTGTTCCACCCCAGCGCGTTTTTACCTGACCAGTTTTAGTATCAATATCTAATTCCTTACCATCATAATCTAACACCGCATCACGAAATTCAATATTATGAAAATCCTGTAAAATCGGTTCTGGTGGTGGTGTACTTCCATAGCGTTTAAAATGCCATTGTAAATAACCAATCCAAATTACTAATTCTGCAATAGCGGCCGCTCTAGGATTAATTTCAATCCCTAAAAATTGCGCTGGATTTACCTGTTTTCTTCCTGCTAAACGCGGATCAAATTCCTCTAATAAATTCGTTGTTACCTCTCCCAAAACATCCAGCAACCGCATCTGTACTTCTTGCTCCAATGTCTTTAATAGATCTAACGTCACATACAAGAAATTACCCGAACCACAAGCAGGGTCAAGAATACGAATTTGTTGTAATTTATCTAAAAATCCCCGAATCTCATTTTCAGCCTTTTCTATTTGTGCTTTTGTAGGTTTTTGCTGTTTTTCCTTCAGAGTTAAAAACCGATCAACTTCCGATTCCACTAATAACCATTCTGACCGCAAAGGTTCTATGACTACAGGACGCACTAACCGCTCAACATAGGATCGGGGTGTGTAATGCGCTCCTAAACTTTTCCGTTCTTTACTATCTAAAGCTCGTTCTAATAAAGTCCCAAAAATCGCCGGTTCTACCTCTGTCCAATCTTTATTTGCAGCTTCCGATAGGACTTCTAACTGTTCTTTGGGTAAATCAAAAGCTGTAGCATCTTTAAAAAAGCTGCCATTAAATTGGGGAATTTCATCAAAGTTAAATTCTCCCCCAGTATTCATAACTTTCCACAGTCTTTCAATCTGGGTTTTAAATGTTTTCGGTTCAACCAACCAACGTTCTTTTAAAGCTTTAGTAAAAACTTCTCCTTTCAATAATTTTACATCTTCTGCAAACATGGTAAAAATGCAGCGCATGAGAAAATTGGCGACTTCTTTAGGTTCGTATCTTTGTTGTTCCAACCACCGCGCTAATTTAGCTAAAGTATCAGCTACTTCTCTTGTTACCCGCGCTCGATATTTTTCCGGGTTGAGACTTTGAGGATCATTAAATATCGCAACAAAGCGATTAAATACTTTCTCATCTAAAAGCTGATCAAGATTAATTTTTTCCCGCGCACCATAACCACCATAATTCCCACTAAAACTCATCCATATTTCAAAATGAGAACCAATATCACAGGTAATTAAAAAGGGAGGTTTACTTGGTAGAAAAGGTGTATAACTTTGAGCTTGATAAAAAGCCTTTTCCATTGCTATATCATAGGTTTTTGTCCCTCGTTTAGCTGTCCCCCGTTTAGCTGCATTTCCCCCTTGTTTAGCTTCAATTAAAAAATGTCCTTCTTTGTAGAAGTCTGCAAAGTTTGTAGTAACTCCATCTTTGTTAAAAATTTTGATGTCTTTATCAAAACAATAAGGATCATTTGCCATACTACCTTTAGGTAATGGACGTTCTACCCCCAAAGCATCACAAAGTTCTAAAAAGAAACCCTGATAATTTGCTCTCTCATTACCTTGCGAACCTTTCCATTTTTTGAGGAATATTTCTACTCGTTGGCTATCTTCATTTTTCATCAGAATCATGATTTACAACATTTCAGGATTTTACAGGATTTTTGTCTGATAAGTAATTGGACAAAAATATTTACAGTCATTGCGAGGGAAGGGAAGCAATCACAACCCTTGGAATTGCTTGATTTCACTTCGTTCCATATGGCTAACGCCACGCTTACGCAATGACATTGTGTAATTAATTCTGTCTCACTACTTATTTGGTTAAACTATGAACCGTTTGCAGTATAAGGGATCACCAAAAAATAAATTACCCAATTTTGTGGGATGGGCATCCTGCCTGTCCTTGGTAATTAGCGGGCAAGATGCCCGCACCACAAGAAACTTTTGGGGATTTTTTTAATTGGAAGTCCCTAAGTTTTTCTTCAAAAAATTCTTTTTTTAGGGGTGGCGATCGCGCTGAATGTGGTAATATAGTTATATTAATATAATGGGATGCAAGCAAAATTTTTATTAATGCACACACTCCCATTATAAAAATATTACGCCGAGCTAAAAAAGTCAATCGAGTTAAACCAAAAAAAAAGAAATTTTTTTTAAATTTTTTAAATTTTTTAAATTTTTTGAAGTTGAGAACGTCGAATCAAAATTTAGACAATACTCTGCCATAGCGATCGCCTATTAATGACATTCTCTTGACAAAAATCTGTTAATCTAGCTGTGTCCAGAATTAGCAAAATAGTCAATGGAAATTAGTAACTTATTCAAAGCTGGTGGCGTAGTGATGTGGCCACTGCTATTTTTTTCCGTTTTAGGAATCACCCTCATTCTGGAACGGATTACCTTTTGGATAGGAATTAGCGGTCGTCAAAATCGCGTAGTCAAGCAGGTGTTAAGTGTTTATCGTCAAGGTGATGTAGTTACCTCTTTAAACATCTTACATAAAAATGCTGATTTACCGATCGCCCGAATTTTTTTAGCAGCTTTAGAATTGGAAGAAGCCAACCCAGAAGAATTTCGCTTGGCTTTGGAAAGTGAAGCACAGGCAGAAATCCCCTTATTAAAAAGGTTTCAAAACATTTTTGATACAATTATTGGTTTAGCGCCCTTACTAGGATTGCTAGGGACAGTCTTGGGGTTAATTACTTCTTTTGCATCCTTAAATATTGGTGATGTGGGGGGGACAAAAACCGCTGGTGTTACTTCTGGGATTAGTGAAGCTTTGGTATCTACAGCATCGGGATTAGTTGTAGCTATTATTACTTTATTTTTTGCGAATAGTTTTCGCGGTATGTATTTGCGGCAAATTGCTTGGATTCAAGAATATGCTGGTCAGCTAGAATTACTGTATCGTCGTCATTATGAAAGAGGGGATAAATCCTATGCGTCTACCAGATGAACCGGATATTCCAGCCCAGATTAATATTGTACCGATGATTGATGTCATCTTTGCTATTTTGACATTTTTCATTATGTCCACTTTATTCTTACATCGTTCTGAAGGTTTGCCAGTGAATTTACCTAAAGCAGCCACAGCCAAAGCCCAATCATCAGCCGCACCAATTAACGTTACAGTAGATTCAGCCGGGGATGTGAGTTTAAATCGCCAGCCAGTAACTATTGAGACTTTACCAGTAAAAGTACAGGAGTTGATGGGCAAAAATACGGAAGTGGTAGTTATTATCAATGCTGATCAAAGTGCTACTCATGGTCAAGTGGTGGTGGTTATGGATCGGGTGCGGCAGGTAAAAGGGGCAAAATTAGCGATCGCTACCCAAACACCTTAATTTATTCTTCCTTCTTCCTTCTTTCTTCCTCCTGACTCCTGACTCCTGACTCCTGACTCCTATTCTGTAATTTTTTCAGATTTTGATATATTTCTGGCAAGCGACTATAAATTGCTGATGCTTTGAGGTAAAGTTTGTGCGGTATGGCTGGACTACCTGAGACAATTTCTCCTGGTGCAACATCCTTGAGAATACCAGTTTGAGCAGAAGCCATTGCCCCATCTCCAATTTTAGCCTGATTGGCAATTCCCACTTGTCCAGCTAAAATTACTCGATTTCCAATCTTCACGCCGCCAGCCATGCCTGTTTGACCTGCTATGGCGCAACCAGAACCTATTTGACTCCCATGTCCTATTTGAACTAAGTTATCAATTTTGGTGTTTTTACCAATTCTTGTTTCTCCGACTGCGGGACGGTCTACGGCTGTATTACAACCTACTTCTACCCCATCTTCTAAAACGGTGTAACCAGATTGTTCCATTTTTAGCCAACCTGTGCGAGTGGGGACAAAGCCAAAGCCTTCTGCACCAATTACAGCACCGCTATGAATAACGCAATCTGCACCGATTTGGCTGCGTTCATGAATGGTACAGTTAGCGTGGAGGGTGGTGCGATCGCCTATTTGTACTTCTGGATAAATAACGACGTTAGGATGAATAATGGCATGATTGGCAATTTCTACATTTGCAGAAATGACAACATGAGCGCCAATATACACATCATCACCGATTTTGGCGTTGGGGTGAATTACCGCACTAGGATGAATTTCGGGAGTAGGACGGTAAGGTTGATAAAATAGAGCGATCGCTTTCGCAAATACCAGTCTGGGTTGAGTTGTGGATAACCAAGCTAGACCCTTTTCTCTGGCTTGATTTTGCAATTTTTCATCTGGGGGCAAAATTACAGCGCTCGCACCTGTAGAATTGAGCAATGCGGAAAATTTAGCTCCTTCTACATAGCTGAGAGTCCCAGATATTGCTTCATCTATGGCTGCAACTCCAGTAATTTCTAAATCAATGTTAGGGCTACTTTCGGTAATATAATCACCAAGTTGATTGAGGATTTCACTGAATTTCATACGGATTTACACGATTTATAGATTTTTGTCTCACGCAGAGGCGCGGAGAGGGAAATTAATGATCTACTGTTGATTTTGTCATGGATTGACCGGCTAGGTAGGCTGTTGTCCAAGCACTTTGGAAGTTAAAGCCACCTGTGATACCATCAATATCTAATATCTCACCGGCAAAATGCAAGCCGGGGACTATTTTACTCTCCATTGTTTTGAAGTTGACTTCTTTAAGGTTGACTCCTCCACAGGTGACAAATTCTTCTTTAAATGCGCCTTTACCTGTAATTAGGTATTCTCCTTGGGAGATTTCTTGGACTAGTTGATTTAGGGTTTTGTTGGATATGGTTGCCCAACGGTCTTCTGTGGTAATATGAGCGCGATTGACAATATATTGCCAAAGCCGATGTGGTAAGTTTACACCACGATGGAGAGCGATCGCTTTTTGTCCCCATTCAGCTTTGACGGTTAAAACTTTTTGTCTCACTTCTTCTTGTGATAAATCTGGCAACCAATTAATCAGTAATTTGTGTTGATAGCGATTTTCATTAAGAATTCTTGCACCCCAGGCCGAAAGTTTCAGCACTGCTGGACCACTTACACCCCAATGGGTAATTAATATTGGTCCTGTTTGTTGTAATGGGGTTTTCCCTGTACCTGGTAAGCGCAGATTTACAGAACTAACACTAATTCCCGCTAATTCTCGCAGTTGAGGATCAGCAATATTAAAGGTAAATAAAGAAGGTACAGGAGTTTGGATCTCATGACCTAATTCTCTAGCAATTTTATAACCAGCTAAACTACTACCTGTAGCCAAAAGTAAGCGATGACATTCTTTAGTTTCTCCCGACTTCAGCAGAACTTCAAACCCGGCATTTTTGCGGGTGACAGCCGTAACAGGTGTACCAATACACAGTTCTATGTTGGCATCAAAAGCCGCCTTAATTAAACATTCAGCAATGGTTTCCGAACGGTCTGTAATCGGGAACATCCGTCCGTCAGCTTCCGTTTTTACATTCACCCCATGCGTCGCAAACCAAGCTATGGTATCTAAAGGTTGAAACCGGGTAAAAGCACCTAACAAGGCTTTACCACCTCTAGGGTAATTCTGGACTAAAATCTTGGGGTCAAAACAAGCATGAGTAACGTTACAGCGTCCCCCACCGGAAATCAGCACTTTCGCCAAAGGTTGACGACTCGCTTCAATTAAAGTAACCTGGGTCCGGGGATTAGCTTCAGCACAAGCGATCGCACCAAATAATCCCGCAGCCCCACCACCAATAACTACAATTTGCAAAGGTAACAACTTCAAAAATTTTTTAATATTTCAGATTTCAGATTTCAGATTTCAGATCCCTGACTCCTCAAAGAAGTCGGTGATCTATCCTACCTCCATATTACTCTTCATATAACTCAAAGTCTGATTTTTCAGCACCACAAACTGGACAAACCCAATCATCGGGAATTTCTTCAAAAGCTGTTCCTGGTTCTATACTGCTATCTGAATCACCTATTTCTGGGTCATAGATATAGCCACAAACCGTACATATATACTTTTGCATCTTTTTTACCTCCGATTAATGACTTGTCAGTTTTTTTGATGTAATAATTATTGGTGGTAAATCTAAAAACGCCACCATCTCCTGGAGCAATAACTGAAGATTGACAAAGCTATAGCCCCGAAGAACAGTAGCGTAATTACACCACCAGGAAGAAAAGTGATAATACCCAATCCTCTCAGTATAAACAAGGAAACACTCATCCCCAAGAGAATCCCAAAACCCTGGATTAATTTGCCATTTAAAGAAGATTGACTCACAGTATTTTTCTCTTAACTCGAATTTACACCCTTGAAAATAAACTTCAGACTAATTATCTGCGAAAACTCTATGAATTGACCCGTAATTGGAATTTAGTGAGTTAAACTCAATGAGATCATTAGGGTTAATCACTGAAAAAGTTACCAAAATCACTATATCTGCATTATATTATGTCCAACTCAAATCTTAAAAATCTCCCTTACCCCACACTACCGCTATCAGATACCCTTTGGAATCAAGATCAGCAAAGACGACTAATTCAGGGAGAAATATTCACAGAAATTCGCTCTTATACCCACTGGGGTGGTGCTGTTACCGCTTGTATGTACGTACCACTAGTTAGATCCCATGTCTGGCAACAAATTACAGATTACCCCCGTTGGGTCCAATATTTTCCCGATATTACCAAAAGCGAAGTCATATCCAGAGGTGATGTCAAACGTCTGTATCAAGCAGCACAAAAAGCCTTTTTGTTTTTGACAGCCCAAGTAGAAATTTATCTGAGTGTGGTGGAAGTATTAGGACAGCAAATCCACTTTCAGATGGAAAAAGGTTCATTTACAGATTTTCACGCCAAGTTAGAACTCAAAGATATGGGTAATGGTACTCTGTTAGCTTATACAGTACAAGCCACCCCCCATGTTCCCATCCCCTCAATTTTTATTGAACAAGCAATGAATTTGGAGTTACCAGCAAATCTATGTAAAATGCGACAGGTGCTTTGTAATCATCAATAATAGCAATGTCACAGGCAACAACTATTTTGGATTTTTGGTTTGGTCATCTAAATGACCCAAATTACGGGAAAATTCAGCCATTTTGGTTTGAAAAACAACCAGATTTCGATGCTAAGATCCGCGACCTTTTTCTGGAAGATTACCAAAAAGCGGTAGCAGGATATTTACATGATTGGATGAATTCACCAGAAACCTGTTTGGCTTTAATTCTGTTACTAGATCAATTTCCCCGAAATATGTTTCGTGATACCCCACAAGCCTTTGCAACGGACTGGGAAGCACTATCATTAGCGCAACACGCCACAAACAAAGGCTATGATAGAAAATTATTAGCTGTGCAACGCTGGTTTATATACTTACCCTTTGAACACAGTGAAAACCCTATTGATCAACGGAAGTGTATTAAGCTATTTCAACAACTTAGTCATGATCCCTACAGTGCAAAAGCGATTGAATCAGCTTTTCGACACAAGGAAATAATTGCTCGATTTGGTCGCTTTCCCCATCGTAATGCCATTTTAGGACGGATTTCTACCCCAGAAGAAGAGGAATTTTTAGAACAACCTGGTTCTTCATTTTAAACCCCGTCTAAATTGAAACCTATAGTTTTTTCTGTGGCGAAAACTCAATGTTTCAAAATGGATGGGGTATAAGTTGGGGATTGGGTTATTTTCCGATACAAAAAAGCTAACTAATCCTAACAAAATAGGATTTACGCATTGACAAGATTCCCCAAATATGTGACGTAAATTTTATCCCTTGTAGGGTGCGTCAGACACGATATTTTGACAAAAAAACAGATTCCCTCTATCTGACGCACCCTACTCAATAAGTTATTCCCAAAGCCGAAAACGACGCAATTTCCTTCATTCATATCATGGTAAATTAGTGAGCGTGCGTAAGTCCTATAGTATATAGCGGTATGCACTTGCATGAGATACATCATAGCCCCCTCATCGCTTGCGGGGAGGGGGTTGGGGTTCTTGTATCTCACTCAATCGAGAACCGCTATAGTCAAAGCGAACTCCTATTTAACTTCCCTAAATTTAAAACCTTTCTAAATTAAAAAATTAAATATTGATAATATCTTCGTATATATTTGTCATTTCTAAAATTAATCCAACGGAATCTAAATGTAATTTATCATCCCCATTAATCAAAGTTTGTATAGTCCAATTTCCTTTTTCATCTTGACGATAAACTTCTACCTTGATTTCATTTTGAGAAATTAAAACATATTCTTTTAAACTTGCTAAACTGCGGTAATTTACCAGTTTTTCCCGTCTATCTATAGTTTCCGTACTTGGTGATAGCACTTCGATAATTAAACAAGGATAATTCAAAAAATAACGGTCTTGATCTTCAGTGTCACAACTGACTACCACATCAGGATAGTAAAATATAGTTTTATTATCATTGGCTAAATTTATTTTCACTTTCATGTCAGACATGAAAACATTACAGGAACTACCCCGTAATCCAGAACGTAGTCTACTAGCAATATTGAGAGTAATTATGTTATGTTCTTTACTACCTCCAGCCATAGCAAAGACTTCACCTGCAAAATATTCATGACGAATATCGCTAGATTGTTCTAATTCTAGATATTCTGCCACAGAGAACAGGTAAAGAGGAGATTGCATAATTTTTCCTTTTTTTAATACTTCTCAAATTATGTCTTTTACCAATTTAGCTAAAGTACGTTAAAACCCACTCTGGTTAACTCAAAATCAAAAATTATCCTATTTACGCAAAAGTAGTCGGTTTTAACCGACTTTAGCTTTTAGACAGGGAATTTATTCCCTGGCTAACTTGAAGGGACTGATTCTCTAACCCGTAAACACCTCTGCGGGTAAACGATTAAAGGAAAGGCGCTCATTTTGGACATCTACAAAAATGGTGTCACCGTCGCTGAAATCACCGCGTAAAATGGCTTTAGCTATTTGGGTTTCTAGTTCCCGCTGAATTGCTCTTTTTAATGGTCTTGCACCAAAAACGGGATCATACCCGACTTCTGCTAAAAAGTCAAGAGCAGAACTAGATAATTTCAAAGACATTTTCCGGTCAGTTAATCTTTGTCTTAACCTATCTACCTGTAACTGGACAATATTCCGCAATTCCGATTTTTGTAAACTGTGGAAAATAATTAGTTCATCCAGACGGTTTAAGAACTCTGGACGGAAACTATTTCGCATTGCTTCCATCACCCGATTCCGCATTTCATCGTAACGGCTATCATCTCCAGATATATCTAGGATATATTGAGAACCAATGTTACTGGTCATGATGATGATACTATTTTTAAAGTCTACTGTGCGACCTTGGGCATCTGTCACCCGACCATCATCGAGGATTTGCAGGAAAATATTAAATACGTCGGGGTGGGCTTTTTCAATTTCGTCGAATAAAATTACCGCGTAGGGACGACGACGAATAGCTTCAGTTAATTGTCCTCCTTCTTCATAACCCACATAACCGGGAGGCGCACCGATTAGTCGAGAAACGTTGTGCTTATCCATGTATTCTGACATATCAATCCGCACCAAAGCTTCCTCTGTGTCAAACATATAAGCCGCTAAGGCTTTCGCTAGTTCAGTTTTACCGACACCGGTTGGACCAAGGAAGACAAAACTAGCTATGGGACGGTTGGGGTCAGAAAGTCCAGCGCGAGAACGTTGAATGGCATCAGCGACGGCGGTAACGGCTTCTTGTTGACCGATAACCCGATGATGTAATTCATCTTCTAAATGCAGGAGTTTTTCTTTTTCTGATTCGACTAGTTTATTGAGGGGAATGCCTGTCCATTTAGAAATAATTTCGGCAATGTCCGCTTCTGTAACTTCTTCCCGTAATAATGATTTCCCGGTTTTTTGAGTTTGGGAAAGTTCAGTTTCTACGGCTTGTAATTGCCGATGTAAGTCTGTGAGTTTACCATATTTCAATTCCGCAGCCCGGTTAAGATCGTAGTTTCTTTCGGTTTGTTGAATTTCTAAATTAACTCGGTCAATTTCTTCTTTAATAGATTGAATTTTGGTGATAATCCCTTTTTCAGATTGCCATTGTGTGCTAAGAGTTCTTTGATCTTCTTTGAGGTCAGCGAGTTCTTTTTCTAATCTTTCTAACCGTTCACGGGAAGCGAGATCACTTTCTTTTTGTAAAGAGAGTTTTTCCATTTCTAATTGCAGGATTTTCCGATCTATTTCGTCCAGTTCTTCGGGTTTGGATGTAATCTCCATTTTCAGTCTAGCAGCGGCTTCGTCTACTAAATCAATGGCTTTATCGGGGAGAAAGCGATCGCTAATATAACGATTAGAGAGAGTGGCCGCAGCGACGAGAGAACTATCAGAAATTCTCACCCCATGATGGACTTCATAACGTTCTTTCAAACCGCGTAAAATAGAAATTGTATCTTGAACGTTGGGCTGATCTACATAAACTTGCTGAAAGCGTCTTTCTAAAGCGGCATCTTTTTCCAAATATTTGCGATATTCATCTAAAGTTGTCGCCCCAATGCAGCGTAATTCACCCCGTGCTAACATCGGTTTTAATAAGTTTCCCGCATCCATCGCCCCTTGACTTGCACCTGCACCGACAACGGTATGAATTTCATCAATAAATAAGACAATATTCCCACCGGATTCGGTGACTTCTTTTAATACGGCTTTGAGACGTTCTTCAAATTCACCTCGGAATTTTGCTCCCGCAATTAAAGCCCCCATATCTAAACTGATGAGTTTGCGATCTTTAAGAGATTGGGGAACATCACCCGCCACAATGCGCTGTGCTAACCCTTCGGCGATCGCAGTTTTCCCCACTCCAGGTTCACCAATTAAAACCGGGTTATTTTTGGTTCTGCGGGAGAGAATTTGTACTGTACGTCTAATTTCATCATCACGACCGATTACAGGGTCTAGTTGACCTTTGCGGGCGGCTTCTGTGAGATCACGTCCGTACTTCTCCAGTGATTGATATTTACCTTCTGGATTTTGGTCAGTCACTTTTTGTTTCCCTCGAATTTCTTTGATAATATTTTTGAGTTTGTTTTCATCTAAACCGAATTCTTGCAGTAAACTCTTGCCAAACCGATCATCTTTGGCGTAACCTAACAGCAAATGTTCAATAGAAATAAATTCGTCTTTAAATTCTTGACGATATTTTTCTGCCCGATCTAATAATGTATCTAAACTGCGTCCTAAATAAACAGAAGCACTAGCACCGGATACCTTCGGTTGACGTTGGATAAATTGCTCGGTGCGATCGCGAACTTTTTGCAAACTTGTCCCAGCTTTGGTAAAAATGGCACTGGCCAGTCCTTCCTGTTCCAGCAACCCTTTCATCAGGTGTTCACTTTCTAGCTGCTGTTGCTGATATTGTTTAGCGACATCGGGGGTATGAGCGATCGCTTCCCAGGCTTTTTCTGTAAATTGATTGGGGTTAGTCGGCTGCATAAGCTTTTAGAATAACAAACTACTGTCTAATAAGATCATTGTAAAAATATTTGGCAGAATAGCTAGATCGGTCTTCACATCTTTAAAGTGTAGTATTATTGCCCAATGTGGAGTAATAAGTTGTCAGTTGTTAACAGGACTTACGCAACTGGCACATTGGTAGGGTGCGTCAGATATCAACAATCTGTTTATTTCCAGGATTTATGCAGTAGTAAAGCACCCTACAACAGATTTTTGGTGTGAAACTTGCGTAAGGGTGGGGTAATTTAAGGAATAATGGTGATTCGATAACTTGTGTGTACACCGTAGCTTTATAAGGGGAAAGGGGGGTAACAATGTGATGAAAATTACGGGATACGACTTTTCAAACATCCTCTTAATTACCAGATTGGACTTGTGGGTTTTTCAGATGTAGATTTTTCCAGTCTAAAGGATTTAATTATGGTGTCTTCCACAGTTTTCGCAAACTCTGGATAGGATTTATTTTCAGCGCGATAGGTGAGAATATAGGCTTTTTTATCATTAACAATCCATACTTGCATTTCTTGGAAATTTACCTTGTGGATATTATCTCTGCCTTCATAAACTACTTGATAACCTTGTGTTTCACCAAGTTGTATTTGTCCAGATTTGATAATTTTCGCATTTTGTCCTAATGCTTCAATTTGTCGGATAGAAAACTGAGTATAATCTGCCAAAGTTTCCGAATGGAATAACTCATCTATAGTGATAAAAAATTCTGGAGTTAGAGAAGATGAAATCGTATTTTTCGGGACAATTCGCGTTAATTTATCTATGACTGGCGTTTCTTGCCAATTTTTAGGATATTTAAACTTAATCCCAGATTTTGCATATTCTACTACGTTAATTGGTGGTTGCAAATAACTATTAACACCTATCACACCAACAATTATTGGAAATATCAAAAACACCGATTTGATCAGTAAAGGTTGTAATGTTTTAAGTTTTTTATCAATAAATATTTTAAATTGTTTATCAATAATTGTCGTTGGTTCAGTCGGTGGTGTAGTTATTCGAGATTCATTTACAGCCGTCATAACTTCTGCTGCTGACTGAAACCGGTGTCTAGGGTTAATCTTGAGCATTTTATCTAAAATATTAGCTAGAGAAGAGCTAATAATTCTCTCTGTACAGGACAAAAAATAGAGAAAAAGCTTGCAAAGGAAACAGAGAAAGGGTTTCATAGAAAGTTACCACACAATCAAAGAAACCCCTATGAACCAGATTAACCTATTACGAGACACACTAAAACCACATTTGGAATGGCATGGAGCGCGTCTAAGCTTTTTAGCGTTATTTTTAATATCTTTATTAAGAGTAAAGACAGTGAACTTGGTAGAATTAGCAACTGGTTTTCGCAACTGTGCTAAAAACGAATCCAATTACAAACGGTTGCAAAGATTTTTCCGAGATTTTGATATAGATTATGCAGTCATAGCGAAAATGATTGTAAAAATCATGAACATTCCCCAGCCTTGGGTGTTAAGTATTGACCGGACTGAATGGCGTTTTGGTCAAATATGGTTAAATATCCTCATGTTGGGAGTAGTACATAATGGTGTCGCTTACCCCCTAGTTTGGCAGATATTGGAGAAGAAAGGTAACTCCAACACGGATGAACGAATGGATTTACTTGACCGATTTGGACAACTGTTCCCAGATGCACAAGTTGACTATATCAGTGCTGACAGAGAATTCGTGGGGGCAGAATGGTTAAGTTATTTACTGCTTGAACCAAATATTCCATTCCGAATCAGGATTCGTCACACTGATTTAATTAGTGATACAGAAAAGACTCTTCCAGGTAGCGTCATTTTTGCTCATCTGGCTGCGGGTGAATCTCAGGTTTTATCTACTCGTCGTTGGGTCTGGGGTCGTTCAGTTTATGTAGCTGGTTTACGTCTTGATGATGGCAAGTTATTAATCGTGATTTCTGATACTTCTCCCCAAACCATAATTGCTGACTATGGCCGTCGTTGGGGGATTGAAACTTTGTTCGGTATGTTTAAAACTCGTGGTTTTTGCTTGGAATCTACACATTTTATTGATTCTAACCGATTGAGTAAGCTCTTAGCTTTACTGTCATTAGCTATGTGTTGGGCTGTCAAGACTGGAGAATGGTTGCATCAACACCAACCTATCAAAATCAAGAAACATGGACGTTTTGCTAAAAGTGTTTTTCGTTACGGTTTAGATTATCTGCGTTCTCTTGTTACTGATTTAGATTTGAAATATGACGACTTTCTTCTCTCTCTCAATTTTTTGTCCTGTACTTAGAATAATTCTACTAGCTTGTTGTCGCCAATTTTGGTAATTATTGTCAAGGTAATCAACGGGAGTTGTACCTGTGACTAACTCCAGACAAGTAACAGCCAAACTATATAAATCACTAGACGGATAAATTTCTCCTATTCTTCTTTCTTCAGGTCTTTGTTCAGGAGAAGCGTATACTTTTGTAAAAATAGGTAGAGATTTTTTTATATTTGTTTCACCAGAAACAACTTGTTTCACCGCCCCAAAATCAATTAAAAATAGTTTTTGTGTTGCTGTTTCTCTAACAATATTACTGGGTTTAATATCTCGATGGATAGAATTTTGGTCATGAATAAATTGTAAAATCGGTAAAATTTGCTTTAAAAAATCTAAAGTCTCTGTTTCGGAAAAACGACCTTTTCTTCTGAGTTCCTGAGATAGATCTTCACCTTGGATATATTGTTGTACTAAATATTTAAACTCAAGCTCTTCTTGTTGACCAAAAGCAGGAGCGGTCAAGGAAAAATAATCATATAAAGTGGGAATATTCCCGCTATTATCACCTAAAAATTCTAAAGCCTGAGCTTCTCGATCAAAAGCTGCTTTGATTCCTTCAACAAGTTTGTCAGCAATTTCCGGGTTGTCATTAATATTCAATCGTTTGATCACACATTGACGCTGATTCACAGAATCTAAATCAATAGCTTGAAAAGTAGCACCAAATCCTCCTTTCCCCAAAGGTTTAATAGTTTGATAATGTCCCTTTCTCCCCTTTAATATTAGGGGCATTCCACAAGCTTGACAGAATATTCCCGACTTAGTATGAGAATCTGGAGAGTCGGGAAAACGGTTTTCGGGACTAGGGCAGTGGGGTCGGGTACAATAGTACATGATAGATAAAATAGTACATGATATAGTTACAGTGTTAATCCATCAAATCGGATTGTATCATAAAATTAACTTCTAAGTAAACATCTGAATATTTTCAAAAAATTAGTATACAATCAGTTATGTGTGTATCAAGTAGCCTTGCTGAATTGAGACATGAAAATCAAAAATTCCATGTCTCAAACTCCGCGCCTCTGCGCCTCTGCGTGAGAAAAATTCATATTTTCACTCACCAACACCTATAAAGTTTAAAAAAAGTAGCGCCATAATCACCAAAATTCAGTAATCAAAGGTCAAGCATTATGCAACTACCAGCATTAACTAGTGTCTTAGCATTCACCGCATTGACAGTTACCCTGAGTGTTAACCCCGGTTTGAGTCAAGAGATTCCCAAGCAAGAAGTTAGTTTTGCTTGTCGTTCAATTTCTTACCAAGGTAATACGGGAAAAGTTCCCACTACCATGGCCTTCGTTCCCGACAAAAAACCTAACCCTTATGTACCCATAATTGCTTGGAAATCTGACTCCTTTCCCAGTAGCGAATGGACTCCTAAAAGACGCTGTCAACAAGTAAGTAAAAAATTCCAGCAATTTTACGAACAAGGCCGATTAGATTATTTAACTACCGGTAAGTTGAATGGGTTGGGAGTTATCTGTGCGGCTAAACCTGGTGAATGCAATAAAAACAATATTTTATTTAGCGTCAGGCCAGGTGTAAACCCCACTACAGTTCTAGCTGAACTTAATGAAATCAGAGAAGGTAGAAGTACAGACTTAAATTGGCAAAATTCCGGTGAAAATACTTACTTAAATCTGGGTGAATATCTCAGAAAAATCTCTAAATAACAAAATACCCCACCCGCTCACAAGGGTAGGTATTTTACATTGTCGTGAGGGCAAGACTTGAAGGACAAGGAAGGACAGTGGACAAGGGAGGAAAACCGTACCAATAATGTACAATTGGTAACAAAAACTGACGCTCAACAGACCTTGTACTGAGCGAAGCCGAAGTACATTTTTTGCATAAAATCTTCCTTGTCTACTTTCCCTCCTTGTCTTCCTGGTCCTGCCTTCACAGATAATATTAAAAACCTACCCCTGTCAGAACCCTCCCCCTTCACAAGGGTAGGTATTTTACATTGTCGTGAGGGCAAGACTTGGAGGACAAGGAAGGACAGTGGACAAGGGAGGAAAACCGTACCAATAATACTATTTAACTAATCATGAAACGTCAAATCGCTATTATCTCCTGCTTACTGCTGCTACCTTATCCCGCGTTAGCAATAGAAACCCAAACCAAGACAACAAAACTACTTACACAGACCTCGCCAACGTGCGAATTACAACCAGCAGACCCAGAAAACGGTATTTATTCAGACCCACAATTACAAACCATTGCTAAACAAATTACAGTTAGAGTCAGGGACAAGGAAAGAGGCGCTTCCGGGACAATTTTCGCGAGAAAAGGTAATTCTTATTTAGTAGTGACTAATTCCCACGTTGTCAGAAGAATTAATAATATCAATATTATCACAGCCGATGGTCAAAAATATGCAGCTAAAATTTTCCCTAATACTAACTTTGATAAATTCGATTTAGCCATATTAGAATTTACATCTAATAAAGAATATTGTTTACCATCAGAAATTGCTGACAGAATCGCATCTTTTGATATTAACTTAGAAACACCAGTTATGGCCGCAGGATATGCTGTATCTGAGGATAAATTAGTATTGACAACAGGAGAAGTACAACAAATCATCTCCCAACCGAGTTTAAAAGATGGTTATGAAATTGGCTATACCAGCGATATTCAACAAGGAATGAGTGGCGGTCCAATTATTAGTAGTTTCGGAAATTTAATA
>NZ_AP018316.1:4079501-4085536 GCF_002368115.1 Dolichospermum compactum NIES-806 | reverse complement strand
TTGCCCCTACGGAATTTTGTCAGAATCAGGATGTCCAGGATTAACAGGATGTTTGATAATTGTTGGGTTGATGAGTTTTTGGGAATGTTTGATATGCGTTTTTCTATGATATTGTTAATAACCTGACTATATATGACTGCAATAATTCCCACTATAATTTAATATTAGGCTAAATTCAGAAATTTGTCAAGGGGTAGTTAAGGATAATCTTGACAATATTGAGATAATGAAAATCCTCAAATCCTGGACATCCTGATTCAGACAATTTTAATTTATGCTATAGTCGGAATAGACCCAAACAACACAAACAACATAATCCTCTGAAAAGCTGCCACATACCACATCCCACGTAAAAACACAAATATATTTTTGTATAATTTAAAAAACAACAACTTTGAATTAAACTGTTAAGGAAAGCGCAGTCAAAGTGGTGATATGGCAATTCAGTCAACAGCAGGAATTTTATTTCAAACTGCTTATGAAAGTCGTTACACTTGGGATGAACACTTTCCTGGTTATACTGCCGATGTGCAACTACTACAGGAAGGAGAAGTTTATAAGGGCAAAATTCAGATTGACCGTAACTTGAATGTAGAAATTACAGGAGTTGCAGATAAACAAATAGAGGCAGGAATTGATATTCAGTTACAGGAAATAATTACCCGCTGTCAAAGCAGCGATTTCCAAAGTTTTTACGGTCAACATGAATTTAGTTTGGGTGATACGGCAGAAACAGTTTTTGTTAAAAGTGAAAATACTGATTCTCACTATCAAGTCCGTAACCAAAAAATATATCAAGAAATTCGGGTTATGGGTCGGATGTCTTTGGAGGTTAATTCTGAGCAATTCCTAGAAGCAGACTCCGGTTATATCCCTGCTGTTTATGATGTAGTTTTTCGCAATTCGCAAACAGGTGATGTTAATAGCATCCTCAAGTTTACGGATACATATCAAAAATTTGGTAATTACTACATTTTAACGAAGCAGGTAGTGGCAGAATATGAAGATGGGAAAACTGCAACTCCTCAATCAATTACTGAGTTTGTTTATTCCAATATTCAGCTACTGGAATAGGGAAGAGGCAGGGAGCAGGGAGCAGGGGAGAAAAATATTCTTTTGCAACTGACCAATAACCAATGACTAATGACCAATTATCCATTTCCAGCCTACACTAGATAATTAGCAACTCGGATAATTACCAATTTATTTACTAAGCAGGTCTAAACCTATGGAACTAACGATAGAAAATGTAGAAACTGTATTAGACGAGATGCGCCCTTATCTCATGTCTGATGGTGGTAACGTAAAACTCGTAGAATTGGATGGACCGATTGTTAAAGTCGAGTTACAGGGTGCTTGTGGTTCTTGTCCCAGTTCCACTATGACTCTGAAAATGGGTATTGAACGCCGTCTTAAGGAAATGATTCCTGAAATCTCTGAAGTAGAACAAGTTGTAGGATAAGTTTCTGAAGTAAAAAAAGTTATCTAAATCGCTGGTAATGGGGAATGGGGGAAGAGGTAATTGGTAAGATATACTTGTCACCTGTTCCTCGTTCCTTATTTCTCGTCACTTACTCTTTTATATATTATATGTCTCATCCTTTGCACGTTGCGTTTATCTGGCATCAACATCAACCGTTGTATAAATCTCCTGAAAATGGTAGTTCTCTGGTGACTAGTCAACAATATCGCTTGCCTTGGGTACGTTTACATGGGACTAAGGATTATTTGGATTTAGTATTATTGTTAGAGAAGTATCCTAAGTTGCACCAAACGGTGAATTTAGTGCCTTCGTTAATATTGCAATTAGAAGATTATGTTGCGGGTACGGCTTTTGACCCTTATTTAACTGCTAGTTTGACTCCTGTAGAAAAGTTGACTCGTGAACAAAAGGAGTTTATTGTTCAACATTTCTTTGATGCTAACCATCATACTTTGATTGATCCCCATCCTCGTTATGCCCAGTTATATTATCAAAGACAGGAACAGGGACAAAATTGGTGTTTAGCAAATTGGCAGTTGTCAGATTATGGAGATTTACTAGCTTGGCATAATTTAGCTTGGATTGATCCTTTGTTTTGGCATGATCCAGAAATTGCGGCATGGTTAGCACAAGGGCGTAATTTTAGTTTAGGCGATCGCCAGCGCATTTATTCCAAACAGCGGCAAATCCTCAGTCAGATTATTCCCCAACACCGGAAAATGCAGGACAGTGGACAACTGGAAGTTACCACTACACCCTATACGCACCCTATTTTACCCCTCCTAGCTGATACTAACGCTGGACGAGTAGCAGTGCCACAGATGACATTACCTAAACAGCGGTTTCAGTGGGTGGAAGATATTCCTCGACATTTACAAAAATCCTGGGATTTATATATAGATAGGTTTGGACAAGAACCGAGAGGTTTGTGGCCTTCCGAACAGTCCGTTAGTCCAGAAATATTACCGTATATTATTAAACAAGGCTTTAAATGGATTTGCTCAGATGAAGCAGTTTTAGGTTGGTCATTAAAACACTTCTTTCATCGAGACGCTGCGGGAAATGTCCAAGAACCAGAATTACTTTATCGTCCCTATCGTCTGCAAACCCCGGCCGGTGAAGTAGCGATTGTTTTCCGTGATCATAGATTATCAGATTTAATTGGCTTTACATACAGTGCAATGCCGGCGAAAAAAGCAGCAGCGGATTTAGTCGGACATTTGCAAGCGATCGCTAAACAACAAAAAGAAAGTAACGATGATCAACCTTGGTTAGTGACAATTGCCCTAGACGGGGAAAATTGTTGGGAATTTTATCCCCACGACGGGAAAGACTTCTTGGAAACATTGTATGAAAGTTTGAGCAATGAACCCCATATCAAACTTGTCACCGTTTCCGAATTCATTGAAAAACACCCACCCACCACCACTATTCCCGCTGCACAACTCCATAGTGGTTCTTGGGTAGACGGCAATTTTACCACATGGATCGGAGATCCCGTCAAAAACCGCGCCTGGGACTATCTCACCGCAGCTAGACAAATCTTAGCAAATCATCCCGAAGCCACAGAAGAAAACAACCCCGCAGCTTGGGAAGCTTTGTATGCGGCTGAAGGTTCAGACTGGTTTTGGTGGTTTGGTGAAGGGCATTCTTCCAACCAAGATGCCATTTTTGACCAATTGTTTCGGGAACATCTCTATGGCATTTACAAAGCCTTAAATGAACCCATACCTCCATATCTGCACACTCCGCTGGAAATTCATGAAGCCCGTTCAGACCATAAACCACAGGGCTTTATTCATCCTTTCATAGATGGTAAAGGTGATGAACAGGATTGGGATAAAGCTGGGCGGATTGAAGTTGGTGGTGCTAGAGGAACTATGCACAATAGCAGCACTATCCAACGTTTATGGTATGGGGTAGACCATTTGAATTTTTATGTGCGAGTAGATTTTAAAACTGGCGCTGTTCCTGGCAAAGATATACCTCCAGATTTACACCTATTCTGGTATTATCCAGATAGGACAATGGTAAATAGTTCCATACCTCTAGCCGAAGTACCAGACAGCGCACCTTTGAATTATCTATTTCACCATCATTTGGAAGTTAATTTACTCAGTCAATCGGTGCAGTTTCGAGCCGCAGGAGATAATTATCTATGGTATCCCCGTGCCTCTCGCGCCCAAGTTGCGTTAGATTCTTGTTTAGAAATAGCAGTACCTTGGGCTGATTTGCGAGTCCCTCCAGATTATCCTCTGCGGTTGATTTTAGTGTCTTCTGATGATGGTTGTTTTTCTGGTTATGTTCCAGAAAATGGTCTGATTCCTATTGATGTTCCTTAGTGAAATTCTCCCGATTTTTATCGGGATTTCTGATTTTTGCTTCATGCAGAGGTACAAAGGAACATCTTTTTTTTTGACTGAAGCTCTAAACTCTGAAACTTTAGTTTCTTATCTGTTTTTTGTAATATTAAGTCAGCTTTTTGATTTGCTGATATACTGCAAACGGTTTATTGTTTAACTAAATATGGAACCCCTCTCCAAACCTCTCCCCGCAACGGGGAGAGGCTTTGAGACTGTTATTTGT
This sequence comes from Dolichospermum compactum NIES-806, assembly GCF_002368115.1. Lineage (NCBI taxonomy): Bacteria > Bacillati > Cyanobacteriota > Cyanophyceae > Nostocales > Aphanizomenonaceae > Dolichospermum > Dolichospermum compactum. The sequence continues at coordinate 4,081,467 of NZ_AP018316.1, read as the reverse complement.
ATTATAAAAAAGTCCAAGTTTTAGCCGTTTTGAGTATAGCTAATGTAAGTAGGTGGGGGTTAAAAATTGTCGTTGGGGCAAGGGAACAGGGAACTCTTAACAGGGAACAGGAAGAGAGTTTTGAGTGATTTTAGTTTTCTTCACATACCTTTAAATTTTTCTGTTCACCTACTTACCATCCCTGTACATTAACAAGGATGGTAAGTAGCTATATATTAACCTTCAACAGTGATTTTACCAACCATGCCCGCACCACGGTGGGGTTGGCAATAGAAGGTATAATCACCAGCAGGAGCGTCAGCAGGAAAAGTGGTGGTTTGTTTTTGTCCGGGGTTTAGTAATAACTTTGTATGGGACAAGGATTTAGCTAAATCAGCACTCTTAGCGGGGTTTTTCTTAGCATCAAAGACAACATTGTGGGGAGGAACTTTGTTGTTTACCCATTCAATTGTGTCACCAGCTTTAACAGTCAATTTCTTGGGTTCAAAGGCTAACATACCTTTATCACTGCCCAGTTTAACTGTATATGTTTCCGCAGATGCAGTAGGAGTGAATACCGCAAAGCTACCAAAAATTACAATAACTGTTAATACAGCTAGGCTCAAGCGTCGCAAAGTTGCTGCGATAGATTTCATGGTTCTGTCCTGTGGAAGTATGTTTATTGTTCTCATTTCATTTTAAATACAATCAATGCCAAATATGACAACCCGTCATATATTTTTTTTGTTAACTACTATCGGCAGCTAGATTTCTAAAATTCCATTGCCACCAAATTTCTGATACAATCGAAAATCCGACTCCTTTAACATAGATTGATGTATGAGCAAAGGTACACTATTTGACAAAGTTTGGGACTTACACACCGTTGGTACATTACCATCAGGATTAACACAACTATTTATTGGACTACATCTTATTCATGAAGTTACCAGTCCTCAAGCCTTTGCAATGCTGAAGGAGCGGGATTTAAAAGTATTATTTCCACAACGGACAATAGCCACAGTTGATCATATCGTTCCCACAGAAAACCAAGCTCGTCCCTTTGTGGATAGTATGGCTGAAGAAATGATTCAGGCATTAGAAAAGAGTTGTCAAGAAAATGACATAACTTTTTATAATATTGGTTCAGGAAATCAAGGAATAGTTCATGTCATCGCCCCTGAATTGGGACTAACACAACCAGGAATGACCATCGCTTGTGGAGATAGCCATACATCAAGTCATGGTGCATTTGGTGCGATCGCCTTTGGTATCGGTACAAGCCAAGTTAGAGACGTTCTCGCCTCCCAAACCCTATCATTATCAAAACTCAAAGTCCGCAAAATCGAAGTTAACGGACAACTCAAACCCGGAGTTTACGCCAAAGACGTAATATTACACATCATCCGGAGACTAGGCGTAAAAGGTGGCGTAGGCTACGCTTACGAATTTGCTGGAACAACCTTTACCCAGATGAACATGGAAGAACGGATGACCGTTTGTAACATGGCCATAGAAGGTGGAGCACGATGTGGATACGTCAACCCCGATCAAATTACCTACGATTATCTACAAAATAGAGACTTTGCTCCCCAAGGTGCAGACTGGGAAAAGGCCATTGCTTGGTGGGAATCTCTCAGCAGTAATGCTGACGCAGAATATGATGATATAGTAGTATTTAATGCCGAAGATATTCCCCCCACAGTCACATGGGGAATTACACCCGGTCAGGGAATTGGCGTAGATGAAAAAGTCCCCACAGCCGCAGAACTTTTAGAAGAAGACCGCTTCATCGCCGAAGAAGCATACCGCTACATGGACTTATATCCCGGTCAACCCATCCAAGGCACAAAAATAGATGTCTGCTTCATTGGTAGCTGCACCAACGGACGCATCAGCGACCTGAGAGAAGCCGCCAAAATTGCCCAAGGTCGCCAAGTTGCAAAAGGTATAAAAGCCTTCGTAGTTCCTGGTTCAGAAAGAGTCA
>NZ_AP018316.1:3967001-4074501 GCF_002368115.1 Dolichospermum compactum NIES-806 | reverse complement strand
TCGAACCGCTGACATCCTGCTTGCAAAGCAGGCGCTCTACCAACTGAGCTAAACCCCCAAAAAGAACTCAAAATTTCTAGTCATGCTTCAAAAATATTTAATTTTGACTTTTGACTTTTGATTTTTGACTTCCTTCAGGTGGGCCATCCTGGACTCGAACCAGGGACCTCACCCTTATCAGGGGTGCGCTCTAACCACCTGAGCTAATAGCCCTTATCGAACCAAATCATAGTTTGAAAGCTTTACCTCAAGTCTGCGACCGACCTAGGTTAGACCAATTTAGTTTCTATTAGCAATTGACATTGCTTTCGACAATCTAAATGGATTAGGTCTCCCTAAAAGGAGGTGATCCAGCCACACCTTCCGGTACGGCTACCTTGTTACGACTTCACCCCAGTCATCAGTCCTACCTTAGGCATCCCCCTCCAAAAGGTTGGGGTAACGACTTCGGGCGTGACCAACTTCCATGGTGTGACGGGCGGTGTGTACAAGGCCCGGGAACGAATTCACTGCAGTATGCTGACCTGCAATTACTAGCGATTCCTCCTTCACGAAGGCGAGTTGCAGCCTTCGATCTGAACTGAGCTACGGTTTCTGAGATTCGCATCACATCGCTGTGTAGCTGCCCTTTGTCCGTAGCATTGTAGTACGTGTGTAGCCCAAGACGTAAGGGGCATGCTGACTTGACGTCATCCCCACCTTCCTCCGGTTTGTCACCGGCAGTCTCTCTAGAGTGCCCAACTTAATGCTGGCAACTAAAAACGAGGGTTGCGCTCGTTGCGGGACTTAACCCAACATCTCACGACACGAGCTGACGACAGCCATGCACCACCTGTGTTCACGCTCCCTAAGGCACTCCTATATTTCTACAGGATTCGTGACATGTCAAGCCTTGGTAAGGTTCTTCGCGTTGCATCGAATTAAACCACATACTCCACCGCTTGTGCGGGCCCCCGTCAATTCCTTTGAGTTTCACAGTTGCCTGCGTACTCCCCAGGCGGGATACTTAACGCGTTAGCTACGGCACAGCTCGGGTCGATACGAGCTACGCCTAGTATCCATCGTTTACGGCTAGGACTACTGGGGTATCTAATCCCATTCGCTCCCCTAGCTTTCGTCCCTCAGTGTCAGTTTTGGCCTAGCAGAGCGCCTTCGCCACCGGTGTTCTTCCTGATATCTACGCATTTCACCGCTACACCAGGAATTCCCTCTGCCCCGACCATACTCTAGCTTTGTAGTTTCCACTGCTCTTATCACGTTGAGCGTGACTCTTTAACAGCAGACTTACTATGCCACCTGCGGACCCTTTACGCCCAATCATTCCGGATAACGCTTGCATCCTCCGTATTACCGCGGCTGCTGGCACGGAGTTAGCCGATGCTTATTCCTCAGGTACCGTCATTCTGTTCTTCCCTGAGAAAAGAGGTTTACAACCCAAGAGCCTTCCTCCCTCACGCGGTATTGCTCCGTCAGGCTTTCGCCCATTGCGGAAAATTCCCCACTGCTGCCTCCCGTAGGAGTCTGGGCCGTGTCTCAGTCCCAGTGTGGCTGATCATCCTCTCAGACCAGCTACTGATCGTCGCCTTGGTAGGCTCTTACCCCACCAACTAGCTAATCAGACGCAAGCTCTTCTTCAGGCAGCAAGCCTTTCACCTCTCGGCACATCCGGTATTAGCCACCGTTTCCAGTGGTTGTCCCCGACCTGAAGGTAGATTCTTACGCGTTACTCACCCGTCCGCCACTATCTCCGAAAAGACCGTTCGACTTGCATGTGTTAAGCATACCGCCAGCGTTCATCCTGAGCCAGGATCAAACTCTCCATTTTGGTTCGTCTGTTATAAGCTCTTTCTTAACCGTTTTTACAACCACGGTCAGGTTATTCTATTTTTCTGACGCAGGGTACTTGTTATATTCTGGCTTTCAAACTATAATATTTTCAAGGTTCGGTGCGCTTTTCGGCGGGGCGTTTGTTCCGCTTCGCTTCAGGCACTTATTTAATATATCGAACTTGCTTTGCTTTGTCAACTACTTTTTTAAACTATTTTTGGATTTGTTTTTTATTCGTCTGAAAACTGCTCACTATGCTGGGTTTAGTCCACAATGGGTTAGGAATTGTTGACTCAAGGAAGAGTAGATAGTGAATTTTCAGTCGGTAATAGCGATATTGCATCAGTTTTGGGGACAGCGGGGTTGCTTAATTGCCCAGCCCTATGATATGGAGAAGGGCGCTGGTACTAAGAATCCCCATACTTTTTTAAGGGCTTTGGGTCCTGAACCTTGGGCTGTGGCTTATGTTGAACCTTGTCGTCGTCCGACTGATGGACGTTACGGCGAAAATCCGAATCGGTTTCAGCATTATTATCAATATCAAGTTTTGATTAAGCCTTCACCAGATGATATCCAAGAAATTTATCTAGATTCTTTACGGGCGTTAGGGATTTGTCCTGAAGACCACGATATTCGGTTTGTGGAGGATAACTGGGAAGATGCGACGGTGGGGGCTTGGGGTACGGGCTGGGAAGTCTGGTTAGATGGGATGGAAATTACTCAATTTACATATTTCCAGCAATGTGGTGGTATTGATTGCCGTCCTGTGTCTATTGAGATCACTTATGGTTTGGAGCGATTGGTGATGTACCTTCAGCAAGTGGAGGCAATTACTAAGATTCAGTGGACGGATAACCTTACTTATGGTGATGTTCATCTTCAGGGTGAGATTGAACAGTGTACTTATAATTTTGAAGCGTCGAATCCTGAGATGTTGCTGACTTTGTTTGGTTTATATGAGCAGGAAGCTACTCAATTAACGGAACGAGGTTTGGTTTTACCTAGCTTGGATTATGTAATTAAGTGTTCTCATGCTTTTAATTTGCTTGATGCTAGGGGGGTGATTTCGGTGACGGAACGGACTCGCTATATTACTAGGATTCGGCATTTGGCTAGGAAGGTGGCTCATTTATATGTTGAGCAAAGGGAAAAGTTAGGTTTTCCGTTGCTGAAGAATAGGTTGAGCTAAGATTTTTGGCGTTGCATAGTTGAATCATTAATTAACTCACGCAAAGGTAAGAGTTTTAAAAATGAACGCTAGGGAATTCATGGCTGAATATTGCTTCGCCGCGCAGACTATCAGCAACGCCAAATTTTTAACCCCTATGCTGTGGGATAGTTGTAGATGTTGATGTTAAAAATAGTGGTGTGTGTCAGATGGTAAGTATAAGTGCTGTTTTAGAACCGATTGCGGGTTGGTTTCGTTCTCTAGGTGTTCCTGAAGCGGTTGTGCATTGGGGACATCCAGCGATGATGGGGATTGTGATTTTTGTGGTGGGGACTTTTGTGGGGGTGACGGGTTGGCGTGGTAAGTTGCTAGAGGATAAGGATGCGGCTATTCAAAGCCGTAATGCTCATCGTCAATTAGCTCCTTGGTTGTTTATATTTTTGGCGGGTGGCTATACTGGTGGGGTTTTGTCGTTGGTGATGCAGGAAAAACCACTGTTTGAAAGTCCTCATTTTTGGACTGGTTCGCTGGTGTTGATCTTGTTATTGATTAATGGTGTAATTTCTCTGAGTGGATTTTTTGGGGATAAGGCTGGGTTGCGTGCGGTTCATGCTTATTTAGGAAGTACGGCACTTTTGATTATGTTTGTTCATGCTGTTTTAGGGTTTAATTTGGGGATTTCTTTGTAATGTTGTGATTGCCAAAGCTACTAAAGATGAATTATATCTTTCCCAAGCAGGTTAAATATTTATGCGGTATTCTCTGAACTTGGTGCTTTGGCAATTAAATTTTTATGATGCAGACGAGTGGAATAATTATCTGTCTTAGTTATATTTTGGGTTTGCTGTTTACGGCTATTCCTTGGGGTGGTGTCTGGATTCTGCTGTTGGGTGTGGTTGGGGCGGTTTTTTTTCGCCGCATATATGCTAATCTGCGGAAGTTTGCTGTGAAAAGAGAAGGTGCTGTTGGCAAAAATAAGGTCGGTAATAGCTGGACGGGTACTCCTCATCCGAGAATATGGTTAATTGCTGGTGTGGTGGGTTTGTTGGCTACTATTTATTGGCAATTGCGTGTACCTCAACCGGGAATTAAGGATATTAGTCAGTTTGCGGCTGGGGATAATAGTAATCTTGAACAGTTGGTGATTGTACGGGGGTTGGTGGATAGTAATCCCCGCGTAACTCGTAGTCAACGAGGACAGTTTTGGTTAGCTGCGACTCAGTTGGATGAGGTGAAGAATGATAGCAAGGTGCTGCTGGAAGCTGGTAAAAAGCCTGTGGGAATTCCCAAGGGGGTGACAGGTAGGTTATATGTGACTGTGCCGATATTACAATCTACTGGGTTATATCCTGGACAACAAATTGCGGTGACTGGATTTTTGTATAAACCGACTGCGGCTTCTAATCCTGGTGGGTTTGATTTTCAGAAGTATTTGCGGCAGGAGAGGACTTTTGCGGGTTTAATTGGTAGGCAGATTAATATTTTGGATGATGAACATCCTTGGGGATGGTGGCAAGTTCGTGAGAAGATTGGGCGATCTCAATCTCGTTTATTAGGTGTTCCTGAAGGTCCGCTTGTCAGTGCAATGGTGTTAGGTAGTAAGGCTGTTGATTTACCTTATGATATCCGGGATTTATTCGTAAAAGCAGGTTTAGCCCATGCTTTAGCTGCTTCTGGGTTTCAAACTTCTCTAATTTTGGGTGTAATTTTACAGCTAACAAGACGTACAAATAAAGCCACACAAATTACTCTTGGTAGCTTGGGATTAATTACTTTTTTGTTTTTATCAGGTTTTCAACCCGCAGTATTAAGAGCCGTAATTATGGGTTTTGCCGCTTTGTTGGGTTTGGCTTTAGAAAGAAATGTGAAGCAATTGGGATCTTTATTAATAGCGGCAACATTATTATTGTTCTTTAATCCTCTATGGATTTGGGATTTAGGTTTTCAACTGAGTTTTTTAGCGACTTTGGGATTAATTGTCAGTGCATCTGCAATCACCCAACGTTTAGATTGGCTACCACCTGCGATCGCTTCTTTAATATCTGTACCTTTAGCAGCCACAATTTGGACTTTACCCCGACTGCTAGAGTTTTCTAGTGTCATTCCTGTTTATAGTGTGCCTCTAAATATTTTGACAACACCATTTATTTCTATCATTAGTATTGGGGGCATGATTAGCGGTTTGGTAAGTTTAATTTCCCCAGATTTAGGTAGCACTTTAGCCAGTTTTTTATATTATCCAACCCATTTATTAATTCAAATGGTGGAATTTTTTGCTAATTTGCCAGGTAGTTTGGTGGCAGTTGGGAGTATATCAATTTTGCAAATGTTGACTATCTATCTTTTAATTATTTTAGTGTGCTTAGTCCAATGGTGGCAAAAACGTTGGTGGTTTGCAGGTTTCATAGCAGTTGGTTTGGTACTTGTTCCCATTTGGCATTCTGCAAATAATTTAGTGAGAATTACTTTGTTAGATACTAGAACTGAACCTGTTTTAGTAATTCAAGATCGGGGGAATGTTGCGGTAATTAATGGGGGAAATGAAGGTACGGGTAGATTTACGATTTTACCATTTTTAAGACAGCAGGGGATAAATCAAATTAATTGGGCGATCGCTAGTAAGTTTACAGGTTATACTAATGATGCTTGGTTGGAAATTATGCAAAGTCTACCAATTAAAAATTTGTATGAATATGCTCCTAAGTTGGAGGACAATATTGCAACTCAATTACTACAACAGGAACTCCAAAAACAGCAAGGAATTTATCAAAGTTTAGGAGTTGGACAACCTATAAATACTCCCACAATGACAGCACAATTAATTAATGACCAAGTACCAATTTTAAAGTTACAAATGTTTGGTCAAAATTGGTTATTAGTAGGAAATATTAAATCTCAACAAATTAAAGAATTGATTAAAAGTGGAGATTTGTCTTCTCCCCAGGTGTTGTGGTGTCCATCAGAATCTTTGCAAGATTTAGTTTTAGCACTGAAACCACAAATAGCTATCTCTCCTGCTAATAACCTAGATAGTAAAACATTATCTTTATTAAGTAAGGGCGAAACAAAACTTTTCTTTACTGGTAAAGATGGTGCAATTCAATGGACACCAAATGGTAATTTTCAAACTTTCATTCAGACGACAGAAAATAAATCTTCTGTTTTGTAATATGAGGGTTTTTCGCGCAAAGATACAAAGGAGCAAAGATGCAAAGGCAGAATGTAAATAGTTGAAGGTCAAACATCATTAAGACTTTCAACTTTCCTGCTTTAAGCATCTTGTGGATTAAGACGACTCATTTGCCATGTGGTGTATGTACCTATGGGACTCCAAATTAAATAAGGTAATAATAGTAATGCTGCCCAGAACGATACAGATAAGACTGCAAGGGTGATTAATATACAAATTAGTAGACCTGTACCACCAATGATTGTACCAGCGATAAGACTGCGAAGACGGATCATTACTGGGCTATAAGCTATGGTAAATATCTCTAGAAGTAGGTATAAACCCATCATTAAGCGAGTTATATCGGTATTTGGGCTGTGTTCCCAAATAATATAAGCTGACCAAGCACCACAGATAAAAATTATAGTCCAAATCAGAGGAATTGCTGATTCAAAGGTTAACCATTTCGGTCTTTGTAAATGCCGAAACCATTGACTCTGGTTGGGTGTAATCCAGTTACCAGCGAAGCCTACTAAGAATGCTATAGTGCCAATTATCATCCAAGATTTAATCATAACTGCCTTGGTACTGACTATCTAAAAGTCTGACGCAATGATATTACATTAATAAGGCATTTTAAACATAGATCCAAATCTACTACAGTGATCTGTATTGAATTTATGGGGCAGTTTTCTGGTATATATCATTATAAATAACCAGAAAATACGATTATGACTCATTATGGCTTAATGTGTCCTGCATCTACCGGACACTGGAACACAATACTACCTTTGGGAAAAGAATTACAACAGCGTGGACATCGTGTTACCTTAATTGGTATTCCTGATGCCCAACCCAAGGCACAAGCAGCCGGTTTAGAATTTCGAGTTATTGGTGAATCGGAATGTCCCCTGGGTTCAACGGAAGCATCTATGGCTAAGTTAGGAGAGTTAAGCGGACAGGAAGCACTAAAATATACGATCTCTATTTTTAGAGATATGACTAATATTACGTTCAGGGATGCCCCAACTGTTATCAAAGACGCAGGTATAGAAGCACTATTAATAGATCAAACTATGTCATATGGAGGGACTATTGCAGATGTTTCTGGTCTTCCCTTTATTACTATTTGTAGTGCTGTAGTTTTAAATCGAGAGCCAAGTGTTCCCCCTTTCATGACAGATTGGTCTTATAGCCCAGCTTGGTGGGCAAAACTGCGTAACAAATTAGGTTATCAATTATTAAATCGAGCTACTCAACCTATCACAGAATTAATAGACAACTATCGTCGAGAGAAAAATTTACCTGCATACTCTAGCCCAAATCAACGCTATTCTCAATTAGCTCAAATCAGTCAACAACCTGCGGAATTAGAATTTCCTCGGCAAAATTTACCTGATTGGTTTCATTTTACAGGACCATATCATAGTGCAATTGGTCGGGAAGTTGCTGATTTTCCTTTTGATAAATTAACAGGACAACCTTTAATTTATGCTTCTATGGGAACTTTACAAAATCGGTTATTACCAGTTTTCCAAAAAATTGCCGCAGCCTGTCAAGAGTTGGATGTACAATTAGTAATCTCTTTGGGTGGTTCGGCTAATCCTGAAGTTCTCCAAGGAATACCAGGAAATCCTTTAGTAGTTCGTTATGCACCACAATTACAATTATTAGAAAAAGCAGATTTAACTATTACTCATGCAGGATTAAATACCACATTGGAATGTTTAACAAATGGTGTACCAATGGTAGCTATTCCTGTTGCTAATGATCAACCAGGAGTAGCTTCTCGTATAGTTTGGTCAGGATGTGGGGAAGCTATTCCTGTGAAAAAAGTTAATGTTGATAATTTACGGACTGCTATTAAAAAAGTATTGACAGAAGATAGTTATAGAAAAAATGCTTTGCGGTTACGAGCAGCAATTAAAAAAGCAGGGGGAACAAAGCGAGCAATTGATATTGTGGAACAGGCTGTATCTACTGGTAAGCCTGTTTTAAATCAATAAAACTGACTCAAGCAATAGAATAAATAGTGTGAACTATTCCTTTAGATAAAAACGCGATTTGCAAGCAAGAAATTGATTTCTTTTACAAAATACAGGAAGCAAAAGATTATGAAAAAGATGATTCTACCCAACAATCTAGATTTATTCTATCTTAGTAAAGCAGAAACAGAATTTATATATAAAGAAATTTTTATTGAAAAAGAATATTTAAAACATGGTATAACTATAAATGATAAAGACTGCATTTTTGATGTTGGTGCTAACATTGGATTATTTTCTATATTTTTGAGTACATTGCAAAAGCAATTTAACATATTTGCTTTTGAACCAGTAAAGCCAATATTTGAGGTTCTAAAAGCTAATGTTAACCTTCATTCTGTTCCTAATATATCTATATACAATCATGGGTTAGGCACTGAAAATATTTCTGCAAAGACATTTACTTTTTACCCAAATATGGCTGGTAATTCAACAAGCAAACCTTGGGAAAAAGTAAATCAAAGAGCAGTTATGAATACGGCTCTAAATCAAGATATAGTTGATTGTTTTTTTCAGAGTCAGGAAGTAAAATGCGAAATAAAAACATTATCTTCTGTAATTAATTCATTAGCCATTAAAACTATACATTTATTAAAAATAGATGTAGAAGGAGAAGAATATGAAGTTTTAAATGGCATTAATCAAAGTGATTGGAACAAAATTCAACAAATTGTTCTGGAAGTGCAAGATACAGAAGGAAGAATAAGTAAAATACAAACTCTTCTTGAAAATCAAGGTTTTAGGATTATAATAGATCCCAATAATATGATCCCGTCTACACTCAAGATGTTCAATATGTATGCTATTCGAGCTTGAGGACGAATTAGCTAATATCCACCGATAGGAATACAAAAATCAGATATTATTCCTATCGGTAAAACTCTACTAGTCGCTAACCATTATCGTCCCGTTAATAGTGCTTTGGTTGCGGATTCTCCTAAAACTTTGACTTGGCGATTTAATTGGAAATTTAACAAAGCTACAACTGTTATCTCAGCCAAAAGTGCCAGCAAAATTGTTGTCGTCCGAGTATATTCTATAGCTGCCCAAGGACAGGTAGAAAATAACCACAAAATGGGATGTTTTGAAGGACTAACACCCAAAACGGCAAGAACAATTGATGGTAAAAACATTGCTACACCAATAGTTCCCACTGTCCATACATAACGCTTGGGATGTTTCATGAGTAGCATCAATTGAGCAATTGTGGCATACATTAACATCAGTGTGAAAGCTAAAACCATAGCTAATATGACTTTATTCTTATCAACACTACCATTATAAAAATTAGTAGGTGAGAACAAAATCCAGATTATGATCGGTATGGTGGCAATTAATAGATTAATTGCTATGGCAACAATGGCTGGGCTTTTTTCACCAAATACTAAATCTTGTAATATAGATTTATCTCGATGATTTTGGTGTCTATATCTTGCCCAATCTTGGATAGTTTGCCGCTGAGGTGAAAGCACAATAGTTAAAATTAGAACTAGGGCAAAATTAAGTAAAGCCATGAGAATTATAATCCCTATATCTGATTTGTTCTCAACTGCACCTATAGTCAATCCCAAAAACATTACCTGAGTAAAGGCTATAAATAAATAACTTTGTTTTTTACTCAATATTGTGCTATCTGTATTCCGAAAGCAGCGTTTCATTGCTTGCCAAATACCGTAGGAACAAATTCCGTAATTAACTAAATGAAAGCTGACTAAGGTAAGGAAATTTTTTCCTATTGGTAAGTAGAAAAATTGTAGTTGGCTGATTGATGAATCTTTATAGGAACGAAACAGATTAGGAAATAGATAATTGGTGATATCCCAGGGGCTAAAAAATCTAATCCAAGTTAAGGAATTATTGAAGTCTCTAGAAGATGATACCATTGTCATTGTCATCAACAAAAACACAAGTACAGCACCGCTACCTAACCAAGGTTGAAAGTTACCGAACCAACGACTCACTAAACCGAAAATTAGGGCTGTACTGTAGAAGAATAGACAACTTGCGGCAATCACAGCATAATAACTAAAAATGTAACTCAAGGCGATTTTAGCAGAATGTCCAGCCCACAAATGTAAAGGAATGGCTGTGAGGACAAAAAGATAGATTAAACTAGGGACTCCGATAATTTTTCCAGTTAAAATGCTGGTTTCTGACTGGGGACTAAGGCGAATAAAGTTCAATGTTCCTCGTTGTTCTTCTTTGGCTAAATCACTAATTAATAAATAAGTTCCGCCAACTAAGAGGGTAAAAATGAAAATTACACTAAATGTTAAAAATGTATATTCCCAATGATCTCGCCACCATAATTCCCAGTCTATTTTATCTAAAGGACAAATATTTTTAGATAAATAATTTTGAAGGTCAGCTAGTTCAGTGTTAACTTGCTGAAGTTTAGCATCTAAGTTGGGAATTATGGTATTATCTGATAGTTGAATTTGCTGATAGTTAGTTATTTTTTGGTTGAGTAAGTTTTGTTGTTTATAGAGTTCTTGTTCCTGATTTTGGTATACTTCTCGCAAAGTGCAGTAGGTTGCTCGGAGATAGTAGTTTTCATCGGGAAATTCTCGGAATTGAAATATGAAAACTATGAGTTGTAGTAGTAAGGAAGAACCCATAGATATGATCAGGTTAAAGGGTTTGAATCTGCCTCTTAGTTCTCGAAATAACTGGGGATTTAATTCTCCAACTCTGTCTATGAAATTTAGTAACATTGTCAATACCTCTAAAAGTTGAGAAGTTTTATTTTGGAACAATTTTTAAGTTTGTGCAGAAGATAAATCCAAAATCTAAAATCCAAAATTATCTATGACGCTTGTTTATGACCTAATTTGAGGAAAATAGTTTCTAGGTCTTCTTGGGTACAATGAAACTCTGTTAAGGGAATTCCTGCACTGACAAGCGATCGCAATAAATCAGCCGAATCTTCTGGTTTACCGGAAAAATTTACTCGCACACTATTTCGACTAAGTATTAATTCCCATTCTTCCACTAAGGGATGATTTTTTAATTCACTAACTAATATATCTATATTGCCCAAAGTGGTGATAAAAATCTGCTGTCGGGAAAGACGTTGATAGAGATGTTTGAGTGAAGAACTTTCCACTAAAAAACCTAATTCCATAATTCCTACGGATGTACATAACTCTGCTAAGTCACTAAGCACATGAGAAGAAATTAAAATTGTCATGCCGGCTTCTTGCAAAGCTTTAATGATTTCCCGGAACTGCATCCGCGCAATGGGATCGAGTCCCGAAACAGGTTCATCTAAAAGTAGTAAAATTGGTTCATGAATGATAGTACGAGCTAAACTTAAACGCTGCTTCATCCCCCGTGAAAGGGTAGAAATCATACTATGGCGTTTATTACCCAGTTGAATCAGTTCTAAAACTTCGTGGAGACGTTGGGTACGGCGCTTTCCTTGTAAGCGATACAATCGGGCAAAATAATCTAAATAGTCCCAAACTGTCAAATCTTCATACAGTGGGTAGTCATCAGGTAAATAACCAAGACGACGTTTAAGTTTTAGGTTGTTTTGATTTGACTCTAAGCGATGCTCTGAAGAAGCCGCTACGCGAACGCCATTAATATAAATCTCCCCCGTAGTGGGTTCTTCAGCAGTGGCCAACATCCGAATTAGGGTGGTTTTACCTGCACCATTAGGACCAATTAATCCGTAAACTTCACCCGTATGGATTTCTAAGTCAACATCATTGACAGCAATATGTCTTTCAAATTGCTTAGTGAGTCCAGTGGTGCGAATTGCTATTTCTTTTACCATCGCGGCTGGGTGTGTCTTGTGTGCAATAGTTAACTTAACTCGGTTATACAATAGTATTTACTTCCGTTTCGGAAATGAAAACAAAATAATTTAAAATTTAACTGCGTTTATCTGCGGTCAATAATTCTGGAGATATTACTTCATGAAGCTTCATATTAATTTGGGATAACTCAAACCTCCAAAAATTAGTTAAATTAGCGGTATGCTGCAATTGAGCAACCATAGAGATAAATATGCCAAGAACACAGAAAAACGATAACTTTGTTGACAAATCCTTTACCGTCATGGCAGATATCATCCTCAAGATATTGCCAACCAACAAAAAAGCCAAAGAAGCCTTTGTTTATTATCGAGATGGAATGTCCGCACAGGCAGAAGGTGAATATGCTGAAGCGTTAGACTACTATACAGAAGCGTTAGAAATGGAGGAAGACTCTAATGATCGGAGTTATATTCTCTATAATATGGGTTTAATCTATGCCAGTAACGGCGATCATAATAAGGCTTTAGAGTATTATCATCAGGCCATTGAATTAAATCCACAATTACCCCAAGCCTTGAATAATATTGCCGTGATTTATCATTTTCAAGGTGAGAGAGCTAAGGAAGCAGGGGATAATGACGGTGGTGAAGCATTACTTGATCAAGCGGCTGATTATTGGATTAGAGCGATTCGTATGGCTCCCAATAACTATATTGAAGCTCAGAACTGGATAAAAACCACCGGGCGATCGCAAATTGACGTATTCTTTTAACTTAGGCATTAGCCATTAGTCGGTTGTAAAATTTTGCCTCACAACTGACAACGAACAACTGACAACCGACAACTGACAATTAACAAATTATGATTGATAGTGAACAAGTTCGTAAAGTTGCTAATCTCGCTCGTTTAGAATTAACAGCAGACGAAGAAGCACAATTTACCACTCAACTGGGCGGTATTCTAGACTATATAGAACAACTCAACCAACTGGATGTCACTAATGTAGCACCGACAACTAGAGCCATTGATGTTAGCAACGTCACTAGAGAAGATATTCTCCAACCCTATCCCGAACGAGAAGCAATCCTCAACAGTGCGCCTCAACAAGAAGGAGATTTTTTCCGAGTTCCCAAAATTCTTAATGCTGATTAGCTAGGAATTGACTGAAGATATAGGAAAAAATCTTTTCCTTTCTCCCCAACCCTGATGGCAATATCCATACAAAAGAGTAGAGACGCTCCGAGGAACGTCTCTACATCCCCGTAGGGACAGGGGATTAGGGGATTAGGTTTTTGGGTATGAATTAAATATAGCAGATGATTTTTTATTTGCCAAGTAGTTGAGAATTATTTTTCTATTACTCTTATTAAGAAACATTATTTTATACCCAAATTTTCAATTGTCACATGGGCAAAGCTCTATTTCTCCTCAAAAGCCATCATCTTTTATATTATTTCCTAGTCTAACGAAGTACAAATTTATCTGCGTTTATCTGCGTTTATCTGCGTTTATCTGCGTTTATCTGCGTTTTGACCATTATATCGGTGTTCATTAATTTATCCCAAAACCGAAAATAAAGACCATAGTTACAATTAAACTTGTGATGATGAATAGTATGGTGCGTTGGTGTAATCCAATGTTTACCCCAAAAACCACGTATCCATGAATATGGATAAACTTCATAACCCGTATGATTGACAACACCAAATATCGTCATTAACGTTAGTAATAATCCCACCATACTAATGTGAATGGGAATAATAAAAACCATCACAGGAATGATAATTGCCTGCATCATACTCTCAACAGGATCAAAAGAAAAAGAAGTCCAGGGTGTAGGGTTGATAGATTCGTGATGGACTTGATGAAAGCGGCGATATATACTAGGAATATGCAACCAGCGATGAGTCCAATAAAAATAAGTGTCGTGGAGAATTAAATATATAAATAAGCTCAAAGGTAAATAAAACAAACCATAATCCATAAAATTTAAGTAAACCTTGGTATATCCCAAGTTGATCATTTCGATCATAAAAGCACTTGGTAATGCAAAAATTAAACAGGAAAAAAGAGACCACTTGATTTCACTTTTCATTTTGCTCTTGCGTTTGTTCATATCATGGAGACGACGAACCTCCCAAGATGGGGGACGACGAACCCAAAGCAACCAATAGAGAACCGAAGATACAGTTAGGTATCTTGTCGAAAGAACAAAAAACATAAATACAGTTAAAATACCAAATTGCTTCAGAGTAGGGAACATAAAATTAGCTTTTATTGATACTAAATATTATAGCGGTATGCGTAACCGTTCAGGGGGGTAGAAGAGCGATCGTTAAAAATTACCTCCAAAATGTGATAAATTAAGTGACATGGAACTAAATCGCGTCAATCACTTAGAACAGATACCTCCAGAAGATTGGGGTAAGACTCCAGCCAGCGTCAAGAAACTGGTGGAGGAAATGGCGCAGGAAATAGAACAACAGTCAAAGAAACTAACAGAAGTCCTGACAGTTCAAGAACAGCTATAGTGGCATTGCTAAGTGGAGTCTATCGCCACAGTCACAGAATGGTACAAAGTGCGATGGCAGAAGTGTTTGGAATTTCAATATCGTTGGCAACAGTCAACAAACTCAGACTAGAAGCAAGTAACGCAGTGGCAAGTTGTGTAGATGAAGCCAAAGAATATATCCAAAATGCCCAAGTTGTTGGAGCAGATGAAACCAGCTTTAATCAAGGAAACATTGACGGGTTTAATCCTGAACAGAGGAAAGCTTGGCTATGGGTTGCAGTCACACCTCTGGTAACATTTTTTGAAATTGCTCTGACCCGTTGCACCCTCAAGGCAAAGAATTTATTGGGTGAAAACTTCAGGGGCATTTTGAACTCCGACCGTCATGGTGCTTACAACTGGGTCAGCTTGGAACGTCGGCAATTATGTTGGGCGCATCTGCGACGGGAATTTATCAAAATCTCGGAACGAACTGGAGTATCGGCAGAATTGGGAACTGCACTGGTCAAACAGCAAGAGAAGTTGTTTGAACTTTGGCATCGAGTTAGAGATGGTACTTTAAGTCGGAGTGAGTTTACTGAGATGGTGGTTGAGATTCGTGCATCCATCAAAGCAACTTTACTCGAAGCTGATAACTACGAAATTACATCACGGGAAAAAACACCCCTAGCAAAAACAGTACGCACTTGTCGTCAATTACTCAAAGTTGAGTCGGCGATGTGGTTATTTGTGACAACTGTTGGTGTTGAACCCACTAATAATGCCGCAGAACGAGCTATTCGTCCTGCTGTGATTTGGCGGCGGACTAGTTTTGGCTCTCAAACTCAGGCTGGTAGTGTTTTTGTGGCTCGGATGTTAACTGTGGTAACAAGCCTCAAGTCCCAACAGCGTAATGTTTTGGAGTTTATGACGCAGGCTGTTCTTGCTGCTCGTGGTTCTACCACTGTGCCTTCTTTGCTTCCACAAGTTACTGCTGATTCTGATGATTCTGACTTGTTGAAAGCTGCTTAATTTTATTGCTGGATTTTGGGGGTTGTTTTTCGTTTTCTTTGTACCCCCTGAACGGTTACAAATATTCAATTAGAAAATAAGTAAGTGTAGAAATTTTCCAACGGTCAATTTTTAGTTGACACCCTTGCACCATTAGGAATATCTAACTCAATAGTTGGACCTCTATCAAGAACTTCAATATCCCATTGTCCACGACTAGAGGATTCAAACGCAATATAACGCCCATCAGGACTGATACTAGGATTTCTCACCCAACCACGATAAGTAGGGGTCAGAACTTGTGATTGTTGGGAAGCGCGATCGTAAAGTGCAACAACAGGTCTACCTTGATCACTAGTAATATAACAAATATAACGTCCTGTATAACTTAAGCTAGGACTTTCTACAATTACCGATTGTCTGTTTAAGGTCGGTGTAGGAATAAAACTTTGATTTTCTAAATCGTATAATAACAACTGCTGATAACGAGAACGATTGGAGACAAAAGCCAAAAAACGTCCATTACCACTGATAGCAGGTTGTTCTTCAGTATATCGGCTATTCAGAGAAGTAACTCCCAAAGGAATATTATCAGCGCTACAAGATATCAGCAAACTCGCCAAACCAAAAATTAGGCTCCAATAAATTGACTTTTGGAGCCAGAAGCCAGGTGTAAATGTTTTCACATTACTGTTTTCCGTCGTCAACCCCAAATGTGTTAAATGTCATCATTAAAATCCGAATTATCTGGCTCGTTATTTGGCTTGTTAATGGGATTGTAAGGAAAATATTCGGTTGGGATAGCTTCATCATCATCCTGTCTTCTAGGAGCAACTGAATCTTTAGGTGGACGACGTTTTCTTGGTCTAGGAGTAGGGGTAATATCATCCTCACGACTTTCTGGGCGTTGAGGGCGATTATTGCCAGTATTATTGCGACGTGCTGGTTTTCTCACTGCATCTTGGGAATTTGAAGTTTCCCAATCGTCAACTGGTTTGGGAGTAGAACCCCAATTTTCATCTTCATAACCCTCACTGGGACGACTGACTGAACGCCCAGAATTGTTACGACGCTTTCTTTCAGGTGATTCTGGTTTTTCCCTGTTTCGTGGGTTTGGCGAACTGCGTGGTGGCTGATCTTCGTAATAGTCATCACGAGTAGAACGTTCATCTCGACTACCGCGAATTCTAGGGCGCTGAGGGGCTTCTTCGTCTTCTTCATACGGTAGCGGTTCTAAATCCGCATCCATCTCAGCTTGATAGTTGCGCCGCTCAGAATAAGAATATTTCCTGCTAACCTCGCGCTCATCGTCCACAATGGGAGTATTTCGTTTTGCTTGTTGAGTAGCGATACTTCGCAGACGAATACTTTCGACAGCAAAAAATACTGTAGAACCTACCAAAAGCAATTGACCAAATTGCAAAATTGGATCAAGTCGCCATCCTTGAAATACGAGAATAAAGCCGCACAACAAGCCTACCGCTGCAAAAAATATGTCTTGATCTCTGGACAGTTCTGGGCGGACAGAACGAAGAAAGTACAATGCTGCTCCAGCTACAGCTAGGAAAATTCCTAGAATACTGGCTGAGTTTGCTCCAAAATTTACCTGAGCCAAAACACTGGCTGAGTTCAGCCCCAAATTAACCATTGGTGTTTTCCTAATATCAAATCTATATTAACGAGTTACACTTACTATCACTATTTTAACCAGTCATAATATTGTGGAATAGGAATACTGGAGTCTAGAAGAAAGAAGAAGAAGATGCTTCCTCATTCCCCAGTCCCCAGTCCCCGAAGATTAAAAACGTTGGATTTTATCTTTTTGGCTAATGAAAATTAGACCAATGGTAGCAGGGATAACGACGATCGCAGTACCCCAAACGAGACTCCAAAGAAAATTTGCTAAAGAGGGTGTCATAGTTCTCAACCTTTTTTTACACAGTTTATTCTCATTTTAATCTTGGATTACTTTCTTGAAAAGTAATCCAAGATTATCGGGGTTATTGGTCGGATGTAATACAATAGAGTGCCGGGAAACCCCACTCCTACACGGTTGACGATTTCCTGAATGTATCTCAATTAGGTACATACCGCACATCTAACTTGGTCTTTACTTGATTAATGATCCCAAGTCAATAACTTTGTTTTTCTATTCTCACAATAAAATGGCACTATTTAGTTAAAATTGAGGGAAGAATACGTTACAAAACTTAAAGTTTATCAACTTGCGCCCAAGTTTTGGATTCTCTCACAGATGGTAGCTAAACAACATGACTGGTGTTAACTTGACTGCTTGGATTCTTGGTCCGGTTTTGGGAGTGATGACGTTTTTATTTATTTTCCGCATTATTCTAACGTGGTATCCCCAAATCAATCTTAATAGTTTGCCTTTTAGTGTAATAGCCTGGCCGACTGAACCCTTTTTAATCCCGTTGCGGAAATTTGTACAACCTATTGGTGGTGTGGATATTACCCCGATTATTTTGGTGGCGATTTTCAGTTTTATTCGGGAAATTTTACTGGGTCAGCAAGGGTTACTGACCATGTTAGACAGGTAATTAGGAGTTCGGAGTTCGGAGTCAGGAGGAAGAAAGAAGAATTTTCTCAATGACCAATGACCAATGACCAATGACCAATGACCAATTACTGCATTTTCATGTCCTGGACAAAGCTAGTGTAAATATTACCTTCTAAGAATTGTGGGTTTTCCATGATTTTTTGATGGAAGGGAATAGTTGTAGGGACTCCTGTAATGGCACATTCTCGTAATGCGCGTTTCATCCGGGTAATGGCGGTGGCTCGGTCTGGTCCCCAGACAATTAATTTACCTATCAGGGAGTCGTAGTAAGGGGGGATATGATAGTCCGTGTATACGTGGGAATCAATCCGCACCCCTGGACCTCCGGGGGGAAGATAACCGCTAATTCTACCGGGTGCTGGACGAAAATCATGATCTGGATCTTCGGCGTTAATGCGGCATTCAATGGAATGTCCTCTCAGAACCACTTCTTTTTGTGTGAGCTTTAGTCTTTCACCTTGGGCAATGCGAATTTGTTCAACTACTAAGTCTATACCAGTAATCATTTCCGTGACTGGATGCTCAACTTGTATCCGGGTGTTCATTTCCATGAAGTAGAACTTACCGAATTTATCTAGAAGAAACTCAATAGTTCCTGCTCCGGTGTAGTTAATAAACTGGGCGGCTTTAACGGCAGCTTTTCCCATTTTTTGCCGTAAGTCAGGGTCAAGGGCGGGACTAGGGGCTTCTTCTAGGAGTTTTTGGTTACGACGCTGAATTGAACAGTCTCTTTCACCTAGATGGATAACATTACCGTAGTTATCCGCTAGGATCTGAAATTCAATGTGACGGGGACGTTCAATAAATTTTTCTATATAAACGCCTGCGTTGCCAAAGGCTGCTCCTGCTTCCCCTCGTGCGGCGAAGAAAAGTTTGACAAATTCGTCTTCGGAACGGACTAGCCGCATTCCTCGACCGCCTCCGCCTGCGGTGGCTTTAATCATTACAGGATAACCAATTTTTTTGGCGATCGCTAATCCTTCTTCTTCAGATTCTACTAACCCTTCACTACCGGGAACTGTAGGTACACCAGCCTTTTGCATTGTTTCTTTGGCTGTGGACTTGTCCCCCATGAGCCTGATAGATTCAGGACTAGGACCAATAAAAGCAATGTGGTGGTCGGTACAAATTTCGGCAAATCTGGCATTCTCTGATAAAAAACCATAACCAGGATGAATGGCACTAGTATTGCGCGTTAGTGCAGCAGCAATAATATTGGGAATATTCAAATAACTCTTACTGCTGGCAGGTTCACCAATGCAAACCGCTTCATCTGCAAGTTGTACGTGGAGAGCATTTCTGTCAACAGTGGAGTGAACAGCTACTGTGGCAATTCCCATTTCTTCACAGGCTCGGAGAATGCGAAGGGCTATTTCTCCTCGATTGGCAATTAATATTTTGTCAAATTTCATTTTCTAGTTACGATATCAGTACCAGTAGATTCACATTTTCTCCCATCCTGTTGACATAAAGCTGTTGCATTACTGTAAATCGTGACAGGAGATCCCCAAACATAATTTTTAACAGACTATTTAGATTATGTGGCATCTTTCCTAGACCTTTTAATATGACTTGTGCTGCAACTATATTTCTGTTAGTCTCATACCCATTCAAAAAATATTTGGGAAATATTTGAAAAATCTTGTGTTTGAGAGATTTTTTTATGTTATACTGTAATCTGTGTTCAAAGCGCGCGGATGTGGCGGAATTGGTATACGCGCACGCTTGAGGTGCGTGTGGGCATAGCCCTTGCGAGTTCGAGTCTCGCCATCCGCATTTTTGAATGTAAATAGCCCGCTGCTATGTCAAAAAAATGATTGTAGCAGCGGGTTTTCAAATATTACAGCGATTTTCGGGGAAATAAACCACATTTTTTTATCTCACGCAGAGGCGCAGAGGAGCAAAGAGGAATTAGGAGTGTGGATAAATCAAATTAGATCGTTATAGTATATAGATATATAAACTTTTGTAAAGAACATTGACTACTACTTTTAATCCCACAAATGACTTAATCTTACCCAGTTCTTGGCATTGTCTAACTCCCTTATGGCAAGGTGGGGAGGAAGTTGTTAAACGCGGTTTACCTCACACTCAGTTAGCACCTACTTGGCAATTATTGCTTTTGGGTGATGGTTCTCCGACTCGACACGTTCAACTGCTGACTGGTGAGCCGACGGAGGTGGATGTGATTGATATGTCATCCATTGGCATGAATTCAGATCATGCACCAGCTATAATTCAAATGTTACCGGGTCCAAGAGTGCGTCGGCAGGTGTGGGTACGAACCGCCTCTGGTCAACGGTTATACTATGCTGCTTCTTGGTGGGAAGCCAGTCATGTAGATGAATATTTACAAAACAAGTCTTTACCAATTTGGGCAAGTTTAGCACGGTTACGGACTGAATTGTATAGAGATGTCCAAGGTATTTATTATGGTGACTCAGAGGCACTAGAGTCAGGTTTTAATGAACAAGGTCCATTTTGGGGTCGCCATTATTTGTTTTGGCATCATGGACAACCGCTAACTTTGATTTATGAGGTTTTTTCGCCTTTTTTAACTAAATACTTGGGTGCTATGAATTATGAAGGTTAATCTTGCCAATTACTAATCCCCAAAACCAGATAAAGGTTACATCTACACCAGTTACGGAAACTAATAGATTTTTAATGTCAAATTTGTGTCAGAATCAACCCCAAATTGGGGAAAATGACTTTTTGAATGGAGGGTTAAAGTACGAAAATAATCCCAATAAAATAGTGCATTTTTCATGATGGACATCTATAGAAGATGCAAAGCGGTTTTTTGAATCTCCCAAATTCGTGAAAATTAAACAAGAAGCTGGAGTCGAGTATCCTGATTTCATATATTTAGATCAACTAGAATCGGAGACATTGTAGAGTTATAATCCATAATCTCATAAACTACCGAAATTTAGTTTTATCAAGTACCAAACCTCGAGGGGAAAAATTTTTGTCATCATTGACTGGAATCTGCCAAATTTTAATTAAATTATCTTCACCACCACTAACTAGAAACTTTCCGTCAGCACTAAAAGCAAGGGAGATGACAGCATTACTATGTCCTGTCAATGTTAGCATTTCCTCTCCTGTAGCTACATTCCAGAGTTTAATGGTGTGATAGATTTGTTCTTCAGAAATATTTCGTCCAGCACTTGCTAAAATTTGACCATTGGGACTAAAAGCAATAGTATTCACACTATTATCTTCTACCATGAGAGTCCGAATTTCTTTGAGGGTTTGCAGATTCCATAATTTAATTGTGCGATACCTTCGGTCAGTGCTTACGCGATCGCGGCTGGAACTTGCTAAAATTTTGCCATTAGGACTGAAAGCCACAGCTATAACTGTTTGTGAACTGGTAGCTAAATTCAGAATTGGTTTTTCTTGATTAAGATTCCATAATTTAATCGTTTTATCAAAACTACCACTTGCTAAGGTAACACCATCAGGACTAATATCTACAGAACGCACCCAATATTTATGACCAATTAAAGTACGAATTAGTTTACCTGTTATTAAATTCCAAACTTTGATAGTTTTATCGTCACTAGCACTAACTAAAGTTTTACCATCACTACTAATAGCTAAACTATGAATCGCATCTGTATGACTCTTTAAGGTGTGAATTGATTGATTTGTTTGTAAATTCCAAATCTTAATAGTTTTATCATCACCAGCACTAACTAAAGTTTTACCATTAGCTGTGATAGCTACTGCATTGACATTTTGGTAATGTCCCTGAAGACTGGCAATTTCTTTACCTGTAATGACATCCCATAATTTAATATTATGACATAGACTATTATTACTTTTTTCGCAATCCCCACCACTGATAATTAGTTTGCCATTTGGACTCATAACCACTGACAAAACTTTGCTTTTATGTCCAGAGAAAGTATTGACTAAAGATAATTTTTTTTCTGATGTTGCAGAGGTTTGTGGAGTATTGCGAGGTTGACTCCAACTAAATGAAAAGTTGGTTTTTAATTTGCGAAATTCTCGATAACCAGATTCTGCTAATGCGAAAGAGACAATTATCCCCGATATGAAGATTAAATTTCTGACCCAAGTATATTTTGATGAATGTGATTGAGCCTTTTTTTTAGGCGATTTGATGATTTCATGATTCGCTACTGGCAGAATATTAGTATGCTTTTTCATCAAATCTCTAATTACTTCATCAGCAGATTGATAGCGACTATCTATTTCTTTTTGGAGTAATTTATCTATAATTTCTGATAATTCTGAACTCAAAGTAAAGCGTAAATACTGCTGCCAATTTCCTACCCAAGCATAGCCATATTCCATCCATAATTGAAAAGGAGAAATTCCTGTTAATAGATGAAAACAAGTAGCACCTAAACTAAATAAATCACTTGCAGGATAGGCTTTTCCATCTCTAATTTGTTCAATGGGAGAATAACCATGTGAACCGATAGAAGTACCATTTTTTCGCTGTACCTGTGCGGTTAATTGTTTGGAAGAACCAAAATCAATGAGTGTTAATCTCCCATCAGTTTTTCGGCGAATAATATTTTCTGGTTTAATATCACGATGAATTACTCCATGTTGATGCACAAATTTGATAATTGGTAATAAATCTAATAGAATAGATTGAATATCCCAATCTTTATAAATTCTTCGAGATTTCAATTCGTTAAATAAATTTTGACCATCAATAAATTGTTGTACTAAATACAAACAATTATCTTGCTGAAAATAAGCTATAAGTGTGGGAATTTGGGGATGTTCTCCTAATTCTTGTAGTCGTCTGGCTTCTTCTAAAAATAGTTGAGTTGCTTTTTTTTGTGACCAAGTGCCTTGAAATTTTGGTGCTAGTTGTTTAACTACACATAATTCATTTAATTTATCAATATCTTCTGATATATAAGTTCTGCCAAATCCGCCTTCATTAGAAAGAACACGGATCACACGAAACCGATTTCTCAAAAGTGGCACTAACGGAGTGTGACAAGTTTGACAAAGTTTATAATGATCGGGATTTTGAGGATTTGAACAATCGGGATTTAGACAGCAGATCATAATCTATATGGTGCATCTGCATGATAAAATATATAGATAACCCTAGATTTGATTAAAGCAATTAGTAATTATATTTAACCTGGAACTTCACAAGCATGGAAGATATATTATTGCCAATTATTTTGATGATATCTCATGAGAAATAGAAAATAACGGCATTTTGCCATTATTATTGTGATGTATATTTTGGTGGAAATTAAGTTTATACTTTAGGTGAAAATAATTATTTCTTTATTTGGGTTTTCTAATTAGGATGATTTATTAATCTGTATTTTGGGTTACAGATGTGATGTAAATTTAAAGAATTTTCTGGTTTTTCCCAAATTCTATAATCTCAAGTTGACCACAAAATGTTAAATCTAGTAACGTTGAATAGTGGAGAAACAACGTGAAAGCACAAGTATTTAGAGGCGTAAATCAGTTATCCTACGAAGAAGTTCCAGTTCCAACACTAGAAGCAGATGAAGTGCTGGTACAGGTGCGGGTTGTGGGTTTGTGTCAGTCAGATATTAAAAAGATTCGTTATCCTTTGTATGAACCGCCACGCATATTTGGACATGAAACGGCTGGAACTATTGCGGCTGTTGGTTCACAGGTTAAAGGATGGACTGTAGGACAACGGGTAGCGGTGATGCACCATATACCATGTATGCGTTGCGCTTACTGCTTGAATGATAATTTTTCGATGTGCGATGTTTATAAAAATATCTCGACTACGGCAGGTTTTAACGCCAGTGGTGGGGGGTTTGCAGAGTATGTGAAAGTTCCAGGACATATTGTGGAGAATGGTGGCTTAATTCCTATTCCTGATGATATCAGTTTTGAGGAGGCGAGTTTTGTTGAACCGACTAATTGCTGTTTAAAAGCTGTCAAAAAAGCCCAAATTGCACCGGGACAAACTGTGTTAGTTACTGGTGCTGGTCCCATTGGGTTAATGTTTATGATGTTGGTGAAGTATTTTGGTGCAAGAGCGATCGCTACTGACCTTTTACCGTCTAGAATTGAAAAAGCTCTGGAAGTAGGAGCAGAAGCAGCTTTTGATGCTCGTGATCCTGAGTTACCTACCAAAATTCAAGCTTTAACTGGGGGAATGGGTGTAGATGTCACCTTGTTAGCTGTTCCCAGTGATAAAGCATTTTTCCAAGCTTTAGACTGTACCCGCAAAGGTGGAAAAATCCTCTTCTTTGCAGAGTTCCCAGACGAGTTGACAATTCCCATTAACCCCAACATTCTCTACCGTCGGGAAATAGACCTCATGGGCAGTTATAGCTCATCCTACCGTTTACAAAGCCTATCTGCGGACATTGTATTTAATCGCCGCATTGATGTGAAAGCCCTAATTAGCGATCGCTATCCCCTACAAAACTTACCACAAGCCGTAGACCAAGCGATCGCCCCCACAGCCGAAACTTACAAAATTTTAATCTATCCCTAAATCAATTGAGGATTTGGGGATTAATCCTATTAATCCTTAAATCCTGGAAATCCTGATTCTGACAACTACAAAACCTACCACAAGCCGTAGACCAAGCAATACCCTGTTTAATCATTGATAGTAGTTCGTTTTTTAATTCGGTTTCTGTGAGTTGAGGTTTACTAATTGTGTCAATTGTGTCAAGTTATTTTTTTTACATAGGGCTACAACCCAGTTATACTATGACTTCCAAAATTGTTATTAACGAAATTTCCTTAACTTCGTTAAATTCGTACATACTGAATTACTGATCTGATATAACTTGGAAACAACGTTATCCCATTGGAGAATATTTTAAAAGTTGTATCCCGTAATTTTCATCACATTATTCAGCATAGAGGAAATATAATCATATCAATCCTATTCATTTAAGATTCTGTAGTTTACGCTACAGATTTTTGTGTTATGATCTGATTGCGGGAAATAGTAAATTATTTCTTAGTAAACAAATATGAGGAGGTAGTGTCATGTCTATTCAAGAAAAAGCTCGTCAATTGATGGTGCGTCAACATCAGCAAGCTAAAAACCGTCAGCAATCCATGCTAATGCGTGCTGCACAAGAACTTGGTTTACATGAAGGAATGTCTCACTATTGGAATCCCATTCAAGGTAAAATGGATTCAGCTACCCAGACACTTTATGGACGTAGCCAAGCAACTATGAGTTAAGTGACAAAGAAAGCCACCCAAGAGGGTGGCTAAAAAATACTACTTTTACTACTTATTGCAATTAGCAATCGTAATATAAGAAGAATTCATAAGGATGTGGACGCAATTGCATTTGCTTAACTTCGTTAGCAACTTTGTAATCAATCCAATTTTGGATGAAGTCTTCAGAGAAAACGCCACTTTCAGTTAAGAAAGCGTGATCATTTTCCAAAGCTTCCAAAGCCAATTCTAAAGAACCAGGAGTAGAAGGAATCTTAGACAATTCTTCTGGAGAGAGTTCATAGATATTCTTATCTAAGGGTTCACCAGGATGAATTTTGTTTTTGATACCATCAATACCAGCACAAAGCATTGCCGCAAAAGCCAAGTAAGGATTAGAAGTAGCGTCTGGACAACGGAATTCTAACCGCTTGGCTTTGGGGTTGTCTCCAGAAAGAGGAATCCGCACAGAAGCAGAACGATTACCTTGGGAGTAAGCCAAGTTTACAGGTGCTTCATAACCAGGTACGAGGCGTTTGTAGGAGTTGGTGGTGGGGTTAGTGATTGCCAACAATGCTGGAGCGTGTTTGAGAATACCACCAATGTAGTAAAGTCCCATTTCACTCATACCAGCGTACTTGTTACCTGCAAATAGGGGCTGACCATTTTTCCAAATAGACTGGTGACAGTGCATACCAGAACCGTTATCACCAAAAATGGGTTTTGGCATGAAGGTAACGGTTTTGCCATATTTTCTGGCAACATTCTTGATGACATACTTATAAGTCATCAACCAATCAGCAGCTTCAATTAACTTACCAAATTTGAACCCAAGTTCGCACTGACCACCTGTTGCAACTTCATGGTGTTGCTTTTCAATGGGTACGCCACAATCTTTCATTGTTAGCAGCATTTCTGTCCGCATATCTTGAAAGCTGTCAGTGGGAGGTACGGGGAAGTAACCTTCCTTAACGCGGGTTTTGTAACCAAGGTTAGGGCTTTCTTCTCTACCAGTATTCCAACGTCCTTCTACGGAATCTACGTAGTAGTAACCAGAGTTGGTGGTTTGGTCATAGCGAACATCATCAAAAATGAAGAATTCAGCTTCAGGACCAAAGAAAGCAGTGTCACCAAGTCCAGTGGAAGCTAGATAATCTATTGCCTTTTGGGCAATAACGCGAGGGCAACGGTTGTACCATTGTCCAGTGCGAGGTTCTTTAATACTACAGATGATACTTAGAGTTGGTTCTTTCATGAACGGGTCAATCCAAGCAGTGTTGGGATCGAGTACCATTGTCATGTCAGATTCTTCGATGCCTTTCCAACCCCGAATACTAGAACCATCGAAGGGAACACCATCAGAGAATGAACTTTCATCAATCTGGTCTTGGTACATGGTCAAATGTTGCCAAGTTCCCAGTGTATCAATGAATTTCAGATCAATCATCTGAATTTTTTCGTCTTGAATCTTTTTCAAGATTTCTTTTGGGGTTGTCATTTTTACTTTACTCCTGATGTATCCAATTATCCAATATAAACCCAAAGTCTGCTCAACCTCAAGCCTTTACGCTAACCCAAGTTGTCACACACCACCTGGAATATCGTAAATAGTTAACTTCACATGGTTTTGTCATGTTTGTTACAGATTGCCTGGATTACAGGTTATGTTAACCTTTCTTTTTTAATTTTTACAAAACTAGAAAATTCATGATCATGGGTCAACTTTGGCATAAAATCCTTAGATAGCAGATGGATAGTTTTTGTGCCAGGGTCTATTTTATGTGAATTGGCACGGAATCTTGTTGGTGCGTAATTGCAGCCAAATTAATATCAAATCATAGATAACTAAATGATTGGGAGAAAAAAGAATGCGTGATGCCGTTACAACTTTAATTAAGAATTATGACGTAACCGGACGTTATTTTGACCGGAATGCCATTGATAGTCTTAAATCATACTTTGATAGTGGAACAGCTAGAGTCCAAGCCGCAGCCGCAATTAATTCCAATGCAGCCGCAATTGTCAAACAAGCTGGTGCAAAGTTATTTGAAGAACTACCAGAATTAATTCGTCCTGGTGGTAATGCTTACACAACTCGTCGCTTTGCAGCTTGTTTACGGGATATGGACTATTATCTGCGCTATGCTACCTATGCACTAGTGGCTGGTAATATGAATGTTCTGGATGAGCGTGTATTACAAGGACTCAGGGAAACTTACAATTCCTTGGGTGTACCCATTGGTTCAACTGTTCAAGGTATCCAAATTATGAAGGGTATCGTCAAGGAACAGGTGGGGGCTGCTGGTGTGGCTAATACCGCTTTTGTGGATGAGCCTTTTGACTATATCACTCGTGAATTGAGTGAGATTGATGTTTAATTCATAGACCTGGCGATTAGAAATCGCGGCTACACAAACAAAGTCCGCCTTCGCGGACTAAATACATATCGCACTTTGGCTTTTTTGGCAAGGTGCGTTTATTTTTTTTAATAATTGTCAGAATCAGGATTTACAGGATGTTTGTTTGAGTAATGTATTGTATATTACTGGATAGTAGATAAATTTGGTTGTTACATCTACCAATGCTGAGGAGAACATATACTAATGTTTTTGTCCTTGTGGTCTTTCAGCATCCATTCTTTTTTTGAGGTTTTCAAAGATTTCTTGTCTTTCCCTAGATTCTTCATCAGAAATATTTTGATATTCCTGGATTTGTTGTGCTAAAACTGCCATTGCTTTTTGATTTTTTTGGAGTTGTTCTTGTTGATTCCATGTTGATTTATGGGGGCTAACTGGGATATTTTGATCTAGTTTTGATTGCAAAATTATTTTCAGATTTTGAGCATCTGATGATTCTAAATTGATGGGATGAGGATATCCTTCTAAAATTAGTTGATAATCACTATCAATATTATTGTTATTGGGAATTAGGGCAATAAATCGGGTGATGTTGAGGATTTTACCGCTAGGAAGTTCTATGGAGGTGTTCATGGTATTCTCCTTTGTTTCACTAATTATTAAACAGTTCTTTAATTTTATCATGGATATTTTCCAAATTTGATCAAAATAGCCTGTTGCTTTGCCAGGGTTATTCGCGTTAGTGTGGCGTTAGCCATAACTCAACAAATGCGTTGCCAGGACGGGCAAGATGCCCATCCCACAAGATTGGATTATCTTTTTTGTGAAGTTCTCTAATTAAATTCGGTGATTAAAGTAGGTAACTATATGGTTCTTCTAGGGATTGTACGGTACTGGATTTAATGGCAGATAAATGACGTAGTAATAACTGGACTTGTTGCAGATTGGGACGATAGGAAAGATTGCCTTGTTTTTCAAATAGTGGTGGAGAGTTTATGCCTGTTTTCAGAGCATCAATCGCTTTATAATCAGGATTTTCCTGGGAGTGATGAGTCAGCCAAAGGTGATCTGAAGTCCCAGGAATTAAGCCCAGTGGTAGTTCACCTTCTAAGAAAGCTAATAGTCGCTGTTGACAGATGCGGGTATTGATACCACGACTTTCAAATAACTGTAGGACTTCACCAAAGGATAAAGAACGGTTGGGTAGTAGTTTTAACAGTTCAGAAAACAGGAAATAATCCGTGTATTGTTGTTTGGGTATGTCTAAAACTTGGGGATGCAAAGGTAACATAGTTAAACCTAATGCGACGCGACTACAATTTGGAGCGCCGTTTTCACCCAGGTATAGGTCTTGAATAATTTTGGCATTAGGCAGTTTTTGCCGTAACCAACGGTTAATTGTACCAACAGAAGCTACACCACCACTAAGGACAGCTTGATTAATAGCTTCGGTGGGAATACCACGAGCTACTAATAATTTGTTAAGTTCTCGATTGAGACGACGGACAAAGGGAACAAAGACCTGACTTTCTAGGTCTCGACGCTGCAATACCCAACGTTGGTCGGCAAATTCTAGGGTAAAGGTTTCTTGGTGCTGTAAAATCAGTTTCAAGGCTAAGGCTGCGTCTAATAAAGCTTGTCCCAGGAGAGAGCTTTCTAGGCGTTGTTGGAGACGAATTCGCGCTTCTGTGTCTGGTTCACCAACTTTGGGTAATGATAAGGCTTCTAAACCCAA
This sequence comes from Dolichospermum compactum NIES-806, assembly GCF_002368115.1. NCBI lineage: Bacteria > Bacillati > Cyanobacteriota > Cyanophyceae > Nostocales > Aphanizomenonaceae > Dolichospermum > Dolichospermum compactum. The sequence continues at coordinate 4,045,171 of NZ_AP018316.1, read as the reverse complement.
GTTAGAAAATTGCATTTGGTCTAAACCAGGAATTGAGGGTTGCCAATGCCAAGGATTTGTCTTAGCTGGTTCAGGGTGAGATTGTCCGGATTGACGGGGTTGGCGGGATTTTGGTGGTAGTAGTAATTGACAAATTATATCCTGTTCAATGCCTTTGCCAGAGTAGGCGAAATTGTGGAGCATGAAGTCTTTGTGTGTCAAATTTTCCAGATTTGCTGGTATATCTACCAAGGTCATTTCTACTTGAGTTGCGCCAATGTTAATGGCTAAAGTGTTACCTAGTAGGGGATAATCGCTGGTTTTTAAAGGGCGTAAACCTTGATTTTCGTTAATTTGGATAGATTGACCATTGGCACTGTCTAATTCTGGCAGCAAACTGGCGATCGCTTCTTCGACAAACAAGATTTGTTGGGGATGAGTAACCAGTTCACTGGTGACAATCGCTTCCCGCACATTAAAGCGATATTGTTCATTCCAACTGGAAGGACAAGTACAGATTACACCCGCGATATTCTTAATTAATCCCGAAAAATTTGCTGTACTCATACCCACAGCATTAGCAATTAAAGCCGGTGTGGTACTGGGTTGACTAGACCTGAGAGTTGATAATAACTTAGAGAGCGATCGCACTACCCAAATTAACGGACCTGCGGAAAACTCGTTCAATTGCAACATCGGTTCCCATTTTTGTCGTTCTTGCTGATAAGGAAATGCTATTTGCAAATAGGGCTTTAACTGTGCTGAATAAAGATGAGGGAAAAAATCCGATTCTCCACTTTTCCCCTGATGAGAACCTGAATTAGTAGGTAAATAAACTTCTGCTGGTAAACGGAATGATTGCTGAAAATTAGAACCATCAACTTGACTTTCCGCTGACCAATAAATTGGATAAACTATCAATTGAGAGCGATTTAATAAAGCCGCAGAAATTCCCGTCGTTCCAATATCAATTCCTAAATACCAACTGGCGTCCAAAGTATCACTAGAAATAAGATTATTCTCGTCTTCATTGTGAATTGATATTTGATTATCGGTAATTGGAGATTGCTCCTCAGTGAGTGGAGATTGGGTAACATCTTCTAGTTCAGCCTCTACATCTGTCTGAGTTGTTAAACTTAAATCTACGTCCTGATCAGCAACTATATTTAAACTATCAACTTGACTGCTAGAATCTAACTTAGTTATAGATTCTCCACCATAATTTAATGGTTGATCAAAATTAGACGAATCTTGATCTAACTGTTGCAACTGCTTGGCATCTAAAACAATTTCTGGTATTTCCGAAACATCATTATCTAATACAGACAGCAAATTTTCCTCATCAGCAGCAACAAAGTTATTCAATGCTAATTTCTGATTTTCTGTTTCTCCATCTACATTATCTAATTGATTGACAACTTCTGACGTTACTGTTTCATCACCAGTGTCCACCAACAAATCAGTTAAAACTGTGATTGTATCAATAGAATCTAGTTCTTTTTGCAGGTCTTGTTTAAGTTCTTTTTGAGGTTGCTCTACAACTTCTTTTTCTTCTGGTAAAAATGGGACTTGAACTTCCGTAGGCGCAGGATAAATTACTATTTGTGGCTCATATTTCTCCTCATCGTCTTTTGATAATAGCAGTAAATCCTCGTTTTCTTCTGGTAAAAGTGGGACTTTAACTTCTGTAGGATTAGCAGTAATTATTGTTTGCGGCTCTTCTTGTTTTTCATCATTTTTTGGTTCTCTTAACGCAGCACTTTCATCTATAGTATAAACAGTGAAATCGTTAGTTTCTAGTGCTAATAAATCATTACTAACCTCTTCAGGAGCAATGGCTAAACTTTCATATTTCCTAAATGTTAGATCAGGAGAAAGTGAGAAATTTAACGATGAGGAACTTTCAGTATTAAAGAAACTTGCATAAAGTTCATCTACTTCGTCAGTATTTGTCAATTGTAAATCTTTAGCCGATTGTGATTGATTTTCCAACAACTCTGTAGCTAGATTAATTGGCAATATTTCCGCCCCAGGACTTTCTAGAGATATATCTTCTGAAATTTCTGAAGTTTTTGATTCTTCAACAACCGGAGATTCAGCTAATAATGGTGCTGTTGCTACAGAATTTTCTAGAGGTATATCTTCTGAAGATTCTGTAGCAACAGCAAAAGATTCCGCTAATGATGGTGATGCCGATACTATTTGAGGATTTCCAGGAGAAATAGGAGACTCATTAATCAAAACTTGCTGTTGTAAATATTGAGTCAAATTATTGAGGAAATTTGCCATTAATTGTTCACCCTGTATGCCCTGATCGTGCATTTTAGCTAATGCCTGGGATAAAGAATGATAATAGGCGTTAATATTACTTTCTAGGGCTTCAAAAACAGTATTAACAGTTCCATCCAGAGATATCAATAGTTGATCTAAATTTCGAGCTAAATTTGCTAACTGTTCTACCCGTTCTGCTGATTCTAAAATAGGTTGAATACCAGACGTAATTGCGTCTATATTTTGCACATTAGCATTAAGTAGCAACCCAGAATTTGATGTTAAATGTGGTACTAAACGACCCATGAGGACTTCTAAAAAATCAGAAATCATCTCTTCTTGGTTAGCTAACTGTTGGCTTAATGAAGAATTTTGGAGTCGCTTTTGCTCTAGTTGTCTAATTTCCTGAATCAAGTCTGCTCTTTCTGCCAATAACCTGGATAATTCCTCTCGCAAAGGCTGAAGTAAAACCGTTATTTCTTGTTTGGGTTGTGCTGTTTCACTACTAATTGTCTCTGGTGGATGCCCAGAAGACTCTAAAATAGATGGAAGATTCTGTTGATTAAATTGTGTCAACAGAGATGAAAATGCCGATGTGGACGATGGTTTAGTGGTTTCCGGTAGGACATGATTCTTTGATATTTCATCTTCCTCCAATTGCACTAAAAAGCTCCGTACTCGTTGTAAAACCTCTTTTTCCTGTTGTCCTTGGTTAGAAAGGAACTTAGAAAGACCTTTAGCACTATGAGACAGTAAGTGATCAATATCTGCAATTAGTTGGTGAATTTCATCAGTATGGTAAGTCACGTTAAGTTACCTTAGTTAAAAATGTACGTTGATTTGTAAGGGACTGACAATTACAGAAGTTTCCAGGATGAGAATTTGTCACTGCTAATTATGTTAAGTAGTCGTGCAAAATAAATTATAGGGAACAGGGAATAGGGAAATTTTTGTTTCAACAATGTTGAATTAATTTTGTTCAGGTACTTCAAGCAGGAGTCAGGAGTCATTCGTAACAGCCTTGTTTGGTATAGCTTGTTAATCAAGTTTTGTACCTCATATAGCTGTAATATGTTTTATATACATCCGGTTCAATTTTAATTATTGGTAGCTTGCATGGTATAGGCATATTTATGTATAAAGACAGTGACAAAGTGTAAAGGCAATACTTTACTGAATTTAAAAAAGCCTTGATTTGTAATTAATGTTGTTCACATTAGTGTGACAGATTCATTAAGCTTAACCTAACGAATACGTATCTTTCGCACTTTTGCTTAACCAAACCCACAAAAAATGGCATAGGTATTGATACGATTAAGGTTTAGTTAGGTTTTCAGTGTAGAATGTAATTAACAAGATTGCGTGATGTTGGTCATGCACTCTCGTTTAGGATACACGAAAATCAGATAATACTTCTATATTAGTCAATATTGTCAATCAGTATTTACCACAGCAGTGACAACAATCCCAAAAAAAAATGTTATATTAGCATATTGGGAGTCTATTTTTACTTTTTTATATAACTATAGTTGGTCTGATCTGAGACAATCTCTGTTAGAGGTAATTTTACTTTGATGATCTAGGTTTAGAATAACGACCTTAGTGTTGTGATGATAGCAACTTTAATAATCAAGATGCCCTGATGGAAGAACGATATAATACAAATAACACATCTTATACATGGATAATTACAGCACCATTTTTTCAAGGCTTGCCGGAACTGGGCGTAGAAAAGGCTCTAGCTCATCTTGTTACTCGTACCCATCCAGCTAACCAAGTAATTTTACTAGAGAATGACTGGGGCGGTTCTGTATACTTTATTATAAATGGATGGGTAAAAATACGTACGTATAATTTGGATGGGAAAGAGGTAACGCTAAATATTATTGGTAGAGGGGAATTATTTGGGGAAATGGCAGCGCTAGATGAAGTCCCCCGTTCTAATGATGTTATTACTCTGGCAGCGACGACGATTGCGAGTATACCTGCTCAAGATTTTGTGAATTTGCTGCAAACAGAACCTTTAGCCGGCATGAGATTGGCTCAATTAATGGCTAGAAGGTTGCGACAGGTTAACAGAAGATTACGTCTTCGGGAATCGGATAGTCAGTCACGGGTGGCTGATACGTTGCTATTTTTGGCAGAGGGACAAGGAAAACAAGAGAATGCTGGCACGGAAATTCCTAATTTACCGCACCGGGAATTAAGTAGTTTAAGTGGATTGGCACGGGAAACTGTGACAAGAGTGCTGACAAAGCTAGAAAAAAAGGGTTTGATTGTGAGGGATCAAGATAGAATTCATATTCCAGATTGGTCAGCTTTGGAAAAAACTATAGTTTAATTTAGTTGTTTGGCATGAGTATCGTTGATTCCCTACCAGAAGAACCAGAGCAAGATTCATCTCCTGAATCTCTTTCCCAACCGCGATTACAGTACCAACCTTTGAAGGTTGAAAGTACCTTAAGGATGGTGGAAACGGCTTTTTTAGCCAGTACGGCGAGTTTAATTTGGTTTATTAATTTTTATTTTCCTTTGGGTCCAGTATTGCGGGTGTTTTTTCCTATTCCTATTGCTTTGGTTTATTTACGTTGGGGTAAACGGGCAGCTTGGATGGCAGCGGTAACTTCTGGGTTGTTGTTGTCTGTGTTGATGGGTCCGGTTCGGAGTTTATTATTTGTCATGCCTTTTGCCTTGATGGGTGTGCTGTTAGGGGCGACTTGGTATCGCCGTGTACCCTGGATTGTTTCTATTGTTTTAGGGACGCTGTTGGGAACGCTGGGGGTGTTTTTTCGCCTGTGGTTTTTGTCGGTGCTATCGGGGGAAGATTTGTGGATTTATGTGATTACTCAGGTGACGGAAATTATTGAATGGATTTTTTTAAAATTGGAATTGTTAATGACTCCCAATTTACTATTAATTCAATTGGGAGCGATCGCTCTAATTCTTCTCAATAATTTTATTTACTTGTTTATAGTTCATCTTACGGCTTGGTTACTTCTAGACCGTTTAGGCAATCCCATTCCCCGTCCACCTCATTGGGTGCAAGTATTAATGGATTATGAGTAAGGAGTTCGGAGTCAGGAGTCAGGAGTCACGAGTCAGGAGTCACGAGTTCAGAAGAAAGAAGAATAGTTTTCACCAATTACCAATTACCAATTACCTGTTCCCTGTTCCCTGCTATATGATTAATATTTATACCCAAATTACTCAGGGCGAAGTATGGCTTAATCGTTATCGGGGTAAATTACCGATATTTGCCTGTGTTTTAGGATTTACAGAAACTGGTTTGATTCCGGGGATTTCTGCGGCTGGTTTGACTCCAGATGATCGCCGATATACGGCTTGTGCTGATGCGGAATTTCTCTATTACGGTGCTGAATATCAACCTAAGTACCCTCTCCCACCTTTGACTTCGGGGGCTTCTCCTGTGCTGATTTCGCGGGCTGTGGTGGCTAATTTAAATATCCCTGTTTACTTATTTAATGCGGGATTACTACATATTCCACCTGTGCCATTAATTGATTTGGGTGGTGCGCCAGCGAGGTGTTTAAGTGGGGGTGCGGCGATAAATGTAGATACTGTTAAACATTTACTAGCTGAAGGATTACGCTGGGGTGATCAATTAAGTTCTCAATTAAGTTATGATGGGTATTTAATTCTGAGTGAGTGCGTGGTCGGTGGCACAACAACGGCTTTGGCAATTTTAACTGGTTTGGGGATTGATGCTGCTGGCAAAGTTAATAGTAGCCATCCTGTGTGTAATCATGGGCAAAAATGGGATTTGGTGCAGACTGTATTGAAAAAAATGCCCCCGTCAGTTGATCCTTTAGCACTGGTGGCGGCGGTAGGTGATCCCATGCAGGTGGTTGTAGCAGGAATGGCGATCGCTGCGAGTCGAAGTTGTGGGGTATTATTAGGTGGAGGTACGCAAATGTTAGCAGTTTATGCTTTAATTCAAGCGATCGCGCACAAATATTCCCTCTCTTGGAAACCCGCAGAAATCGTCATTGGTACAACCCGCTGGGTAGCAGAAGATCCCACAGGCGCAACCATTGACTTAGCCCAAAGTTTCCCCAAAAATAGCACCCCCCCCTTGTTAGCTACAAAATTGAGTTTTGCTAATTCCCGATATCCCCAATTTCAAGCTTATGAACGGGGTTTTGTTAAAGAAGGTGTTGGTGCGGGTGCGGCTTGTATTGCTGCTGCTTTAAGTGGAAATTGGCAACAAAATCAACTATTAGCAGCCATTGAAGCCCAATTTGAGCAACTTAGTACTAATCAATAAACTCTCTGTCTGAGCAACTGCTCTTCTAAGGCAGCAATTCGATGATATGCGGCGGTCAACTGCGTTGTTAGGCGTTGAATTTGAATTTCGGGTGTTATTTGTTTATCTGTAGTCTGATAAATCATTTCGGGAACACCATCAAGCAAAATATCCTTATGCTTCAATTCTCTTAACTCATTTACTGGCTGCTTTTTTTCCAGATAATGTTCTATCGCTGGTAATTGCCCTAAAGATGAATCTGATAAAGCTTGAGATAGCCTCATATCAAGCCTTTCAATCACTTCATAGATGGCACTAACCTTCTGACTTAACGTGAGAATTTGTTTTTCTAATGATTCCATTTAATACCTGCACCAAAAAAATATTTTCTCCATGTTATTCACTTTACTGACAATCCTAGCTATACTTATGGATCATTTAACCTTTCATGGCTTTTTTATTGATGGAATGCTGGAATTTTTATAGAAATCAAGCATATTAATTAGCTAAACTGATAATTATCAACTGTGCTTATACATATATAACTATGGACAGACGATCTTTTTTATTAGGTACAAGTATCTTAGCACTTTCTCAGGCGATCGTCGGATGCGGAACAAACCAGCAACCACTCTTAAATGTCCAATTATTAAAAAATTCTATCCCCGGTCAGGTAGTTAATCAATTTCGGAAAACCGTAACTCAAGCGGGAAAGTTAAAATTTACCCCCATTAATCAGTTGGAGGATTTATTTAAATTATTACAAACTTGGCAACAACCACCAATTAATAATCAGCAAGAATGGACTCGTTATTTACCCTTCAATCAAAATCAAAAATCACCAACAGCCAATTTAATCACCTTGGGAGATTATTGGTTACAAGCAGCAATTGATCAAAAATTAATTCAACCATTAGCCACAGCAAACATCAAAAATTTAGCTAACCTCAATCAAAAATGGCAACAGGTAATTAAGCATGATCAAGAGGGTAAGATTTGGGGAGTTCCTTATCGGTGGGGAAATACCGTAATTATTTATAATCGAGAAAAGTTTCAACAACTGGGTTGGACACCCACAGATTGGAGTGATTTATGGCGCAGTGAATTGCAAAATCGCATTTCTTTACTAAATCATCCCAGAGAAGTCATTGGTTTAGTTTTGAAGAAATTAGGAAAATCTTATAATACAGAGAATATCAATCAAATCTCTGCCTTAAAAACAGAATTAAAAGCATTAAATCAACAAGTCAAATTCTATGATTCCAAAAACTATCTAGAACCATTAATTATTGGAGACACTTGGTTAGCAGTCGGTTGGTCTGATGATATTATCCCCATCATCAGTCGTTATCCAAAATTTGCCGCAGTTGTCCCCAAATCAGGAACAGCAATTTGGTCTGATTTATGGGTAAGTCCCACAGGTGTTAATAATGACAGTTTAGCATACCAATGGCTAGATTTTTGTTTACAACCCAATACATCTAAACAAATTGCCTTACTAACTAAAAGCAATTCTCCCATTGACAAAACCATTGCTGGTGGGGATATTCAGCAGCAGTTACAAAACTTATTATTAACTGATTCAGAAACTTTTGCCAAAAGTGAATTTCTACTTCCTTTCCCTCCAGACGTTATGAAAGAGTACGAAGATTTATTTATGGAGATCAAAAAATCCTAATTTTACAAAGCAAAACTAAAACCGACTTTAGTTTGGTTATTCATCTGAAGCCGACAGGAAACAGGACTTTGAGGAAAATTGCAGGTGTAAGTTGCTAAAGGTTCTTTCTGATAGTTGAAAATTCGGATATTGTAACCATATTTACTAGCTAGGCTACCTAAACGATTCACAAAGACATATTTGCCAAAATAGTCTAATAAGCTCCAAATTTGCTGATTAATAATTAAATCTGCGCGGGGTGCTTCTGTTTGCGAAGGTGGGTAAACTATCCAATTATCTAAAAGCTGTTTTTCTGAATTTTCTTTAGCCCACCATAAACTAGGAACTGTTAATTTTTGGGGATCAATAGTTTTAGCTGTGATGATATTATCTTTGGGTTGGGTAAGTAAATCTAGCTGTAAAGGTGCATTAGAGGGGAGAAAAACATTTTCTGCTTTTGATGGGAGAATTGGTAAAAGTGCAGACGTAAAAAACCCCATTGCTAATAATAACAGTGGTTTTTTGCGGGGAAATAACTTATTGTTAGTCATAGCTTGGATACTTTATATTTATTTCCCATAATGTTCATGCTTCACTTGAGAAAATCCTGATTGAAATATAAAAATTTCGTTGAAGAGTAGGAGTCAGGAGGTAGGGGCGCAGGGACTGCGCCCAGTCAAAAGAATGAAGAAGCAAGAAGAAGTCGTCGCACTCTGGGGTTAGCTTTTCAGTTATGCTCTTAGCTTGACAATAGGATACAAACTATATGAAAATTATCTTTTGTTCTCAACAACAGTGCTACGCTTGACGGTATTCGGGGCAATGGCACGATAAAATTCTATAACGATAAAATGTAATAAAGGTCTAAATGGCAGAAACACTATTTTTCAACGCCCTGCGGGAAGCTATTGACGAAGAAATGGCACGCGATTCCAGCGTATTCGTTCTAGGTGAGGACGTGGGACACTACGGCGGTTCTTATAAAGTTACTAAAGACTTACACCAAAAGTATGGTGATCTGCGAGTTTTAGATACCCCCATTGCCGAAAATAGCTTTACAGGGATAGCTGTAGGGGCGGCTATGACTGGGTTAAGACCGATTATTGAAGGGATGAATATGGGCTTTTTGCTCCTCGCCTTCAACCAAATTTCTAACAACGCGGGTATGTTACGCTACACTTCCGGTGGTAACTTTAAAATCCCTATGGTGATTCGCGGTCCCGGGGGTGTGGGTAGACAGCTAGGTGCGGAACATTCCCAACGTCTCGAAGCTTATTTCCAAGCTGTTCCCGGTTTAAAAATTGTGGCTTGTTCCACACCTTATAACGCTAAAGGATTGCTGAAAGCAGCTATCCGCGATGACAACCCTGTGTTATTTTTTGAACACGTTTTACTTTATAATTTAAAAGAAGACCTGCCAGAAACAGAATATGTGCTACCCCTAGATAAGGCCGAGGTTGTCCGTCAAGGTAAGGACGTGACGATTTTAACTTATTCGCGGATGCGGTATCATGTGCTGCAAGCTGTAAAAGCTTTGGAAAAACAAGGTTATGATCCAGAAGTTATTGACTTAATTTCCCTAAAACCTCTTGATTTTGAAACTATTGGCGCATCAATTCGCAAGACTCACCGGGTGATTGTTGTAGAAGAGTGTATGAGAACCGGGGGTATTGGTGCAGAATTAACCGCTTCGATTAATGACCGCTTATTCGATGAATTGGATGCACCTGTATTGCGGCTTTCTTCTCAAGATATTCCCACACCTTACAACGGTAATCTTGAGCGCCTAACTATTGTCCAACCAGAACAAATCGTAGAAGCCGTCCAGAAGATGATCGCTCTGCGAGTTTAGCTATTTGTCAGTTGTTAGTTGTTAGTTGCTATAAACCAATGACCAATGACCAATGACCACTGACTACTGACCACCTCAAACTTCTACTCACAACGCAATCAAAGAACGTTATTATAACCTTTGTTAGTTGTGAGTGATAGTATGCAAAAACAGCGATCGCTATTAGCGTTAATTATAGTTTTGGTCATCGCCGCTATTACGGTGATTGTGACAATTCCTGTCCCCTTGGGGTTAGATTTACGAGGTGGCTCACAGCTTACTATTCAGGTGAAACCAACGGCGGAAATTCCCCAAATCACCGAAAGAGAATTGGAAGCTGTGAAAAAAGTAGTCGAAGGGCGAATTAATGGTCTTGGTGTTTCTGAGCCATTAATTCAAACTATCGGTACAGATAAGATATCCGTACAACTACCGGGTGTCAATGACCCAGAACAAGCAGAACGAGTATTAGGTGGTACAGCGCAATTAGAGTTCCGCATCCAAAAACCGAATACAGAAACACAACTTTTTGCTTTCCAGGTAACACGAAACGACCTGAAAACTAAGCGAGAAGAGTTGAAAAAGTCCAAAGATCAAGCCGCGATTGATAAAAATAAGCAAGAGTTGGAGAAAAATAATCAAGCAGTTGCAGAATTGTTTGAAAGTACCAACCCACCCCTAACTGGTAAATATCTCAAGGATGCCTACGGTGAACCCAATCAAGGCACTAACTGGAATGTGGCTATTCGTTTTGATCAAAAAGGTGGAGAACTCTTTGCTGGACTGACAAAAGATCTGGCTGGAACAGGTCGCAGTATCGGTATTTTCCTCGATAATGAAATGATCAGTTCACCCACCGTAGGACCAGAACACGCTGCTACTGGAATCACTGGTGGTTCTGCTATTATTACCGGTCGTTTTCAAGCCCAAGAGGCTAATGATTTAGGGGTACAATTGCGCGGTGGTGCATTACCCGTTCCTGTGGAAATTGCGGAAAGAAGAACAGTAGGCGCTACTTTAGGAAAAGATAGTATTCAAAGAAGTATCTACGCTGGTATCGGTGGTTTGACTTTAGTATTAATATTTATGGTGTGGTACTATCGCCTACCGGGAATGATAGCCAATGTTTCACTAATAATTTACTCCATACTGACTTGGGCTGCATTTTGTTTACTAAGTGTTACCCTCACTTTGCCGGGAATTGCAGGTTTTATTCTCAGTATTGGTATGGCTGTTGATGCTAACGTCTTGATTTTTGAACGCACCAGAGAAGAATTACAAGCAGGTAAATCTTTATATCGTTCTGTAGAATCTGGTTTTTACCGCGCCTTTTCCAGTATTTTAGATAGTAACGTCACCACCTGGATTGCTTGTGCTGCATTATTTTGGTTAGGTTCAGGATTAGTCAAAGGCTTTGCACTTACCTTAGCTTTAGGCGTAGGGGTGAGTATGTTTACCGCAATTACCTGTAGTCGCACATTAATGTTTTTAGTTATTTCTATTCCCTCTTTGCGGAACACACAACTTTATGCTCCTAATGTGCCAACAGTGAATAAGACAGGAGTAGCACAATGAGACTAAGTATCAACAAATCACGGGGTCTTTGGTGGACTATTTCCTCTATTATTATCCTGGTCGGTATCATCTCAATGGTGATATCTTCTCTTAATCCCAATATCAAAGCACCTCTGCGTCCCAGCTTAGACTTTATCGGCGGAACCAGATTGCAATTTGTGCGGGACTGTGGCAAACCTGGTAACTGTGACCAACCCATAGATATCAACGTTGTTCGAGAAGTCGCTAAATCCCAAGGACTTGGAGATAGCAGCATTCAGTTAATCTCGGAAAATGGACAGGAAAATGGTATTACCATTCGTACCAAAAACCTGGAAACAGAACAGCGAAGTAATTTGCAAAATGCCTTAACTGAAAAAATCGGCACTTTCGACCCCCAAAAAAATCAAATTGACTCCGTTGGTGCAACTTTAGGAAAAGAGTTATTTACTTCGGGAATCTTAGCTTTAATAGTTTCTTTTGTCGGGATTACTGTTTATATGGCTTTCCGGTTTCAGTTGGACTATGCCTTATTAGCTATTGTGGCTTTGTTTCACGACATTCTGGTAACAACTGGAGTTTTCTCAATTTTAGGCTTAGTTTTCGGAGTTGAAGTAGATAGTCTTTTCATTGTGGCTTTACTGACTATTACAGGGTTTTCAGTGAATGATACTGTGGTAATTTATGACCGCATTCGGGAAACTATTAAACTTCATCCTGAACAACCAATTGCTGAAGTTGTTGATGATGCCGTTAACCAAACTTTGTCTAGGTCAATCAACACCACTTTAACAACCTTACTGACATTAACTGCTATTTTCCTATTTGGTGGGGAAACGCTGCATTATTTCTCTCTGGCGTTAATTGTGGGCTTTGTAATGGGAGCTTATTCTAGTATTTTCATTGCTAGTACACTACTAATTTGGTGGCGAGAACGCACTGAAAATTACTCAGTTGAAACTCCTATAAGTTCTCAAGAAAGTTAAATTTCACTCACTCCTAGCCTCTGGCTGGGAATGTCTCAGTTGAGGCTCTGCCTCCTTGTTACTAAGCAGCATAGCCGCAATAATACAGTGCTTCCTGATATTATGATGTACAGTTTTTTATCGCAAAACCTGTAGGGGCGCAGGGCCTGCGCCCTCCATTCTATTTCATTAGAGCGAGAATTGCTGTAAGCATTCCCAATCGGAGACGGGGAACAAGATTAACAATATTTTGTAGGCGCACATTATACATTTCCTATGGATAAACCTGAAGAACCACAATTTGAACCAGAAGCAGTGGAATTAGACCCTACTGTTGCTCAACAATTACAAAAACTACATAGGCTAACAGTGTGTGGCAGATGGTTATTTGCCGGTTCTTTGTGGCTAATTATTGCGCCTTTGTGCCTATGGAATTTACGGACTGAAATTTATTTGTTACGAGAATATTTTACTTGGGTAGGACTACGATATACACTGATTTTTCATCCTCTGTCTACACTGGGTTTAAGTTTATGTATTGGTATGACGGCTTCTGTTTTAGTTTGGCAAAGTCGTAATATTATATGGGGATTACCATTACAAGAACAGGAAAATTTAAAAAAGCAACTTTATCGAATTCGTCAACAAGGATCTTCTCATCCTTTATGGAAATGGGTTTGTCAATAATCAGGGAATAGGCACGAAACGAAGTCATTTAGGGTGCGTAATTTACAGGAATAACTCAAATTTCATACAGTGAATTTACTCTAGACAAAGTTAGAAAAGCCTTTGCTTTAACGATTATAGATAAAGTTAATATTTTTGCATCTATTCCAGAAATTGAATGTCCAGATTTACTAACAGAAGTATTAAAAGAAAATCTACCTTTAGCACTTGCTAGTAATACTGAAAAATCCCGTTCGGAAATGATCATTGCGCCAATTTTAATAGCAGCTAGAAAATATTTAAACAATCTAGGACTTACGCAAGTGTCACACCAAAAATCTGTTGTAGGGTGCGTCAGACTGCATAAATCCTGCAAATAAACAGATTGTTGATATTTGACGCACCCTACCAATGTGCCAGTTGCGTAAGTCCTGCAATCAAATCAGTTTATTTTCAGGGATTGATTTTACTGTAGATATTAAACAAGGATTAAACGGTAATTGTGATTTCATTATGAGCCGTTCACCTGAATTATTAATTATTAATGCTCCAGTTGTCACAATTGTAGAAGCTAAAAAATAAAATATTAATGCAGGTTTAGGAAAATGTGTAGCAGAAATGATCGCCGCCAGAATGTTTAATGAACGTGAAGGTAATAATATTCAAACAATTTATGGTACTGTCACCACTGGGACTAACTGGAAATTTTTAAACCTGATTAATCAAGTGGTAGAAATTGACTTGACAGATTATTATATTAATAATATCGGTAAAATTCTCGGTATTTTATCTAGTATCGTGATGGAATAGGTATTGTATATGCTTCTTCAGTCAATTACTGCTGAACAAAGAACGGTTTTATATAACGTTAGCTGGGAAACTTTTGAAGCCTTGTTGAGAGATACAGGTGAGGATAGGGGTTCTCGGTTTGCTTATGACTGCGGTACTTTAGAAATTATGACTCCACTTTTTGAACACGAAAACCCAAAAAGCAATTTTGGTAATTTTATTATTGCTTTAGCTGAAGAATTAGATATTGAAGTTAGAAGTGCTGGTTCGACAACATTAAAACGTAAATTTTTTGCAAAGGGAATAGAACCAGATAGTTGCTATTATATCCAAAATGAAGCAGCTATGAGAGGTAGGGAAACTTTAAATTTAGAAATAGATCCTCCTCCTGATTTAGCAGTTGAAATTGATATTACTAGCAGTTCTGTGAATAAGTTTAATATTTATGCGGCTTTAGGTGTGGCTGAATTGTGGAAATATGACGGTGAAGTTTTAAAATTTTATCAATTGGTAGAAAATCAATATATTGAAATTAAGTTTAGTCTGGCTTTCCCTCTAGTTTCTGTTGGGGATATGAATAGATTCATCCAGCAAAGTAAAACTATGGGTGAAATTGCTTTGTTGAAATCTTTCCGTGTTTGGGTGAGAGGGAAAATAGGGTAGTTTACTTATTTGTCACTATCGTATATAATCACACTAACTAAATTTAGCTATGCTAAAATGAAATAGTAATATTCAAGTTACAGGAGAAGAAAAACGGACAGTATTTTTGATGACTTAGCTGAATATAGGCAGCGTCTTAGTTTACCCCCTGCTGGTAGTGAGACAGATAAATCAACAATTGCTAAAATAGAAATAGATGGTCAAAGTTTTTTTTGGCATCAATTCTGGTAGTAATCCTAATCCTCGGCAAATAACTTTCAAAGTTAACCCTATTTCTAAAACTCATGCAGAAGCTGATGTTTTCCAGCAAGTAAAAGATGCAGATATTACAGCTAAAAAAGCTCGTTTAATTGTAGATAGAGACCTTTGTGATGCTTGTGGTTTAAGAGGGGGTGTAAATTCTATGGCTTATCAATTAGGTATAGAAGAATTAGAAATTATTACTCCCAGTGGCACTAAAATAATTGAAGTTACACCCCCAAAAACAAGGAGGAAATAATGTTTGTATCAAAGTTATATACAGACAACTGGACAGGAAACAGAAATGAAGAAAACTTCATTGATAATCCAAATTGGAAACAAATTAAAACAGCTATTTGTGAGTTAGATGGTCATAGGAGAACTTTAGTTAGCTTAGAAGTTGATGATGAAAGTTATATGATGATTGGTGGAGGTAATTTTGGTAAATATGTTGTTACAGCAACTTTAGATAATGATGTTTTTTATTCTCTTTTGCGTCAGATTTATAAGATACCTAAATCAAATCTTTTTTATCGTCTAAAAAGAAGTTCATCTCGTAGAAAAAGGAATTTATTTAGTTTTGATGAGGCATTAAGAAATGCGAAAAACAATAATATTAGTTCTCCTAATGAACAAAAATTAATTGTTGGTGGACAAGCGGGAAATTATTCTAAAAAAATTTGTGTTAATTTACCTCAATGTTTAATAGCTGCAATTACTTTTGCTGAATCAGGTGAACTTGAACCTTTGTTTTCTTGGGAAGAAGATAAATCTTTAGTTACTGTATAATTGTTACTGGTAAACTTTTTTGAAATAATTATTAGCATTTTATGTACTCAAATTTTATTGACCTAGATGAATTAATAGTTCTTTGTCGGGATAAGTCAACAAAGAAATTTATTCAAGAATCTGTTGCTTGAAGGTTTCTCTAAACGAGTCTCTACGATTGTTGATAAATTTACAAAATCTAACGGCTATCATAGCACTAATGCTAATGCTTTTGAATTACATCAAATTATATTTGCCTTGAATGATACACAAAGAGAAGCCATTTTGGATGCTTTTTGTGATAACGATCAAATTTATCACGCATGGGAATGTCCAAATCTTATTAAATCTATGTTTCAAGAAGATAGAAAACAGAAGGTTTCTTGTGCTTCATATTGGTTATCTTTCCTAGAAAAACTCAATAATAATCAATGGACGAAAGATCGTATTAGCAATTTGATCAATATGATTGATTCTTATTGTAAAGAAGTAGAAGCCAAATAAAAATACACAACAAATGAGTAACTCCTACAATATTCGTAGTACCAAAATTGGTAACAGTGCAGGGTTTCGACTTCCTGCTGATTTTTATCGTGAACATCCCCAATTTACTAATGCAGATGCTTGGATTGAGGTTTTATCCACAGATACAGCAATTGTAAGAATTGTTCCTCAATTGCATGATGATGAAGATGCAGAAGACTCGCTATTAATGCGGCTGTTTCTTGATTTTGCTACCACAGAAGCATTGAAAAATAATACACTACAACCTTATACAACAGAAATGTCTAAAACTGCCCATAAACTAATTGAAGGTGTGCAATTAGAAGATGAGGAAATAATTATTTCTACAACATTAAATATCCAATAAACCATATCGTTTTTGCAAAGCCAATAACTTCATCCTCGCTTCCCCAGCATTATCAGCTAAATCAGCAAACTCCACAAACCGCCGTAATTCTTTTTTTAATAAATTTCGTTCGACTTCAATAGTTTCTCTATCCAAATCTGGTGGTAAAACAATCATATCAAAAATAGTTGCCCGTTCCTTCCCAGGGTGAGGACGCAAAACCCGTCCTCGACGCTGGATAAATTGGCGGGGATTTCCTGAACTTGATAAAATGACTGCGGTTTGAATTGCGGGAATATCTACACCTTCATCTAAACACCGAATTGCGACTAAACCCTGTAATTCTCCACTTTCAAATTGACGACGTAAAGTTTCTCTTTCTTCTAAAGAAGTATTTGCTGTGTAGGTACTGACTTTATAACCTAATTCTCCTCCCAAAAGTTGAGAAACTGCTTTGAGTTGACGCAGAGAATAACGTTGTCCAATTTCTTGAGAACCATCACTACAATAAAAGAGTGTATGGGTGGTTTCTCGACGAGTTGACATTAATTCTTTTAAGGCTATTAATTTATTTTCTGCTGTGCCAATTAACCGCGCTCTTTGCATTAATAATGATTTGATATCTTCATTATCTTCAAAATCTGCTCCTTCCCCAATATCTCGATCTCGATAAAGGAGAGAACGCCCAATTTTTTTGGTTAATTTTAAATAAGCGATACTCTCAGTTTCCGTCAATTCCACCAACACCGGATTATAAACATAATGAACTAATGCACCTTGAGAAATTGCATCCTGTAAACTAAATTCAGGTTGAAGAATATTACCAAAATAATCTAATAAAGATTCTGTGCCATCATCATCAAAATATCTTTCTGGTGTGGCTGATAAAGCTAGACGTAAACCTACTTTTCGGGGTAAACTTTCCTCTAACTTCGGTGCGCCTAAATTATGGGCTTCATCACCAATAATCAAAGTTTTTGGCGGAAAATATTTAAGTTGTGTTTGAAAACCATCACTAATTAAAGTCGAGTTAGTGGTAATTACCGTGACGAAATCTTGAGAACCAGAAGACAAATTATAGATTTGCGTAGAAAGTTGACTTTGCCAACTGCGTAAATTATCAAATGCTAAAATCGGCTGTAAGTTAAATTTCTCACATTCCCTGCCCCATTGGGTGACAAGATGACGATAGGGACACACCACTAACAAGACTTGTAAACCAATTTGCTGATACAATTCGCAAGCGATCGCTAATGCAGTAATAGTCTTACCACTACCAGTAGCCATTTTTAATGTCCCCCTACCATGATTAGCAAACCAGCTAGTCACGGCTTGGCGTTGATATCCCCGCAATTGCAGAGATAAAGGCATTTTCGGACATCCCGATAATGATTTCTTAATTTGATAACTGCCCCCTTTCTCACCCGCATAAGGTAACTTGAGTTTAAAAGTCGGCAATTTCGGTACTGCATTTTGCGTCAGGTACATAAATTTGCAAATTGGTGATTGGTAATTGGTGATTGGTAATTATCAGTAGTCATCTGTTTTTCATTTGCCACTGACAACTGACATCCTTTAGTTATAATTACGCCAAATACAAACTAATGAACCTTGTACCTCTACTTGCATTGCTAATACTTCTATCGGGTGATAATTCCGATTTGCAGGTTTAAGGGTGACAAGATCATCATGGCGGTAAAAACGTTTTAAAGTTGTACCGTGTCCTTCCACTCTCGCAGCCACGATAGTCCCATTTTTTAACTGATTGGGTTCAGCTACAGGGCGCAAAAATACCACGTCACCATCTGCTATTAAATCTTCAATCATACTATCCCCCGCGACTCGTAAAGCATAGCTTTGGGGAGGTAATGATAAATTAGCCAAATCTAAATGTTCCACCGCATCTGTAAACGGTTCTATTAAACCACCTGCGGCAATAGTTCCTAAAATTGGTACACCTTGTTTAACAGGATGAAGTATGCGAAGAGTTCTCGCCCTGCCTTCATTCCAGCCAATGTAACCCTTATTGCGTAAATGTTCTAACCGACTTTGAATGGGTGCGGGAGATTTCAAATTCATTCCTTGCATCATTTGGCGAATTGAGGGAGAATGTTGATTCAACCTGATATATTCTACCAACCATTCGTATAGTTCTTTTTGGGGTTCTGTAAGACGTTCCATAATTTTTTTGGGAAGTAAATAATAAATGTCCCTAGAACATTGGTACTACAAAATTCTTCCCTTAACAAGCTTTTATTAAATATTCATGCTAATTGGTAACTGATAGTGAGGGAATAGGGAATAGGGAATAGGGAATAGATAAGAATTTCACCAATTACCAATTACCCATTACCAATTACCCATACCGTTATTTTGCTCCAAGAATACTCGCAAGTAAAGCTTTTTGAGCGTGGAGGCGATTTTCTGCTTGGTCCCAAACCCGTGATTGTGAACCTTCAATTACTTCTTCAGTAATTTCCTCTCCACGATGGGCTGGTAAGCAGTGTAAAACAATTGCTTCTGGATCTGCAAGACTTAATAATTGTTGTGAAATTTGATAGGGTTGAAAAACAGGGAAGCGGTTATTGGCTTGTGTTTCTTGCCCCATGCTTGCCCAAACATCAGTATAAAGTACGGATGCACCTTTTGCTGCTGCTTCAGGATCGTGAGTCAAGATAACTTCAGTTTTTTTATTAGCTATTTCCCTAGTTTTTTCTACAATTTCTGCATCTGGGGCATATCCTGACGGAAAAGCGATTCTGACATTCATTCCCACCAAAGCACAACCCAACATCAGGGAATTAGCGACATTATTCCCATCACCGACATAGGTTAGTGTTAAACCCGCCAAACTGCCAAATTTTTCTTGAATGGTGAGTAAATCTGCCAATATCTGGCAGGGGTGTTCTAAATCCGTGAGGGCATTAATTACAGGAATTTTCGCATACTTGGCAAAAGTTTCCAACTCCTGTTGAGCAAAGGTACGAATTGCTAAAACATCCAAATAACGATCTAACACCCTAGCAGTATCCTGGATAGGTTCTCCTCGACTCACCTGAGTGACATTAGGATGCAGATCAATTACCTGTCCCCCCAGTTGGTACATTGCGACTGTAAAACTGACTCTAGTGCGTGTTGAAGCTTTGGAAAATAACAAACCTAGAACCTTGTTACAATGCAACTTCAGTTTTTCTGACTTGAGTTGAGTAGCCAATTCCAGAAGTTCTTGCAGTTCCTCAGAACTCAGATCCGCTAGACTTAATAAATCTCTGCCTATCAATGCTGCCATGCTTGATTATCTCTAAAGAACAAATGTTCCTGCGCTTTGGTATAGCCGTGTCACCAGGAATACTCCAATTGCACTGTACCAAATATTTTTGCATCAATCTACAGCACGGCGGCTAGTTTTAGCGATTCTTGGTAACTGGAAAAATATTTTGTTTACCCTCTAGACAAATGATATGCCTATGCTATAATATGAAATCTGTGAGGCAATTAAAAACGTTCTTACCCAAATCGCCAGCATAGCACAGTGGTAGTGCATCCGACTTGTAATCGGAAGGTCGTAGGTTCAAATCCAACTGCTGGCCCTAAAGAAACCCTTGAGAAATCAGGGGTTTTGTCGTTTCAATGCCCTGTTATATTAACCTTTTGATATTTCTCCATCGTGCCGCAACACTTTAGAATTTAGTGGAAAATGACAGAATAATAGATAAACTTTAGATCAATGAACAGCAAGAAGTGGACATTAGACGAGGCTAAAACGATTTTTAGAACTTCCAAACCGGATTCCATCTCATGATACAAATGCACCGCAAAATTTTGCAGTTCTTCGTCACATAGCAGTTAATCTTTTAGGAAAAGAAAAAAGCCAAAAACTAGGAACTAAAAGTAAGCAGTTTTGTGCAGGATGGGATGATGAATATTTAGAGAAGATTTTAGAATGTATCTGATAAAAATCAGAAAAGATAGACAACCATAAATATAAACAATTTATTTTTCTTTTGATTAGACAATAGAATCTAGATTTTTAATGTCAAAAAATATAGATATTAATATATAGAAATGAACCAAATAAATCCATCATCAAAAATAAATAATTACTCTAAATTTCTTAAATCTTTAGGATATTAATAAAGGAATTAATCAGATTTTGAATGGAATTAGATATTTTTCTGTCTTGATTCACTAATATAGTATTTTGTCAAGATAATTTTAATTTAGATGCGTTTCCCCTGCCCCCTTAAGTTTCGTGACAGCTTTTGACACGAGAAAAGAATAAGTGCATCTGCCAAATTAACCAAGACTTTACCCTCCAAGCTGCCATTGATTGGTTTTCTGTAGATGAAGGTGAGGATAATTCCAGGTTATTTTGGTCGTAGTGTAACCATTTAGCTGGTAGGTGTCCCATCGGTGTCATGGGGGATAATTCAAAGGTTAGTGCTTCGTAATCTAACCATTTTCCATCTTTTCGCCAACCCAGGCGATCGCCCAGTTTCTTTTCTGTTTCATAGTCTATTTGACCACCCATTTCACTCCAGATTGTTTGTTGAATTTTAAACCCAAAATAACCATAACTGTATTGTTCCCACAGTCGATCAATAATATGCAGGTCTTGACAAGGAAAGTTCTCAATATCTTCTTGATAAACTTCATTCCAATAATTTTTTTGCATAACTTTAAGTATTAATTTAGCAGTTTCAATATCTGCTTCTTGCCATTTATTTTCTGCCAGCATATCCCGCAATTTTGTATAGTCAATATTTTGATTTATCAAAAATTCTGGTTGAGAACTAATCTGATTATTAGCTACTTCCGCTACTTCCATTAATTCTGTCTTTTGAGTCGTAACTAGAGATGATGTAGAGACAAGATTTACTTCTGCTTTGTCTAGAGTTTGGATTTGTTGAGATATTTGTTGAGATATATAATTTGAGATTAAATCAATACCTTGACCCAAGAATAAGCCATTTTCACTGGTATCAAAATTTGGGCTTTGCCAATTTAATAATTGAGATTGAATTAAAACATCTTTTAATCGAGAATTTTTCTCATAACTTTTTACCATAAAATCAAGAAAAGTTTGAGAAAAGGTTTCATTTTCTTCGGTTGTAAATAAATTGGATTGATAATTTAAAATATTTTCCCCTAGACTTTTAATGTCTCCCACAGTTGCATAAAAATATTCATCTACTTTCATCACTTCATCTATTAAAGATTGAAATGGACTAAAGTAATCTTGAATAGAATCTTCAAAATTAATGGCATTATGGGCAAGTTTAGCTATTTCTTGACGAATTTTATAAGCTTTTTGTTGATACTCGTAAATTTCTTGATATACTGCTAAATCTTTAACTATTTGTTGTACAATTTGTCTTTGATTCTTAGTGTCTTCCGCCAGTTTACTAATACCTTCACTAATTAATTTAATTTTCTCTAAAGTTAATAAATAAGCATTACTCAAAATGATAACAGCTTTAAAATTTTCTTTTTTCTCCCATCTGAGTTCATTTAGGATTCGCGGATTTTGTTGGTTTTTTAATTCTAATCTACTTCTGGCATCTTCGAGATTTCTGATTTCTAAATATTTTGCTTGAAATAATTTCTTTAAATTATCCATTAAAGTTAACAAAAAACCCTGATAACTTTCCTGATAATTTTCCAGAAAATCAATAATCTGATTATAGTCTATGATAAATAATTGAATTTCTGCTAAAATTTCCCCTTGAGTAATTGCTGTTTTACGTTTAATTATTCCAGCAATATAATGATAACGAACACCTTCTTTAATTAATTTTTGACGTTCACGAATTTTCTTTTGTAGTGTTTTTACAGCAGGATTTTTTAGAACTGGTAATTGATAGGTTTTTTCATAAATTTTGATGCTTTTATAATTAATAAATTGTTTTGGCTTTTGGGTGAGCATAAGTTTGATTTTCAGTTATTTTCCAAATTTACAGCAGTTTCCAAAGAGATAAATTAGACATTTAGCGGGCAAGATGCCCGCACCACAAGAGTTTGATTATTACAGTTTGTGTTTCATTGGAATTAAATAAACTGTATTATCTTGATGAAGTAGTGAGAGAAATTGATTTTTTGTGCTTATAATCTGCAATTGGTAAGAGTTGCCAATGATTATCTTCTGTAAGTTCTAGTACCCATTGATGATAAGCAAACAAACTTTCTCGATGTCCCACACTAATAAAAGTTGTGTTTGTAGCTTGTAATTGAGAATATAAATTTTCTTCGTTTTTTAAATCTAAAGCACTGGTCGCTTCATCTAAAATAGTAAAGCTAGGCAAAGAAATTAACAATCTGGCAAAAGCTAAACGTTGCTGTTCTCCTAATGATAAAATATTCTCCCAAGCAACTTCTGTATCAAAACTCTTGACGCGGGTGAGCAGGTTTTGTAAATTCACTTGATGGAGAATTTCTTCTAGTTGGCGATCGCTCATTTCCCGATCTGGATGCGGATAAAGTAGTTGTTGACGCAGAGTTCCTAAAATTATATAAGGACGTTGGGGAAGAAATAACATTTCCTTTAATGCAGGTCTAACTAACCTACCACTTCCTGCATTCCATAAACCTGCGATCGCTCTCAACAAAGAACTTTTACCCCTACCACTAGCACCAACTATTAATAACCCTTCTCCTGAGGGAACAGATAATGATAAATCTTCAACTATCACTTGTTCATAATTGGGTGTTTTTAAAGTAAAATCCTCAAACCCTAAACGGCGTTCTTCTAGGACTTTAATAGTACCAAAAGTACCCAAATTCTCAGGTTTTTTGCTTACCGATGCTAACGCATCTGAAAATTCCGCTAACCTTTGGACATAACTAGAAAATCTGCCTGAGTTACCAAATTCAGCTATTAATACACCTAAAGCATTGGAAAACATAAAACTACAAAATGTAGCTTGGCTAATTTCTCCATAATTAATTTGATCTTGAATAAATAAAGGTGTCAGCGTAAACATAGAAAATAAACTAATTGCTGACTGATAAGCACTGTTAAAAATATCTTGCCCTCTTTCCCAATTTAGCCTCCGTTCTGAATTTTTCAGCACATTCTCAAATCTACGTTTAATAATATTTAATTCTTCGGTTTCTCCTTGGAAAAAAGCAATTGATTCCGCATGATTTCTCACATGAGTTAGACAATAATTAAAATCGGCTTTAAATGCTAGTTCTTCTCGATTAATTTTCGCTAATTCTTGACTTAAAAAAATCGCCAATATATTACCGACAATTGTATAAACGATGAGATAAATTGCCACTTGTGAAGAAATAGTCCAAAGAATGATTACAGCAGCAATCATATCCATGAATTTTTCTATAAAAGTAGTGGAAAATCTCAACGCATTGATGGTAATAGGTTCAATTTCTTGGGCTATGCGTTGATCTGGATTAGTAATTTTAGACTTAAAATTGATTTTATAATAGGCTTGATTGCTCAAATATTTAGTTAAAATATGATTATTTAGCCACTTGTACCAATCCATAGCTATTTTCTTTCTAATATATTTAGAAAATGCTACTACAAGTACATTGACAACGATAAATAGAACAGATATCCATAATGTACCTAGATACTTTTCTAGGTTTTTTTCTTCAATGACGATATCAAAAACGTAACGATTCCAGAAGCTACTGAGACTATGAATACCCACAACGGAAGTAATTAATATGAGCAACAGAATAAACATTCCCCATGAATAAATCACTTCGGAAAATGCTCTTGTTCCCACCTCTGTTGGATACCAATATGGACCAGCGACTAATTTCAAATCCCGCCAAAGTTGAATGGCAGTAGCAAAAGGATTAAATACAGGATTAAATGGTGTTTGATCAGTAACGCTACGAGTTTGCATAATTTCGATATTTATATCTATTACTTATCTATTAATTTGATTTTTACCAGTTAGGAGAATTTCTGCGATCGCCTGAGAAATTTGTAAATGTGGTGAAAATATTTCTAACCAGAAAAATTCCCCAACTGGATTAATTTCCAGAAAAACATAATCTCCATCAGGTGTGACAATCATATCAATTGCTCCATAGTTTAAACCAAATTCAGCCATCAATTGCAATAGCTTTTTCTCAACATCTGGCGGTAAATCATAAGCTTGCCAAGCGTCTTTTAATGCTCTCCCTTGTTTACGCCAATCATAGGTAGCTCCTGCACAACTTTGAGAATTTACTGCTGCTGTAAATACGCGCTGTCCCACAATAGTTATCCGCAATTCTAACGCTTTGGGTACGTTTTCCTGAAACGTCATCGGACAAACACGCAGTCCTTCCAGATTTTCTAAATCCTCATCTTTAACTGGACTTGTAAACACAAAAAACTGTTCTCCCTGTTCGCCAAAAATTGCAAAGGAAGAAAGCATTTTTGTTACTATACCTTGTTGATGACATTCAGAGGCAAATTGTTTAACTGCTTCTGGATTATTAGTAGTCAGAGTGCGTGGAGTAAGCAGTCCTATTTTTCGTGCTATTTGTAGCTGTAATTGTTTATGATGAGTTCGTTCTACATTGGACATCAAATCAAAATGGAAACCAGGAAGACTGGCAATCATAGCTCGAACAGTAGCGCGAGATTCGTTAATTGATGCTTCTCTATATTGCTGATCCATCGTGTTGGTAATTTTTGCCCCATAGCGCATCCTGCGATACCAAACCGCAGCAACTTCACTCACATCCAGTTGCTTTTCCCCGTCTGTGATAATTACCTTTTCTGTATCACCTTGGTAAATATCTAATTTGATTTCTGTAGGATATCTGTCAGTATCAAACCGAAATGCTTTTTCTCCTTGATCTTCAATTGCTTTGATCACTAAAGGAATACTTTCATTGTCGTTGCTATATGTGACTATTAAAATTGTCATAAATAAAAAATATGATTTTAATTAAACTTGGTATGAGTTGCTAGTTAGGCTAACTGTCTGAATCAGGATGTCCAGTATTAAAGGATGAACACGATGAAAACAGGGATTTCATCACCTATTACTAATTACCAATTACCAGCCTCAACGAGATAACTATTGAGTTGTTAGTAATTATAAAACTAGAGTATCAGCGATCGCCTTAGCAATAGGCAAATCCAAATCTTTTTCTAGCATTCCCCATTCACCTATAGGATTAATCTCTAAAAATATATATTCTCCTGATGGTGTAACAATCAAATCTAACGCTCCAAACAACAGCCCCAATTTATTCATAAATATTTGCACATGACGCAGCACTTGTTCAGGAAGATCATAGTGTTGCCATACACCAACATCAACACCAGGTTTACGCCAATCTACTTTAGATGTGTCATAAACACTGGCATCTAACGCACCAACAAATACTTTACCATTGACATACACCACCCGCAATTCCCACTGTTTAGGAATTTGCTCTTGAAACACCATCGGACAATAACGCAGTGACTCCGCATTTTCTAAGTCTGATTCTTTAACCACGCTGGTATAAAGAAAGAAAGAAGTAGATTCCATAGTCTGGGATAAAGGAGTTAATAACTTACTCACCATCTTACCTTTGACTTGATGGAAAAACTCTCTTGCAGCTTCAGCTTTGTTAGTAACGAGAGTCTGAGGAATGACAAAACCTACCTCAGTAGCAACCCGCAGTTGGCGCAACTTATCATTGGCAGTATTTATACATTCTAAATTATCTACCCAATGCGCTTTCCGCAAACTATCCCAGAAACCATTTAAGGTGGCTTGTGATTCTCTTATACAGGCTTCTCGAAACTTAGGAGCTAAGTCTGCACTTAGTTTTGGTTTCCATCTTCGTCGCATCCACACCGCTTGCACCTGTTCTGTACTGATAGAATAACCGCCATAGTCTATAGTGTGATAGCTTTTTTTGTGATCAAAATGTGCTGTTAATTGTACTTCTAGAGGAAACCTATCAGTATCTAAACGAAACGGTTGCACTCCTTTTTTTAACAATGCTTCAGCCACTCTATCTATTGTGAAAAAATCACCACTGTGGGTAATTAACAAAACAATGTCAGGAGACAGGTGCATAAAAACTTTTTAATTTAAATTTGATCAGCCAGATATTTGTAACTACCTAAAAAGTATCTGAGAATGTTGCTTTTTATAGCCTTAGATAGAGTAGTTAGGGGATGCTGAATAAATGTAAAACCTATATAAATCAAGGGATTGAGGATGATGAAAATTAAAATTGTGCAAGGTTTTAGGTACTGTGAGCCTAAAAAAGCTTGCACTTTATTAGTGTTTGCACAATTTCCAAATCAAAAAACTTCTTGATAGCGAAGCGTGGCGTAGCCATACTCCTTGAACTTCTGACTCCTTGATAGCGAAGCGTGGCGTTAGCCATACTCCTAGCCCTCACAGATAACTTTTTCAGCAAACCCTAGTTAGAATATCAATTTATCATGAAAGTCTTACTTCTGACTCCTGACTCCTGCTATAAATCCCCGATTTCTTGTAGACACCTGTATAGTAGCTGTCCAACGAGTAGAATTCGGGGATATTCAACCAGTAGAGATCGCTTAAATATTCTTGATATCTGAATATGCTATTTATTCAGAAACAAACAGCAGGTTTCAATTTTTTGATGCTGCTATTTCTGCAATTTCAGATTTACTATATTTAGCAATCTTCGCAATCAGAAGGCCACTTGAAAGTAAATATTGGAGGAGGTAATGGCTGTTCTTCTGGTTGTGGTGTTGGTGGGTTTTCTGGTGGTTCTTCTTCTGCTGCCAAAAAGCGAGCGAAAAATGGCACTGCTTCAATATTTGTTAATGTTGCTGTTGTCATAATATATTCCTGTTTTCCTGAGAGGAACTTTATGTTATCCATCAAAAATATATCAGTAAATGCTTTTTAAAGCAAGGACATTTAAGATATTTAAGATATTTAAGTAAATCTCATGATTAGAAAGCAGTGTAAATAAAGCAATATAAATGAGGTAAAAAGAAAAAGGTTTTGTTCGCGTAGCGTGCCGTAGATAATCCTCTCACTCCCCAATTTTCAAGGGGGATTTAGGGGGATCTAAAAGGTCTAAATTTCCTTAACCTAATATTATTCTGAATATTACGTTTTTTACTTTTAATGTAAGTAGGTGAACACAATAAAACCAAACTGTGTAAAGAAACGTAAAATCGCTGAAAACTTATTTAATCTTGCCTCTTACCTTTCTCTAACAACGATTTTTAACGCCAACCTACTTAAGCATTCAGCCGTCAGCTAAGGTTAAGGATTATTTACTTAATTCTCCAAGCGTTCAACTCTTACCCATTTCAAAACTTTTGAATCCTTATTATAGCAGTAGGTAAAACCATCTTTTGCAGTAATAGTTTGACCTTTGCTGGCTTTGCTTCTGACAGTACCCAGTGAATAATCAGTTATTTCCTGCATTTCTCGATGAGAAATTCCTAGAATTTCACCTGTATCTGCTGTTAAGGTTTCTGATTGATTTTCAGGTTCATCATCAGATACAAAATCTATGATAATTTCTGAATTTTCAGAAGCATCTGTTAATATTTCTGATTGATTTTCAGGTTCATCATCAGATACAAAATCTATGGTAATTTCTCTATTTTCAGGAGAAACTGTTAATGTTTCTGATTGATTTGCTAGTTCATTATTGGGTACAACTTCTATGGTGATACCAGAATTTTCAGCATAATTATCAGTAGTAAGTTCTTGTGCTTTTTGCTGTCTATAATCCTCAACAGAGAGAAGTCGCCAACTAGAATCTTGTGATAGTTCTAAAACCCATTGATGATAACTAAATAGACTTTCTCGATGTCCTACACTGATATATGTTGTGTTCCTTTCTTGTAATTGTTGATATAGATTACCTTCATTGTTCAAATCTAAAGCACTTGTAGCTTCATCTAAAATAGTAAAGCTAGGACAAGTAACTAATAAACGTGCGAATGCTAAACGTTGTTGCTCTCCCAAGGAAAGGATATTTTCCCAAGGAAGTTCTGTATCAAAATTATCTATTCGACTCAATAGGTTTTGCAAATTAACTTGTTTTAAAATTGCTTCCAGTTCGCGGTCGCTCATTCCCCGTTTTGTATGGGGATAGAGTAACTGTTCCCGCAAAGTTCCTAAAATTATGTAAGGACGTTGAGGTAAAAATAATACATCTTCTAGAGGAGGTCTGACTACACGACCAGTCCCTGAGTTCCACAAACCAGCGATCGCTCTCAACAGAGAACTTTTACCACGACCACTTGGACCAACAATTAATAAACCCTCTCCAGGTTGAACAGTCAGCGACAACTCTTCAACAATTACCTGTTCATAATTGGGAGTTTGTAAAGTAACATTCTCAAAAGCTAGTCGCTTTTCCTCTTTCGTCTTAATTATACTGACATTTTCCTGTTCTTTAGTGACAGATTTTAACGCTTCCGAGAGTTCAAATAAACGGTCAATGTAACTAGAAAATTTTCCTGAAGTGGCAAATTCTTTGATTAATTCAGCCAGCGCTGTTGCGAACAAATTACAAGCTAAAGAAGCTTGGGCAATTTCTCCAAAATCAATTTCTCCTCTAATTTGCATTGGTCCAAATACTATAAATGGAAATATTTGAATAACCGCCTGATATCCTCGATTAAAAATATCCTGACTTCTTTCCCAATCAATCTTGCGTTTAACACTTTGAACAATCCTATTAAATCTCCGATTAACAATGTTTAATTCCTGTGATTCTCCCTGGAAAAAAGCTATTGATTCCGCATGATTACGCACATGAGTTAAACTGTAAGTATAGTCTGCATTTGATTCAACTTCTTCTTGCTTAATTTTGTTTAATTCTTGTGCCAAGTAAATAGCAATTAAATTACCAACTACTGTATAGCAAACTAAAGCAACTGCTACAAATTTAGAGAGCGTCCAGAGCAGTATTAAAAAAGCTGTCATTTCTAGGACTTTTTCTAGCAATGTAGCTGAAAAGCTGAGAAAATCTTTAGTTAAAGGCTCAATTTCTTGTGATATTTGTTGATCTGGATTAGTAACATCGGACTGAAAATTGATTTTATAATATGCCCGATTATTGAAATATTTTGATAAAATTTGACTATTCAGCCATTCATACCATTCAAGAGCTATTTTTTTTCTAACAAATTTAGAAATTCCTACTAAAATTGTTACCAAAACCAGCGCAAAACCATAAAGCAATAATAAATCACTAAATTTTTCTAAATCCTTTTCTTGTGTAATAACATCTAGTAAATAGCGGTTAACAAAGCTGTTAAAAACTGTTGCACCTACCATAACAACAATTAATAATACTAGAAGAGCCAGCATTCCATAAGTGCGAATCACCTCTGAAAATGCTCTACCATTTGCATCTGTAGGATACCAATATGGACCGACAACCGCTTGGAAATTTTTCCAAAATTGATTAGTACCTGAAGCAGAATTATCCTTGGCGGATTTATTAATAAAAGTTGTAGCTTGCATCTGTAAAAAATTATTTGAGTCTTATAGAGCAGATAGCAGAGAATAAGAAGGCTAGTGCCGCAAGGCGGAAGTCAAAAGTCAAAAGTCAAAATGAAGACAGTATAGGCTTTTGGATGATTTAGAATGGTTGGTTTATTTACGCTGTCTTGTACTAGTGGTCTGTCAAATTTATTTTGACGGGTAATGATCGGAAAAAACTTCTGTTCTTCCCTCCCCTGCCTCTTTTCTCCCCCTGGTTGCCTTCACCCGTCATTTTCGGGTTGACAGACTACTAGTATGAAACCCCTCTGGTAAACCTCTCCCTAACCCTCTCCTCTTAGGAGAGGGAAAAGGAATAATATTTAATACTGGAGAGGGTTTGAACCTTGTTCCTTGTATGATAAAAAAGCCCAGCTTCTAGCCGTTTTGATTATAAGTCTTATGTCAATTTACAAGATGGACTATTCAAAGGTACCATCTTTCCAGAGTTTTAAAACTTCCTTAGCTGTAAAATAGCATTCTTGTTCTATCGCCAAAGATTTAATTACATCGCGCATTTTCTCGTACTGTTGCCTAGTTTGAGGGTTTTGTAATTGTTTTTCAAAGAGATATTGAAAATTACTAACACCGCTCCACTTACCAAAGACAACACCTGTCTTATCATGGGGAAATGTGGAATAACTCAAAGGATCACGAAGTAGAGAATTGACGTGAATACCTGATTCATGACTTTGTGAAATTCGTGAATAAGGGGGTGCAGGACGAATCCCCATCTCTTCAATGTAATTAGTCAGTGCATCAACAGCATCATAGTTTATGCCCTCTAGTTCAATACCGAACCGAAGTCGCAACCCATTTAATACTTGCTCTAAAGCAGCGTTTCCTGAACGCTCCCCTAAACCACAAAATGTCCCTGATATTAAACTTGCCCCCGCTGTAATTGATTGTAAGGTGTTTTCCAGCGCCAACCCCCTATCATTGTGGTAATGTACTCCTAACTCTACCCCTGTAGTACATTGGAGTAAATCATTAATCCAGATATAACTCTTCTCTGGAGTGAGTACACCGACGGTATCACACAATAAAAAGTGTTCAACATAACCACTGAACGAATTAATACACTGTACTAAAAAATTAAAGTCTGCCCTAGAAGCATCCTCCGCTGCAAAATCTACTCTCAATCCTGCAACTTGTGTCGCATAACGTAAATTCTCCACAATCAAATTAATAGCATCTTGACGAACCTTATTAATGATGTGAGATGGGATATCATCATCAATCGTTTTACCCTGGTATTCACTCATTAAACGAATATCAGGATTGCGTAAAAACATCAAGCGATCGGAAACAGCATGGAAGAGAATAATACGCTTAACTCCATAGTTTTTCGCCTGATCAATGTACTCTTTTCCCATCATCGTAGAGGCAGTAATTAGATGAGTTAATCCATCTGATATTAATGTTTTGGTAAGCTCTGATTCTTGATCACAAACACTAGGCATGATGGCAAATCCACTGACTCCTGTTTGTGCAATCAGATGAGCAAGTTTATGTTTAGTTGCTAAAGAGAAAAACACACCTACTTGTTGTTCTCCATCCCGCAGGGTTTCATCAGAAATTTTGATTGGCAGAGTTTTCATTTTTTTATCCCAATTTAAAATGCAAAATTAAGAAAATCAGATTGTAAAAAAGTCAGATAGATGATTGCAAATCATTAAATCAACCCATCATCAATCGCAAGTGTGACGCTAAAGTTTTCACATTCGGTTCATAAAGCATCCCTCCGTGATTTCCAGGTACAGATATTACTTTAATAGGGTTTGGTGTGTAAGCTTGCCATCCCCAGTCCGGTAAATCATAATTAGAAATAGCTCGGATTTCTTGTAAAACAATATCATAAACTTCTTGGGCGCGGAACAAAACAATTGGCGCAGAAATTTGATCAGAAGTCCGATAATTTGCATAATTAATTGTTAGCTGTTTCATTACCTGCATATTGGTTTTGAGTAAATCAATGCTTGAATGTTCGGGTAGGACATTCTTTTTGTATAAAAACTCTGCTGCTAAATCCCAACGAGCTTGATCATCAATTTGATCAGCTAAATAAGCGTATTCTAAACCTAAAGAAACTCCCTTTACAGCTTCAATTCGTTGGAGTAATTGCCAAATCCAATCAAGGTCTTTTCTCTTAATTAAATATTCAGGGTGAGTAACTAAACCAGCGTCTAAAATAGCCAGTAATTCTAATTTTTCTCCTTGTTTTTCCAATTGGTAAGCCATTTCAAAAGCAACGGCACAACCTGATGAATATCCTGCCAGTATGTAGGGACCTTGAGGTTGTTGCTGACGTAATAAATCAATCAGTTGACTACCATGCAATTCTACTGATTTTGGAACTTTACCAATTCCATTTCTTCCGGGAGTTTCCAGGCTATAAACTGGATGATTTTCTAAGTTGATAGCCAAATCTTTAAAATAGAAACCATGCCCATTTGCTCCTGGTACAACAAACAGAGGATTGGCATTTCCTTGGTGTTGAAATAACAGCACATCAGGATGGGATTTTTGCACCTCTTTATTACCAAGCTGTTCTGCTAGTTGAGCAATAGTAGGATTTTGAAATAAACTGCTCAATGTCAATTTTTGACCAAACATTTCTTGCATCAGATTGAGCAATTTGATCACTAATAAAGAATGTCCACCTAAATCAAAAAAGTTATCATGAATGCCAATTTCTTGACGTTCAAGAACATTAGACCATAATTGTGCTAATTGTACTTCAACTTTGTTACGTGGTGCTGTATGTAAACCTGCAATTCCCACATTAGGAGTATGTAAAGCTTTCTTGTCAATTTTGCCATTGGGAGTTAAAGGTAACTGCTGCAAAACAACAATTTGAGCCGGAATCATGTAATTAGGTAAACTGGATTTGAGATATTTTTTCAAATCACTGCCAAAATCAGGATCAATTCCTGTTACATAAGCAATTAAACTTTGATTACTCTCAGTTTGATATAAAATCACCACAGCTTCTTTAACTAATGGATGCTGTAATAAAAGTGATTCTATTTCACCCATTTCAATCCTAAAACCCCGTAATTTTACCTGCTCATCAATGCGCCCCAAATATTCTAAATTGCCATCATCTTTCCATTTTACTAAATCACCAGTTTTATAAATTTGCTCAACTTTACCAAATAATTCCACTTTAATAAACTTTTCGGCGGTTAATTCAAGACGATTGAGATAACCCCGCGCTAAACCAACACCAGCAATACACAATTCACCAGGAATACCAGGAGGTAATGGTTGATTATGTGCATCTAAAATATAGATGCGGAGATTAGGTAATGGTTTACCAATGAGTGGTTTTTTACCATTAGGTTGACAAAGAGCGATGCTAGTACAAATTGTAGATTCTGTTGGTCCGTAACCATTAAAAAAACTTCTTTCTTTTGCCCATCGGGTAACTAATTCTTTGGGGCAAACTTCACCACCAGTAATTAAAATTTGCAAATCAGGTAAGGTTGCGTGGGGTAACAAAGATAAAACTGAAGGTGGTAAGGTGACATGAGTAATTTTGTATTCAGTTAAAAAGTCAATCAGTTCTTGACTAGGTAACAGATTTTCTTTTTTTGTGAGATATAAACAAGCACCTGCGGAAAGGGTAGAAGCAATTTCCCAAATGGAAGCATCAAAACTGAAATTAGCAAACTGTAGTACACGACTTTGCGGTTGAATTTGCAAAATTTCATCAACTGCCAAAATTAAATTTACCAGTCCACCATGTTCAATCATTACCCCCTTGGGTTTTCCCGTTGAACCAGAAGTATAAATAACATAAGCTAAATTATTGTAATTGACAGCTGACAATTGACAATTAACAATTGGTGATGGGTATTTGTTTAGTTCTTCATCTACATAAACAACTTCAATAGGATTTTCTAAACTATCTAAAGGTAATTTATCTACTACAAAACTTTGAGTTAATAAAACCGATATCCCCGAATCTTCTAACATGAACTTGATTCTTTCTTGGGGATAATTAATATCAATCGGTACATAAGCACCACCAGCTTTCATGATACCCAAAACACCAATGATCATTTCTAAAGAACGTTCCACAGAAATACCAATTAAGGTATCTGGTTGAACTTTATAATTTTCAATTAAATAATTAGCTAGTTGGTTGGCTTTTTCATTTAACTGTTGATAAGTTAGATTTTCAGATTCAAAAACTACAGCAATATTATGAGGATTGTTTATAACTTGTTCTGCAAATAAATCAACAAAAGTTTTATCTTGAAAATAATCGGTTTGAGTTTGATTCCAGCGTTGTAGTTGTTGCAGTTCGGCTGCTGTTATCAAAGGCAAAGTATGAATAGGTTTTTGAGGATGATCAATAATCCCCTGGAGCAGCACTTCAAAGTGTTCTGCCATCCGTTGGATAGTACCCTCTTCAAATAGATCTGTAGCATATTCCCAAGAGCAATTTAACTGATGATCATCTTCCATCACCATCAGGGTTAAGTCAAACTTAGCGATCGCACCCTTGACTCCCAGCAATTCAGTATCTAACCCTGATAAATCCAAATCTGGACTAGCATTATTTTCCAGGGTAAACATGACCTGGAATAAAGGGTTATAGCTCATACTGCGTTCTGGTCGTAACTTTTCTACCAGCACATCAAAGGGAACGTCTTGATGAGCATAAGCATCTAAACAGGTTTGGCGAGTTTGTTGTAAAAACTCAATAAAACTTAGATCTAGTTTGATTTGCTGACGCATAACCAAAGTATTGACAAAAAAGCCAATTAACCCTTGAGTCTGGCTATGGGTGCGGTTAGCAATGGGAGAACCAATACATAAGTCTTCTTGCCGACTGTAACGAGATAGTAAAATGCTCAAAGTAGCCAACAAGGTCATATATAAACTTACGCCTTGCTGTTGGCTAAAAGCATTAACAGCAGCAGTTAATTCCGGTGTAAGAGAATAAATATAGCGATCGCCTCTGTAACTTTGCTGTGCTGGACGGGGATAATCAGTAGGTAATTCCAGTAATGGGGAAGCATCACCTAGTTGATGTTTCCAGTAATTAATCTGCTTTTCTAATACTTCTCCTTGTAACCAGTGGCGTTGCCAAGTTGCATAGTCACTGTATTGAATCGGTAAACGAGCAAAAGTTGGGGTTTGACCTTGAGAATAAGCAGTATAAGCCTGCCATAACTCACGCAAAAATACTCCCATTGACCAGCCATCACTGATAATGTGGTGCATATTGATGGCCAAGACAGATTTTTGCTCCTCCAATTGCAGCAGTTTAGCTTTAAACAAAGGGCCAGTATTTAAGTCCAAGTGTTCTTGTGCATGAGCGTCAATTAAATCTTGGATATTTGGGCATTGGGTATCTAAATCAAGCTCTCCCTTGTTCCCAGTCCCTAATTCCCGGCAATCTTGTACTGTTAAAACTGCGATTTCGTCTAAACTGCGGATGGCAACTTGTGGTTGTCCGGCAACTGTAGGAAAATACATCCTCAGACTCTCGTGCCGATTCAGCAGAGAAGCCAAACTGGAATGTAGGGCATCAATATTCAGGTTGCCGTTCAGTTGTAAAGCGATCGGCATATTGTAAGTAGCTGATGACCCTTGGAGTTGTGCTAATAGCCAGAGACGTTGTTGAGCAAAGGACGGAAGCTTGGGAGAGTCAGCACTTAAAGCCGGAATTTCTGCGGTGATCACAGCTTGTGTTTTAGCAGCTTTCAAGAAGGTGAGAATCTCTGCTTTGTGGTTTTGAATTTCCTGCTTCAGTTCCGCAGTCAGGGCATTTTTGCTAGTACGAATCCGTAACTTATCATCTTCAGCCCAAATTCGGCAGCCCATGTTCTGCAAACGAAGCATTAAAGAAACTATTTGCTGATTTTGTGTTATGGTCATAGTTCAATTTCCTCTTCGTCTGAGTTTAAAGGTTGTATATCTGTGGTTGTCGAATTAACCCAAATGCAGCTATCTATATAATTTGCCAAGTCAATGATAGTAGGAGATTCAAATACTTGACGCAGTGGCAGTTCTACTTTGAAAGTGTCACGAATGCGGTAGCAAAGTTGGGTAGCTAATAAAGAATGTCCTCCCAAGTTGAAGAAGTTATCTTGTCGGGCTATGACCTCATATTTCAGCAGTTTTGCCCAAAGTTGAGCCAGCAATTTTTCGGTCTCCGTTACAGGCAATTCAATATCTGTGACTGCAACTTTTGTATCTGGTGCAGGTAAAGCTTTTCGGTCTACTTTGCCATTTGGTGTCAGTGGCAGTTTGTCCAAAACAACAAAATGACTGGGAATCATATAATCAGGCAGGGTTTTCTCTAAAAAGTCCCGCCATTCTGCTAATAAAGCTGGATCAATTTGATTGGTGCGATATTGCAACGGTTGATTAGCGTAATTTTGCCAAGGTTTCAGCCGCCAATTGCCTTTTGTCGCAAATCTTGGGATTTTGTCTTCTTCAAAGATATGCCGTTGAAAAACAACATCGTAATCAGAAAATCCTGTGGAGCTATATTGGATAAAAGCCGTATAGGGCAAATCTCGCGCTAAATTTCGGAATGCTTCCGGTTCTATCCCTGATTTGACTTGGGCAATTGCCGCTTTTAAATCTGTGACAGTACCATCTAATTGAGGAATTTGTGCTAACAACGCCATTTCTGGAGTTAGACGTGCATTAGGAATACTCTTAATCCCTAGTAAATCTGGTTCCTCGGTTGTTAAAATTCTCTCAATTGTTGCCAGATTTAACTGTTGTTCTTGCCAATCTAAGCATTGAGGTTGAGTTAGGGGAATACCTACTTGATCTAAATGTAAAACAACATCATAACGAAAACGACTCATCTCCGTATGACTGTAACCCCGTTTTAATTCAATTTGGACGTGACTAATCCGAGAAAATCTTTGCTTGAGAGCGATAAAGAAATCAGGGTCAATCAGCAATTCTTCTTCCGTGCGAATCCTGTTTTGAATTTTTTGGCGCAAGTCCTGAATTGATAAGTCATCAGGGGCGCGATAAAATTCTGTGGTGGTGTGGAAAGCTGCTAATAAATGGAGATTTCGCACGTCCCCAATAAATATTTTTCCTTGATGGCTCACAGTTTTGATTGCCCCTTCAATTACTGACAACAAGTAATCTAAAGAAGGGAAATACTGAATTACAGAATTAATGATTACCAAGTCATAAACATTGGATTCAATGCCATCAAACTGGTTAGCAGCACTTTGTTTTAAAGTAACTTTGTTTTGGAGAGATTGCTGTTTGAGATGTTGTTCAATATACTGCAATCCGCTCGATGCAAAATCTGTACCTAAATAATGTTGACAATGGGATGCAACTTTAAATAATAACATCCCTGTTCCGCAACCAATTTCCCAAACTCGTTTGGGTGCAAGTTCTAAAATTTGGTCAACTGTTGTATCACGCCATTCTTGCATGGCTGATCGCAAAATTGGCTCTCCTGTGTAGCTATCCTTCCAACCTGCAAGATTCAAAGTTGGATCATCGGTTGGTGTTGTTTGTTGAGTGTAGCTATCATTAAAAACTTGTTCCCACAATTCTACCTGTTCACTTTGGCTGGTATAGTCGCCTTCCGTTGTAGGGACGACATAAGCTACCAGATGTTGATAGCGAAGCGCTCCGTAGGAATCGTGTTCGCTATCTTCCCGCACCAAAACAACCGCTTCCTGAATTTTGGAATGTTTGAGCAAAGATGCTTCAATTTCACCTAATTCAATACGGAAACCCCGCAGTTTGATTTGGTAATCAATCCGTCCTAAGTATTGCAGATTACCATCAGGTAGCCACCGAGCTAAATCACCAGTTTTATAAATTCGCTCAGTTTTGCCGAATAATTCCACGTTCAGAAATTTTTCGGCGGTAGTTTCAGGACGATGTAAATAACGCTGTGCTAAACCTGCACCTGCAATGCAAAGTTCTCCAGGAATACCAGGGGGCAGGGGTTGATTATATTTATCTAAAATGTAGATGCGAGTGTTAGCGATCGCTTGACCTATAGTTGGTTCATGCTGGGCATTTTTGGCAACTTTCGTAAATGTAGAGTAAGTTGTGTCTTCAGACGGTCCATAGAGGTTGTAAACTTCTCTGACAGATGTGTTTTGATATAAAGCCTGTACCAAACTATTTTTTAATGGTTCACCAGCTAAATTAATTACCTGTACACTTGCGGGAATAGCATTCATATTCAGCAGTTCCGCCGCCGCACTCGGTACAGTATTAATCAAAGTTATCGGTACAGGACTCTGACGTGCTTGCTCAATGTAGAGTGCATTTTCTACCAAAATCACACTACCACCTTGAGTCAGGGGAACAAAAATTTCAAAAATGGAGAGATCGAAACAAATTGAGGTTGAAGCTAAGACACCTGCAAGCTGTTCTGCACTAAAGACTGAATGCGCCCATTTTACAAAGGCTACGGGACTAGAATGGGCGATCGCCACTCCTTTAGGTCGCCCTGTAGAACCAGAGGTATAAATTATATAAGCTAAATCATTATTAATGCTGATGGGATGGGGATTATTTGTTGGCTGTTGAGTCCATGTTTGTTCATCCAAAAACACTACTTGAGCAGTATTTTTCAGCTTTTCTAAAGGAAGTTGCTCTTTCAGGGATTTAGTTGTTAGTAATACCGCCGCATTACTATCTTCGAGCATTAAATGAATGCGTTCTTGGGGATAACTTGGATCAATCGGTACATAAGCTCCACCGGCTTTGAGGATAGCAAAGATACCGATGAGCATTTCCAAGGAACGATCAATGCAAATCGCCATCAGTGGGTTATCAGATATGCTTTTGAGTTGCAAGAGATGATGCGCCAGTTGATTAGCTTTTTGATTGAGTTCTTGATAACTCAGGCTTTGATCTGCAAACACAACTGCAATCTGATCGGGTGTTTTTGCTACCTGTTGTTCAAACAGAGTTACCAATGTTTGGTTCTGAGGGTAACCTGTGTCAGTTTGATTCCAGATTAGCAGTTGTTGAACTTCTGCTGAAGTGGTGATGGGTAGCTGATAAATCGGCTGTTGGGGATTTTGGGTAATTGCTGTCAGCAAAACTTCAAAATGTCCCGCCATGCGTCTAATGGTTGATGCCTCAAATAAATCTGTAGCATATTCCCACATACAATTTAGTTGCTCATCCCTTTCGCACAAATCCAGCAGTATATCAAACTTGGCAAAGGGGAAACTTTGTTCCAAGTATTGAATATCAAGCCCTGGTAAACTCACATTCACCCCAGCCCCCGCCGCGTTTTGCAACACCATCATCACTTGGAATAAGGGATTATGGCTGAGGCTGCGTTCTGGTTGTAGTTTTTCTACCAAATAATCAAAGGGAATATCTTGATGAGCATAAGCATCTAAGCAAGTTTGACGGGTTTGTTGGAGTAAATTAATAAATCCTTGTTCTGGCTTGATTTTGCTTCGCAATACTAAGGTGTTGACAAAAAAGCCAATTAACCCTTCTGTGTGGCTATGAGTGCGGTTAGCGATCGCAGAACCAACACATAAATCCTCTTGGCGGCTGTAACGGGATAGTAAGATATTGAAAGCAGTCAACAGGGTCATAAATAAACTCACCCCTTGTTCTTGACTCAAGTTTTTAAGCTTCTGAGTTAGTTCTTGACTCAAACAATATTCTTCACGCCCACCTTGGTAACTTTGTTGCGCTGGACGGGGATGATCTGTAGGTAACTCTAATAACCTGGGTGCATCGCCTAGTTGTTGTTTCCAATAATTTTCCTGACTTGCTAAAGTCTCCCCTTGTAACCAATTGCGTTGCCAAGCTGCATAATCACTATACTGAATCGGTAACGGTGATAAGTTGGGAGTAGAACCGACTGCAAAAGCGGTGTATGCTTTTTCCCATTCCCGCTTAAATACACCCATTGACCAACCATCACTAATAATGTGGTGCATATTTATCAGCAGGACATTTTTCTGGGGGCTGAGTTGCACTAGTTTGGCTTTGAACAGGGGTCCAGTATTTAAGTCAAAGGGTTCTTGAGCATGGTTATCAGCTAATTTTTGTAAGATTTCCGCTTGTGTGTGGGGATCGAGTTCTTGTAAGTTGGCGATTGCCAACACTTCTATATCTTCTATACTTCTAACTACTACTTGTGGCTCTCCCTCCAAAGCCGGAAAATAACTGCGTAAACTCGTATGACGTTGTAGTAAATAAGTTAAACTCTGAGTCAGAGCCTCTACATTGAGTTTGCCATTTAATTCGTATGCGAATGGCATATTATAGGTAGAAGAAGTTCCTGTCGCTTCCAGTTGAGCGATAAACCAAAGTCTTGATTGGGCAAAAGACAGAGTTTTTGGTTCATTTTCTAACTGGGGGGAAATGGGAGGTAAAGCCACACTCGCAGATGCTTTATCAATTTCCCTCGCCAACTCAGATAAAATGCTTTGCTCAAATATCTTACGAACAGGTACTTCTACTCTGAAAATATCACGAGTGCGGGCAACTAATTGAGTTGCTAACAGGGAATTTCCACCTAATTCAAAGAAGTTATCAGAACGACCAACAGAGTTAACTTTTAATAAACTTTGCCATAAACTAGCGAGTAGTTCTTCTGTGGGAGTTACTGGTATTTCCAAATCAGCAGCAGTGGCTGTGTTTGGTGCTGGTAATGCACGACGGTTTATTTTTCCATTAGCAGTCAAGGGCAAGTTTTCCAAAACCATAATCTGGCTAGGAATCATATAATTTGGCAAGCGATTTTTGAGGTATTCTCTTACTTCAATTACCCCCTTAAACGCCAAGCCAGCGGTTTTTTCTGACTCTGTAACATAGGCAATTAACCTGGGATTGTTATCAGTTTCATATAAAATCACCACAGCTTCTTTAGCTGATGGATGTTGTAATAATAGTGATTCTATTTCACCCAGTTCAATTCTAAAACCCCGTAATTTTACTTGTTCATCAATGCGACCCAAATATTCTAAATATCCTTCATTATTCCATTTAGCTAAATCACCGGTTTTATAAATCCGTTCAGATTTACCAAATAAATTAATATCAATAAATTTTGTGGCTGTTAAATCAGGACGATGAAGATAACCCCGCGCTAAACCTATTCCTGCAATACACAATTCACCGGGGATACCAGGGGGTAATAGTTGATTATTGGCATCTAAAATATAAATACGGATATTAGGTAATGGTTTACCGATTGGTGGTTTTTTGCTGTTTATCTGACTATTGGGTTGACAAAGATAAATAGCAGCCGTCACAGTAGATTCTGTCGGACCATAACAATTGTATAAATGTTGTTCTGTTCCCCACTGACTTACCAATTCAGCCGAACAAGCCTCTCCACCAACAGCCAGATATTGTAAATCTGGGACACTCACTTTTGGTAAGACAGATAAAGCCGAAGGAGATAAAAAGCCATGAGTAATTTTGTGTTTAGTTAAAAAATCAACTAAACTTTCACCAGGTAATAAAGTATCTTTATTGCCTAAATATAAACAAGCACCTGCTGATAAAGCAGTTGCAATTTCACCAATAGATAAATCAAAACTAAAAGACCCAAATTGTAGCAAGCGACTGTGATTTTGAACTTGAAAACTTTCACCCCAAGCTAAAGCCAAATTAACAATCGCTTGATGTTCAATCATTACCCCCTTGGGTTTTCCAGTAGAACCAGAAGTATAAATCACATAAGCTAAATTATTGTAATTGACAGTGGTCACTGAGCGAAGTCGAAGTGTTGACAATTGACAGTTGACAATTGGTGATGAGTATTTGTCTAGTTCTTCATCTAAGTAAACAACTTCAACAGGATTTTGTAAACTATCTAAAGGTAACTTATCTACTAAACAACTTTGAGTTAATAAAACCGATACTCCAGAATCTTCTAACATCAACTCAATTCGTTCTTGGGGATAGTTGGGATCAATGGGTACATAAGCACCAGCAGCTTTCAGAATCCCTAAAATACCAACAATCATTTCCAAAGAACGTTCCACAGAAATACCGATTAAGGTATCTGGTTGTATTGGGTAATTTTCAATTAAGTAATTAGCTAGTTGGTTCGCTTTTGCATTTAACTGTTGATAAGTTAGACTTTCAGATGCCAAAACTACAGCTAAATTATTAGGATTCTTAATAACTTGCTGTTCAAATAAGTCAACAAGAGTTTTATCTTGAGGATATTCTGTTTGTGTATGATTCCATGTTTGTAGTTGCTGAATTTCATCTGGAGTCAGCAAAGATAGAGTATTAATTGATTGATGGGGATTATCAATAATTTGCTGGAGCAGAACCTCAAAATGGCGCACCATCCTTTGAATATTTGTATCTGCAAACAAATCAGTTGCATATTCCCACTCTCCAGTTAAACCTTGAGGAGTTTCCCGGAAAATTAGGGATAAATCAAAGAATGTTGTGGTGTTTTCCCACTCAAAGCGGGTGAGAGTTAAACCAGGAATTAAAAGTGTTTCGGGAGTTCCACTTTGTAAACCAAAAGCGACTTGAAATAGGGGATGATGAGCAAGCGATCGCTCTAATCCCAGTTCATCAACTAATTTCTCAAATGGTAAATCTTGATGGTCGTAAGCATCTAAAGTGGTTTGCTTTACTCTTTGTAGTAATTCTAAGAAACTGGGATTCCCTTCCAGGTTGGTACGCAAAGCCAAAGTATTGACGAAAAAGCCAATTAATGGTTCTATTTCTCTACGGTTGCGATTGGCGATCGCTGAACCAACTACAATGTCCTCTTTTCCAGTGTAGCGCGATAATAATAGCATAAATACTGCCAGTAAAGTCATAAACAAGGTAGTTCCTGACTCCTGACTTAACCGCTTTAATTTTTGTGTTAAATCTAGATCAATTTGGATAAATTCACTACGTCCCCTAAAACTTTGGACTGATGGACGTGGATGATCTGTAGGTAATTCTAATAAAGGGGTAATTTCTGCTAATTGTTGTTGCCAGTAATTAAGTTGTTTATTTAAAGTTTCTCCTTGTAAATATGACCTTTGCCAATGAGCAAAATCAGCATATTGTAAAGATAGTGGGGATAAAGAAGAAGATTTTCCATTACAAAAAGCGGTGTAAAGAGTGAATAATTCTTTGCGGAAAATATCCATTGACCAACCATCACAAACTATGTGATGAATGACTAACAATAGCAGATGAGCTTGATAGCTTCGCTCGCCGCAGGCATCAGCCAGTTGCAGTAATTTTACCCGCAATAAAGGAGGATTTGATAAATTAAATGGCTGTTGTAATTCTACTGTTGCTAAATGTTTGGCTTTGCTGAACTGGTCTTTTTCTGGTATTTGTCGCCAGTCTATAACTTC
This sequence comes from Dolichospermum compactum NIES-806, assembly GCF_002368115.1. Lineage (NCBI taxonomy): Bacteria > Bacillati > Cyanobacteriota > Cyanophyceae > Nostocales > Aphanizomenonaceae > Dolichospermum > Dolichospermum compactum. Next base: position 4,001,874 of record NZ_AP018316.1, on the reverse strand, counting down.
TATTTTTAATGCAGGTTGGCTGTGAATTACCTGTACGGGAGATTCATTAACAACGGAGAAGCTAGTGCGTAAGATTTCATGGCGTTGGACAATTTCTAAAATGGCTTTTTCTAAAGCACTGATATTTAATAAACCGCTAATTTTCCAAAAAAATGGCACATTATAAACACCATTTTCTCCTTCTAGTTGGTCAATAAACCACAGTCTTTGTTGAGCAAAAGAGAGGGGAAGGGGTTTTTCCCGTGATACTGCTTGAATGAGTGGGGTTTGTTGTTGTTTTTTGAGTTTTTGTAAAACTAATTCTCGTTTTTCTGGTGATAGGTTTTCAAGACGTTTTAGTAAGTCGCTCATAAGATTTTTATTGAAATTTATTTTTTATCGAACCACGAAGACGCAAAGGACACAAAGAAAGATAGAAGAAATTTTACAATTAATTGACGGAGCTATATAAGATATTTTTTAAACTTATACTGCTGGTCTAAAGAAGTAGCTACGTCGAGTTTTTAATTTGCCATTTTCAAAGGAATAAACCTCAGCAAAACGCTCATTAATGGGAGAGCCATTTTTATGGATACCAATAAATTTGCCCCAGCAAGCACCATGATTATTGTCAACTGCAATATATTCAAGATAATGTTGACCGGAGGCAATGATTCTCTCATACTGATAAAAATTTAGCAATCTGTCAAGCCCAATAAAAGGTTGATAACCAGGACGCTCATAAATGATATTTTCGTCGAAGCAATTTTTGAGTAAATTCCAATCAGATGAGTCAACAGCAGAAAATAAAGTAACTATCAATTCTTTTTCGGCTGCAATATTCAATAAGGTAATAGTGTTTGACATATTCTTCTGGAAATTTTGGATTTGCATTTATTTAAATCAAAGTGCTACAACTAATCATCACAACATTAATTGCTGTGTCACCTCCTCTTCTGATAACTGATCCACCCCTGCTAAAATCCTGGACAGTTCATCATTTTCTGCTTGCTCAATTTGTTGTTCAATAACTTTTTGAGCAAGTTCCGCAATAGTTGGATTTTCAAATAAATAACGCAGAGGGAAATCTAGAGAAAAGACTTCTCTTAAGCGAGAAATCGCTTGAGTAGCTAGTAAAGAATGTCCGCCTAATTCAAAAAAGTTATCGTTAATTCCTACTTGTGGCAATTTCAGAACTTCAGTCCAAATTGTGGCTAATTCTTTCTCAACTGGTGTACTAGGAGCAACAAAATCAATTTCTATATTTCTGTGCGTTTGCTCAGGAACAGGTAAAGCTCGACGGTTGATTTTCCCATTTGGAGTTAGGGGTAAACTCTCTAGACATACGAAAGCGGTAGGAATCATGTAATCTGGTAGCTTTTCTTTGATAAAGTTGCGTAAGCTGCTAGGGTTGGGAGCATGATCTTTTGCTACCAAATACGCTACTAATAATTTCTGACCTGGTTCATCTCCCCGTGCAATTACTACCACCTCTTTTATATCAGGATGTTGAATTAAAACAATTTCAATTTCTGCTAATTCAATCCGAAAACCGCGAATTTTTACTTGTGTATCAATTCGACCAATAAATTCCAGATTGCCATCAGGCAACCGACGGACTAAATCTCCGGTTTTATAAAGTTTTCCCCCTGCTGCTGCCTCAAAAGGATTAAGAATAAATTTTTCTAGAGTAAGTTTTGGTTGGTTTAAGTAGCCTCTAGCAACACTTGCACCACCTACATAAAGTTCCCCAGGAACACCCACTGGTACTCTATGTAGATTCTCATCTAGTATGTAAACTGTTCTATCACCGATAGGTTTACCAATAGGAATGGAATTGACATTTTCGCCAAGTTGTTGAGGAATTGGATAACAACAGGTAAATACTGTGCATTCTGAAGGACCATAACCATTGATGATTTTGGTTTCTGGTAATAGTTCTAAAGCACGATGTACATGATTTATAGACAAAAATTCTCCACCAATAAGCAGTTTTTTAATGCCTAATAAACCTTGTGGCATTGTATTAATCATCATATTGAATAAAGCAGAAGTTAACCAAAGAGTATTAACTTTTTGTTCTTGAATAATTTGGGTTAATTTTTCTGCTGTAGGAATTTTTTCTGGATACAGTACACAACGTCCACCATAAAGCAAGGGTGGCCACATTTCTAGGGTGAGTCCATCCCAAGAAACAGATGAATGTTGTAGCCAAATTAGGTTTTCATCAAGTTGAATATAATCAACCCCAAACATAAAACCAATAAAGCTACGATGGGGAACTTCTGTTCCTTTTGGTGTTCCTGTTGAACCGGATGTATAAATGATATAAGCTAAATTTTCTGGAGTAACTTCACTGGGGAAATTATCTGCTAAATATTGGGCGATAATTTCCCCATCTGTGTCAAGATTCACCACTGTTTGCTGATTGAGTGGGAGTCTATTTTGTAAATGAGTTTGTGTTAGTAAGATGGGTGTTTGTGCATCTTCCAGCATTAAAGCTAATCTTTCTGTAGGATAAGCTGGATCTAATGGTACATAAGTCCCCCCTGCTTTGAGAATGGCAAGTATTCCGATTACCATTTCTGGGGAACGTTCAACACAAATTCCTATCCTGGTTTCTGGTTTAACTCCTAATGATTTTAAATAATTTGCTAATTGATTGGCACGGTTATTTAATTGCCGATAAGTTAAATGTTCTTGTTTATAAACAACTGCAATCTTATCAGGTGTTCTCTGTACTTGTTCTTCAAATAAAACATGAACACATTGATAATTAATATTTTCCTGATTTTGATGATTCTCTAGATGATTTTCTAAAATTATTAATTCTTGTTCTTCTGCTGCACTGAGTAAAGATATTTGTGAAATATTCTGTTGTAAGTTTTCAGAGAATCTTGTGAGCAATGTTTGGAAATGTCCAATCATGCGGTTAATTGTTGATTCATCAAAGCAGCTAGTATCATAAACAAATCTACCTCCTAACTGTGAACTAGGGTTAATGACTATTGTTAATGGGTAGTTTGTTCTTTCAAAACAACTGAGATGACTAATTTCTAAGGTTTTTTGTGTGTCTTGTTTACTGGAATCTACAGGATAATTTTCAAAGACTAACAGACTTTCAAATAATGGCATTCCTGGGAGAATATCACTTACTTGTTGAATTTCTGCCAGGGGAAAATAACTATATTGTTCTTGTTCTATTGCTTGATTTTGTAATTCTTGCAGCCAAGATAATATTTGTTTTTGATTATCAATTTTTACACGGGTGGGAATGGTGTTAATTAATAATCCCACCATTGATTCTATGTTTTCTATTACAGGTTGACGACCGGATACAGTTGCCCCGAAAACTACATCTTTTTCTCCACTATAGCGGGAAATCAATAAACTCCATGCTCCCTGCACCAAATTATTTAATGTTAAATGATGTTGTCGTGCCGCAGTTTGCAACTTTTCAGTTACCGTTTGAGATAATTGAAAACGTTTTTCTTGATATATTCCTTTGCTTCTGTTCCCTGTTAAGAGTTCCCTGGTCCCTATCAGAGTAGGTGTTTCAAAACCTTGTAGTGTTTGTTGCCAAAATTGTTTAGCTTGTTCAATATTCTGCTGTTGCAACCATTCAATATATTCTTTATAAGGTCGAACTGGTGACAATCTTAAATGTTCACCTCGTTGATTTGCTTCATACAAAGCGAAAACTTCTTTGAGGACAATTTGCATTGACCAACCATCAAAAAGAATATGATGGTGACTCCAAATAAATTGGTAAGTCTTTTCTCCTAATTGAATGATAGTAAAACGCATTAAAGGAACTTGATTTAGTTCAAATCCCTTGTAGCGATCGCTCTTTAGCAACTCTTCTAACTGACCTTTCTGTTCATCAGGTGTTAAATGTTGCCAATCCAATTTTTCCCAGGGAATATCAACTTGCTTACTTACCATTTGCAAGGGTTTTTCTATTTCTTCCCAATAAAAAGCACTGCGTAATATTGAATGTCTAGCTACAACTTGTTTCCAAGCTTTTTGGAATGCAGCAAAATTCAATTCCCCAGAGAGGATGCAAAGTAACTGCTCAAAATAAACTTCTGATTCTGGTGCATAAAGGGTATGAAACAACATCCCTTGTTGCATGGGTGAAAGTTCATAAAGGTCTTCGATACTTTGCATAAAATTTCCTCTCCGTGTCCTCTGTGCCTCTGTGGTATGGCTAACGCCACGCTTCGCTATCGTTATTCCGTGATTCGTGAGTCCTGTAACTCTTCCCTGTTCCCTTACTTCTTCTTGTTAATTTTGGCTAGGAATTTATCTAGCTGTTGTTGATTGAGTTTAGCAGCAGAAAAATCAGATGGGGTATAGCTTTGATCGTCTTTTGATTGACAGTGATAAATGAGTTCTGTTAATGCTTCCATGAATCCTGAAGCTAACCTTTCAATAGTGTCTAGCTTGTGAATTTTATCACTATATGCCCAAGTCATTTCCAGTTTTCCAGCCCGAATAAAACCGCTGATTCCTAATAAGTGACTACGACGATTTAATGAACTCTGTTCTGATTTAAATTCTTTAGCTTCACCTAAAACTGATGATGCTTTCAGAACTTGATCAAATTGTCCCAGGTAGTTAAAACTAACTTGCGCTGATGGGAAGGAAGCTAATTTTTCACGGATGCTGGTGTCTGCATTTAAATATCGCAAGACACCATAACCTATTCCCCGTTTAGGAATGCTTCGCAGTTGTTCTTTGACTGACTTTAATGCTTCCCCTGGTTGGTTTTCTTTGAGTTCTAAACCCACGGGGAATAATGTTGTAAACCAACCTACAGTTCTTGAAAGGTCTACATCTTCAAATAAGTCTTCCCGTCCATGTCCTTCTAAATCAATTAGTAAAGAATTTTCTCCTGTCCATTGGGCAAAACTCTGTAATAAAGCTGTTAATAAAACATCATTAATTTGGGTATTGTAAGCAGCAGGTACATCTTTTAATAGGGCGCGGGTTTGTTCTTCATTTAACGCCAGTGATACAGATGCAGTTGAGGCTATGGTGTTATTTTCTTCAGATGCAGTATAGTCTACTGGTAAAGGTTTAGTGGCAATATTAGATTGATTTACCCAGTAATCTAACTCTTTGACAGCTTGGGTTTGAGCATATTCTGTTAAGCGATCGCTCCAATATTTCCAAGATGTTGTTTTCTCCAGTAATTTTATCGCCTGTCCTCGGCTAATTTGTTGGTAAGCTGTTGCTAAATCTTCTAATAAAATCCGCCAAGAAATCCCATCAACTGCTAAGTGATGAATAACCAAAAGTAAACAACTGGGTTTATTACTTCCTAATTGGAATAATCCAAATTTGGCAATTTCTCCTGTTGCTAAATCTAAACTAGCTTGTAATTCTGTATCTTTAGTTTTGATCGCTGTTTCCTGTTCTGCTGCTGACAGATGCGATAAATCAAAGATGCTTAATGGTACTGTTTCTTTGACATCGGTGTGGATTTGTTGCCAGTTTTCCCCTTCCTGGACAAATTGCGATAGCGTTCGCGGAGCGTCCCGGAGGGAACTAGCGCTGCTGCAAGCAGTTCGCAAAGCATCATGGTGTACCAACAGTTTTTGTACCACTTCCTGCAATAACTCAGGTTGCAAATCAGCAGGAACTTCTAACAATGCTGACTGGTTAAAGTAATTGATTTCTGGTAATTTCTGTGCAAAAAACCATTTTTGAATCGGTGTTAAACCAACTTTACCAGTTACTAAACCTTGTTCGGCGTTGATTTGGCGAGTCATACCCGCTACTGTCGCTAACTCGGCAATAGTTTGATACCTAAATAACTGTTTAGCGGCAATTTGAATACCTGCCTGATTCGCTTTAGAAACTAGCTGAATACTGAGAATTGAATCTCCACCTAATTCAAAATAGTTATCGTGAATGCCAACATTTTCTATTCTCAGCACTTCTGACCAAATCGCCACTAATTTTTCTTCGATCAGTGTGCGTGGTTCTGCAAATTTATCTTCATCACTGCGAGAAAAATCAGGTGTTGGTAAAGCCCGATAATCTACCTTTTGATTTGGTGTCATGGGTATACTATCTAGCACCATGAACGCTGCCGGAATCATGTAATTCGGTAATTTCTGTTTAAGAAACTGGCGCAGTTCGTCAATTGCTGGCTGTGGTGTTTGGGGTACGAAATAAGCTACAAGTCGCTTTTGTCCGGTAGTTTCTTGATGGGCAATCACCACAGCTTGGGATACTTGGGGATGCTGTCTTAATACTGTCTCAATTTCTCCCAACTCGATGCGGAAACCGCGAATTTTTACCTGATTGTCAACTCGTCCCAGGTATTCTAAATTACCATCTCTTCTAAATCTGACTAAATCTCCTGTTTTATAAAGCTTTGGGCGTTGTATATTTGGTGGATGATTTTGTTGGTTTTGTGGGATGGGCATCTTGCCCGACCCTTGTATTTCTGAGGCAGGTAAGATGTCTACCCCACAAGAATTGTCTGCCATGGGGTTCTCAATAAATTTCTCAGCTGTGAGTTCTGGACGTTGCCAATATCCTCTTGCTAGTCCTGCTCCCCCAATGTGTAATTCTCCAGGAACTCCTATAGGTACAGGTTGCTGATATTGATCTAAAATGTAAACCTGAGCATTACTAATGGGTTTACCGATGCTCACAGAAGTATTTGTCGGGGTGAGGCGTTCTAAAGTAGTAATTACTGTGGCTTCTGTCGGTCCGTAACTGTTAAATAATTGGGGTGCTGGGGAAAGATGCGCTGTGCAATGATGCCAATGTTGCACTTTTTCTAGCTGTACTTCTTCCCCACCAATAATCACGGTTCTCAAACTTCCGGGAATAGGAGAGTTTTGGGGTTGCAGTTCTGTTACTAACTGATGCCAGTATGCTGTGGGTAAGTCCAAAACTGTTAACTGCCATTTTTGACAACACCGCCAAAAATCATCGCTGGAGTTGAGCATTTCTTCGGTGCGTAACACTAAGGTTGCACCGACACAAAGACAGGGGAAGATTTCTTCTATGGATGTATCGAAGCAAACTGAGGCGAATTGTAGAACCTTATCTTGACCATTTATACCATACTCATCAATGGCAGTGGTGACAAAGTTCAATAATGAACGATGTTCTATCATTACTCCTTTGGGTTTACCCGTAGAACCAGAGGTATAGATAATGTATGCCAGTTTATGGAGTTGAACGTCACTCACTGGATTGGCTGGACTTTGGGTAGCAATTTTCGCCCAATCTGTATCTAAACAAATGGTTTGTCCGGTATAACCTGTTAGTTTCTCTTGGAATCTATTTTGTATAAGTAAAATACCGAGTTGGGTATCTGCGATAATCTCAGATATGCGTTCTTGGGGATAAGCAGGATCAATGGGAACGTAAGCACCACCGACTTTGAGAATACCCAATAAACCAGCAATCATTTCTAGGGAACGATCAACGCAAATACCTACCAAGGTTTCTGGTTGAACTCCTAAACTTTGCAGATAGTGAGCGATTTTGTTAGCGCGATCGCTCAATTCTCGGTAAGTTAATTTTTTACCATCCTGTTCTACAGCGATCGCATCTGGTGTTAATTCTACTTGCAGTTCAAATAACTTCTGGATACACTGAGTCTGTGTATTTTCCCTAGCTGTTTGATTCCATTCCCCTAGTAATTTTTGTTGAGATGCTGTCACCAGAGGTATTTGACAAATTTTTTGTTCTGGGTTAGCAAGCATCTCAATTAACACCTGTTCATACTGCTCTAGCATCGCTTCCATGCTTTCAGCATCAAACAAGTCGCTGTTATATTCCAAATCCAGAGTAATTCCTCTTGCTCCTGTTTTTGCACCGGACTGTACACTTTGTTCAAACCTGGGGATAACTAAGAAGTCAAGATCAAACTTGGCAGATTTGTTATTAGCTGGTTCATGCAAGGTGAAGTCAAAGCCAGGGAATTTTAAATAGGGTTTGGCGGAGTTATGGAAACTAAACATCACCTGAAATAGCGGATTATGACTGAGGTTGCGAACCGGTTTCACTGCTTCTACCACTTTATCAAAAGGTACGTCTTCGTTAGCGTAAGCTTCCATTGTCATTTGGCGCACCCGATCAAGTAATTCCCGCACTGTGGGATTTCCTGAAACGTCAGTGCGTAAAACTAAGTTGTTAACAACCATACCCATGATCTTCTCGATTTGGTGCATCCGACGATTGGCAACCGCAGAACCGATAAAAATATCATCTTGGCTAATGTAACGATGCAACAGGATGATAAAACCTTCCAGCATCGTCATAAATAAGGTTGCACCTTGCTGATGACTGAAATCTCTCAGGGATTCGCACAAATTAACAGGCAATTCCATCCTGGTGTGTTCGCCATTATAGGTTTGCTCTTTGGGACGTGGGCGATTGTATGGTAATTCCAACAACGGGGAAATCCCGGCTAACTTTTGTTGCCAATACACCAACTGCGCTTGAGCTTCTTGTGTTTTTGCCCATTCACGCTGCCAAGTAGCAAAGTCAGCAAACTGGTAACTTAATTCCGGTAATGGGGAAAGTTTACCCGCCCAGAAAGCTTCATACAGTTCTACCAACTCACTTAAAAAGACGTTAAATGACCAGCCATCATGCGCCATGTGATGTTCCACATGGGTCAATATATAATCCTGGTCGCTCAACTGAAATACCGCCCATTGCACTATTGGTAGTTGGGTTAGGTCTAGGTGTGTGAGAAGTTCTGCCTCTACTAACTTTTGTGCCTCTATTTGTCGCTCCGGTTCAGGAATGTCCCGCAGATCAACGACTCTCAAAGCGGCTCCTGGATGTGGGTGAATTACTTGATAGAGTCTACCATTCACCTCTTGATAAGTTGTCCTGAAGATTTCATGCCGCCTGACAATCTCATCTAGAGAACGTTGTAGAGCTTCAAAATCCAGTTTGCCTCTAATGTCCATTGTGGCCTGGAATTGGTAGGCGCTGTTTTCTGGTGCTAATTTATGGACAAAGTAAATGCGCTCTTGGGAAAAGGAAACTGGTACAAGTCCTTCATGGGAAATATGTTGAATGGTAGGGCGTTCCCATTGGGTTTGTTCACCACCTTGGGCAATGATTTCAGCTACAGCAGCTATGGTGGGGTTAGCAAATACTTGAGCAAAAGATATATTGACTGAGAAAATTTCCCGCGCCCGAGAAATCATTTGCGTCACAATCAGGGAGTGACCACCCAAACAGAAAAAGTTATCATTGACTCCCACTACATCTAGTCCTAATAACTCAGTCCAGAGAGTCGCTAACTGTTCTTCAATAGAGTTACGGGGTGCAACAAAAGCTGCTGCTAAATCGGGGCGTGTGCGAGCAGGGGCTGGGAGAATACGACGATCAACTTTACCATTCGGGGTCAGAGGTAAGGAGTCCAGCGCCATCCAAGCCGCCGGAATCATATAAGCGGGTAGCTTGTCTTCGAGGAAGCTTTTTAAGGTTGTGGCGGTGACTGGGGATTTTTGATTGGATACAACATAAGCAACTAGCCGTTTATCACCAGGAACATCTTCCCGAACAGTTACTACTGCTTGTTGTATATCTGGGTGTTGACTTAAAGCCGTCTCAACTTCTCCTAGTTCAATCCGAAAACCGCGAATTTTGACTTGGTTATCAACTCGCCCCACAAATTCAATATTACCGTCCGGTAAATAACGGGCTAAATCCCCCGTTTTATACAATTTTGGATTTTGGATTTTAGATTTTAGATTATGAAACGGATGAGAAATAAATCTTTCCTCAGTTAACTCCGGACGGTTCAAGTAGCCTCGTGCTAAACCATCACCACCAATATATATTTCCCCTGGAGTACCCACGGGAACAGGTTGTAGTTGTTCGTTAAGTATATATATTTGTGTATTGGATATGGGGCGGCCAATGGGTAATGTTGTGCTACCTTCTGGTACATCTTCTACTGGATAAAAACAGGAGTATGTTGTACTTTCAGTTGGTCCATAAACGTGCAGTAAATTCTGGGGTGCGCCATTTTTCAGCACTGCTCTGACTGTTTTCGGATCTACAGCTTCACCACCAAATAATAAGTATCGCAGGTCTTTAAATGCCTGGGGAACAATGTTAGCTAATTGATTAAATAAGGCAGTGGTTAAAAATAAGATGTTAATTTTTTGTTCACTGATGTAGTCAGCAAAATCTAGAGGTGAAAGCAGAACGTTTTGCGGAACACCGACTAAGGTAGCGCCATGTAATAGCGAACCCCAAATTTCAAAGGTGGCTGCATCAAATGAAGTATTGGAAGCTTGGGCAGTACGGTCAGTGGTTGTAAACTGTACATAATTGGTATTACATACTAGCCGATTCACCGCCCGATGGGGTACAGGGACTCCTTTGGGTGTGCCTGTAGAACCAGATGTATAAATCACATAGGCTAGATTTTCTGCTGTGACATCGCTGGTAGGATTTTCTTGATTTTGGCGATCAATTAATTCCCAATCTTGATCTAAACAAACTGTTTTTACTCCACTTTCCGCAAAGCTTTCCACAAATTTTTGCTGTGTTAACAGCACTTGCACTTGGGAATCTGCGAGCATGAAAGATATCCGTTCTTTGGGATAGGTGGGATCTAGTGGCAGATAAGCTGCACCTGCTTTGAGAATTCCCAATAGCCCGACGATCATTTCTAGGGAACGTTCAACACTAATCCCTACTAGAACTTCTGTTCCTACACCTAAAGATTGTAAATAATGAGCTACTTTATTGGCTTGGTGATTCAACTCTTGATAAGTAAGTTTTTGCCCATCAAAAATAGCAGCAATATTATCTGGAGTTTTTTCTACTTGTGCTACAAATAATTCATGGATGCACAAATGTTGAGGATAATCTACTGTGGTATTATTCCAGTCCACCAATATTTGATGTTTTTCCTGTTCGGTTAAAACGGGCAAATTCTCCAGAGAATTATTTGATTTAATCACCATTTCTCCCATAATTTTTGTATGTAAATTGATAATTTTACTAAGGTGGTAAACAATAATTAATACTTACTTGTTTTTTAATTTAAGCCTAATAAGCTTGATTTTTGTATTTCAGATTGTATTCCAGGAAAATTTATCTATTTTTAGGTAAAGTATTCTAGAATTATGACCAAGTTTTCTGGTGTTATAGAAATGGCCTATGAGAGATTCATCTAGTGTAATCGGACTCAGAGGCCATTTTTTATCTCATCCTGATTTATTTGATTTTGGTGAGATTGTCTGTACCTGGGAGTTCTGGACGTTGGAAAAGTAGAAGTTTCAAAAACCCTTTAATTTAATGGCATTTGTTTGAGAATGTCACCAAATTTAAGCATGAAATTATGCTTCTACTGCTACTTCTTCATCTTCATAAACAATTTCTACTGTTCTTGGTTCTTCACTCACTTCTGATTCTGTCGCTGTATGGGTTGCTGATTCCACGTGAGTGGTTAATTTGGTTTTTAGTTCGTCGGAAATGGGTAAATCATTGATTTCTTTGACAAGCGCCCTTATAGATTCGTTTTTGCTCCGTTCTGAATAAACTGCTTTGAGAATAGCTTCAAAGCCATAAATACCTACTGTATCTCCTACAACTCCTACTAGCCCCAGTAAACCGATACCTCCAAGGATACCAAATGGTCCTCCTGCTGCTGTTAGGGCTGCAACAATAGCGGCATTACTACCTGCTGATGCAACTGATAAGACTACAAGAATTATGCCGGGAAGACCTAGCCCAGCTAGTTTTTTTGCGATTTCATCCATGTTCATGATCTAAGATCCTTAAATATTGTTAGTGGAAACTGTTTTAATTGGCTTAATTGGCATGAGATTTATATCTCTATAGTTCAAGAAACTATTGCAGTATCTAGACTAAGGAAGATAAATGTCTCTTTATCTCAAATCAAGGTGATTTTTTAACATTTTCTCTTTTATTTAACCTCAATATCTAACAATAGTCAATGCAATAATCAACAAACATAGGACTCCTATTTGACTTTTGAAAAAACTCTGTACACTCAAATCATCCAAAAATCTATTCACTGCCTCCACGAAAAATTTATGAATTAAACAGGATAGCTGTATGATTTTGATATTTACTGTTTAACTCATTCATTTAATCAGGAATATGGATGTTTTCTATTTTCACAAAGGATATATTCACGGTTCTTAGCGATGGTAAATAGTTCTTACTTTCTAATTTTAGATGATTTTGCAATTTTATTTTTAACTCCTGGCAAATTGGTAAATCTTGAATTTCGTAGAGTAGGGATCTCAGAGATTCGGTTTTGCTACGTTCTGAATAAACGGCTTTGAGAATAGCTTCAATTCCATAATCTGCGATGAGATCACCTACCACCTTTGTTAGACCAAGTAAACCTATCCCTCCAAGAATACCAAATGGCCCTCCTGCTGCTGTCAGTAGGGCAACGATAACAGTATTACTACCTGCTGATGCGAATGCTAGAATTAAGAGAATGATGCCCGGAAGACCTAAACCAGCAAGTTTTTTCACAATGTTATCCACTGTAATCTCCTAACATTTTGATATGATTTCTTCAATCAAGAATTAATCGAGATTATGGCTTATTTTGCCTTTTACCGCAGAAATGGCCACCGTTCTAGGAGAGGCTAAATAATTTTTCCCTGTAGGATCACCACTGCGTCCTTTAAAATTACGATTGGTTGCATAAACCCCCGTTTCTTCTTTGTTTAAAACTCCAAGTCCCGAATTGATACAAGCACCACAACCTGATTTGAGAATCTTTGCACCTGCTTCGGTAAAAATGTCCATATATCCTAATGCTTCTGCTTTTTCCCGAATTTCTACGGAAGCAGGGACAATAAACAAGTCTACACCATCTGCGACTCGGTGATTCTGTAAAACTTCGGCTGCTTGGGCTAAGTCGTATAATTTACCTCCTGTACAAGAACCAATAAAGGCTTTGGTAATGGGGGTTTCTTCTATCTGACTGATAGGTACTACTTGATCTGGTTTGGGGGGACGGGCTACTTGCGGCTCTAGATTACTGATATCAAATTTATACACTTTTTCATATTCAGCATCAGCATCGCCAACAAATTCTTCAAATTCTTGATCAGACCGACTTCTAACATAGTCGCGGGTTGTGTCATCGGGAACAATTAAGCCACAGATTGCTCCACACTCAATGGCCATATTAGCAAGGGTTAGGCGTTCATCAAATGGCATTTGTTCGAGTATTGACCCTCTAAATTCCATGACCTTGCTTGTACCACCAGCACAGCCGATTTGTCCCAGGATAAACAAGATAATATCCTTAGCACTGATATGGGGGGGTAGAGTTCCAGATAAATTGAATACCAATGTGGGGGGGACGCGAATCCACATATCCCCCATAGCATAGATATTTGCCATGTCTGTAGTCCCCACACCAGTAGAAAAAGCTCCTAATGCTCCGTAAGTACACGTATGGGAATCTGTACCAGCAATGATCATTCCTGGGCGGACAAATCCTTTTTCTGGGAGTAAAACGTGACAGATACCAGTAGCTTCACCGGGAGAAACAATATCAAATAAATGACATCCTTGCTCTTGGGCAAAGTCTAGCATTTCCTGATACATGACATTGGCTTTTTGATCATTGCGAATGTCATTAACTTGGATAAAATGATCTGCTACTAATACCACCCGTTGAGCATCCCAGAGTTTTGCTTCTTGTCCGTAATTTTTATAAAATGTTGTAGCTACAGGTCCTGCTACCGCATCATGGGATAAAGCTAAGTCAACTTGAGCAAAAACAACTTCTCCAGGACGGACATAAGCATTGCCCGAAGCTTTAGCAAGGAGTTTTTCTACTAACGTCATGGGTCGTTGGGAAGTTACACTTTGAGGAATGGTAATTTTTCCCTGACGACGCATTTGATTAAATGGTATGAGTCCACCTGCTTGGGCGATCGCCTCAACTACAGGATTTTCCTGTGTTTCCTCTAAAATTTCTAAATTTAAGCCAATATTGATACTATTGCGATAAAAAATTTCTGCAAATGATTTGGCCTGTATTTTTTCAATTCCCGCAGCTTTCAAAGCAACAGGGGCAATTTCTCGACTAGAACCACAGCCAAAATTTTGCCCAGCGACAATTACATTATATTTTAATAACTCTCCTACTCCTATCAAATGTTCTAAAGCATATTGTTTTAAAATATCAGCATCATAAGTTGTGGCTCGATTAGCAGGCATAATATCATCTGTATTAATATCATCACCTAAATATAAAACTTTGTTATTCACTTCTTTATTAATAGGACTCATGCAGCACCTCAATTTCTAAATTTTGTAAATTCTATAAATTATAAATTTCTTCTAGCAAAAGTTGTATTAATTGTTCGGTATTGACTAATATTTCTTCTCCTTGAGGAGATAAATCAGCCGTCCGATATCCTTTAGCTAAAACTCGATCTTGTGCTGCCATAATTGTTTGGGCAGCTCTTATTTCCCCCCACTGCTCTAGCATTAAAACACAAGCGCCAATAGTTCCCAAAGGATTAGCAATTCCTTTACCTGCTATATCTGGGGCCGTACCGTGAATTGCTTCGTATAATCCAAATCCATCTGCATTGAGACTGGCTGATCCTAATAAACCTAGAGAACCAACTAAAGCACCACCAATATCGCTGAGAATATCTCCAAACAAATTGCTGGCCAAAATTACATCAAATCTCTGGGGATTTATAACCATTTGCATGGCTAAATTGTCCACTAACATTGGTTCTACAATAACATCAGGAAATTGGGTTGCTTCTTCTTGTACTAAACGAGTCCAAGGCAAATTAGGTAAAGCATTTTCTTTATGGGCTACTGTTAGTTTTCCTCGACGTTGTTGGGCTTTTTGCAAAGCTTTACGAGCAATCCGCCGTATTTCATGATCGTAATAGAGCATGGTGTGGTAGCCATAAGCTCCTTTTTCATCTGAAGCCCGTCCAGCAGATCCAAAATAAATCCCACTGACTAATTCTCGAATGACGAGTATATCCAGTCCTTTAATTTTTTCTGGACGTAAGCTAGATTTATGCACCAAACTATCAACAATCCGAATGGGACGTAGATTGCAAAAAAAGTCATAATGTTTTCGTAATTCTAGCAGTCCACCTTGGCTAACTGCACCAAAGACAATTCCATTAGATCCATTACATAGTTCTATCGTAGTTTGGGGAAAGTAACTACCAAATTTTTCTAAAGCGGTTTTACCCAGCCAACCATAATTTACCTGTACGGTAAATTTTTCTAGTTGAGCTACTTGCTGCAAAACTTTTAAGGAAGCTTCTACAACCTCTGGACCAATTCCTTCACCTGGAATAGCAACAATGCGATAAGACTGATTTCTTAATGACCTCATTTTTCCTGATTTTTTAGTTGACGAGGATTCATCGAGCCTGAATTTGTCAACACTGAACTCCCCCTCAGTAACAAAACTGGCAATATCACATTTTATAAAATTAGTGTGTAATGGGTAACACGCTTTCCCTTCTTTTTTCCCAGACTTTCAGTCAGAATGCAAGGACAGTTAAAACATTTAAGGTTTTTTATAAAAAATTAAAAATTTGATGACAATTCTTATAAATTAATTTTATATAGGATAGGACTTACGCTATACAAATTAGACATAATATGTGTCAACCAAAATTAATCATTTTCAGCTTTATTAGTAGGGTGCGTCAGATGGAAAAATATGGCTAATATGGTTAAATTATTGGGTCTGACGCACCCTACAAGAGACGAAAAACCGCAACCCATATTTAGTAAGGGTTGTCAATGTGTAAGTCCTATAGGATTACTATAGGACTCATATTTGATTTTTGAAAAAAATTAGGTATTGTAGGGTGCGTCAGATATTACAAATCTGTTTACTGATAGAATTTATGCGGTCTGACGCACCCTACGTATCTTTTCATAAATCAAATATTATTCCTGTATAGCAATCCTAAATGATTCATGAACACTTTCTGTTCCCTTTTCCCTGTTCCCTTGTCATAAAGACAATTTTTAAAGCCCACTTACTTAATTTTTGACATTAACAGAGATTCCGCAAATTTTGAAAGTGCCGTTATTATTGCTAATTTTCACAGATGTCAGTTCTTGGTTTAACAAATAGAATCTGCCCATGATGCTCACTGAATTATAACGACCATTCTTAGATTTTTTAAGTATTAATGTGGCTTTTTTCTGATTATTCATGCCTTTGAGGATGAGAATATTTCCAAAATTAAAGCTACCCGATGCAGTTAATTTTTCACTATTTACTTTGGCGTTAATGTTGGCGATATTATAACCCAAAAAATTGAGATTACCTACAATACTAGCTGAATTATTGATATTTCCTTGATTGTCTTTACCAAGGGTAACTGTAGCACCATTGAAGGCTAAAATGCCGAAATCAAAATCATTTTTTGCTTTCAATCCTCTTTCATTCAGGATGATACCTAACTCAGTGAATTTTTTACCTAATATAGTTATATTCCCTAAACCAGAAACTTTTCTCTTGGTTAAGTCAACTTTCAATTTGGGAACATTCAATTTCAAAATATTCACTAAATTCAAAAATACATCTTTGATGAAAATATCTTGAACGTTAAATAATAATTTACCCTTACCTAAGGCTTGATTAAAGGCGGTAATATCTGCTTCACCTGTGGCAATTTGTTGATTTAAATTTACTGTTAACAGGGGAATATTGAGACTTAAAAAACCAAGTAAATTGATTTCCAGATTGTTTATGTTAATACTAGTTTGATTAATATCAAATGTAATACCTGCTAGGGTATTACCTAAGAGGGAAATTTTTCCGCAACCACTACCACAGCCAGTTTTGATATCTATAATTAAATCATCAACATCAAGACTTATTAGATTAGCTAAATTTAAATCAAAGTTTTTAAAGATCGCATTTGTAGCAGTAATTTTAAATTCTACATTGGCAATTTCGTTACCAAGTAACTCTACATAACCATCTCCCTGAAGATACTGTTCTGTGGGTGTAACTTTTAAAGCTAAATCTAAACTATCATCATCTGCTCCTGTGATTTTGGCAAATCCTAAATCTATTTCAAGAACTTTTAACGAACCACTAATATTATTTAAACTTGTGTTACTTTGCAGGAGTAAAATCGCTTCATGACCCCAAGCGTTAATTTTTCCATTAATTTCTAATCCTTCTGATATGGGTTGTCCTGCAATGATTGTCGGAAAGGGAACATATTTAATCAATGGGTTGCGTTCTCCGTCTGCATCTGCATCAACTGATTCAATCTGCAAATTATCTAAGGTTTCTAATAATGACAATGCTTTGTTAACTAAATCTGTGGAAAATCCTGCTTGTTTTTCAATAAAAGAGGTAACTGGACCTTGCCACAAATCTATTAAACTAACGGGTTGATTGACAGTTAAAACTAAGGCTAATCTTTTAGGATCATTAGTATCTATCAAAAATGCTACTTCTATGTCTATTTCTTCCCATCTTAAGTCACCAATGAATCCGAAATTATCAAAGTAAGGTGGTAAGTATGTTCCCCCTCCTTGGAATCTGAGATTACGTAGTTCTGTTCCATTCAATCCATAGGGATTATGCCAGGTTTTTTCACCCTGTTGACAAAAATACGCTGTTAAAGATTCAATCTTGAGGGAGAGATTACCGGCAAGAAATAGTTTAGGTTCATCTTCTTGACTGGGATCATAACCTTGAAGAGTTAAATTTCCAGTTAATCCAAATCTTGGTTGTAAATCAGAATCAATATTTAATTCGAGTAGTAAGTTATTAAAATCTGCTTGCAATGGTGGTTGATAAAATAAGTTTCTTTGTCCTTTAATATCACTTATTAAACATATTTCTCCTGTGGAATTGATGCTAATTAATCCTGCTAAATCCCTAATTTGTAAATATTCGTATATAAATTTACTTAGATTTTTGGAAATGGTTTGTAAATTAATATTTCCAATAAAATTCAATCCTTTACTTAAGTTAATATTACCTAATTCTTTATGAAGGTAATTATGACTATTATTAGATATGATTAACACTGCTTCGTCTAAGTTTAAATTACTGATGATCGGAACTGCATTTGTCAGGTTACTAAAACTAAATTCATGATTTAATTGATATTTTAAAATAGGATTTTTACTAAAAACTAATTCTATATTTTGATTATTTAGTAGTCCTTGTAAGTAAATTTCTATTTTTTGAGCATTTTTATATATTTTACATTTTGGGTTAATTATAATAATTTCATGTCCACCAAATACTTGTGTAATAATTCTCTCGAAGATCACATTTATGTATTCAACTTGACTATGAATGTCAAAAATTTTATTTAAATCTAGCCGCACATCATCATCCAAATCTATGTAATTCCACGGATTTGATGTAAATGATTTTACATTTCCTAAAACTTCTAGTTTTAATTTGATTTCTTCAGGTAGGACAATGGTTGCTAGATCAAGACTATTAGACATAAGTTAAGGTATACGTACATTAAAGCTGGTAAATATTGGTATATTTTACGATAATTTAGTTATGATTGATGTGTAATTTACTGAGTAGAGATACTTGTTCCCTGTTTCCAGGGGATAATTTCCATATCACTTCCGAAATATGTTGATTTTATATTACCACTATCTATGGAGTGATTTTTTACCATAAATCAAGGCAACGCACCTTATTGTCCAAATCCTTACTGGGCAAAGTTTTCAAGATTTGTGAAATTTTGTATCTAAAAAATGAAACCCTTGCCGCACGGGGATCATAAAGCTTAGGCGCGTTTGCTCTGTACTATAAATTGTTAAAAAATTTAAATTTAGAAGTTACGTATTGACAGGGTAACAAAATAGTGAGTTGATAAATATGGGTAATCTAGTCATAAGTATGGGACAATTGGGGTATTGAAACCTTTCATCCTGCCATAAAATATATGGGATTTATCGGGTTATGGTTATATTTTATACCCAAATCCAGCAACTTGCAGATCAATCAGGTACAAACTGTAAACATAAAACTCTTGTGGTACAGGCATCTTGCCTGTAATGTTAGTATATCACTCAGATTACATATGCTTTATATTACAGTTGTTTAAGTTTTATACACTTGCCTAGAAATTCCTATAAACTAATTTTGCTTGGGTACTTAAAACTCAAAAACTTAAAACTCAAAAAACTGAACTTTTGATTGACAATCCTTATGAAAAGCCCAGAAAACAAATCCAACAACCCAAATACTTCCACTGATAATCAATTACCTTTACCACCTGGAAACTTAGGTTTACCTATAATTGGTGAAACAATTAGTTTTGTTACAGATAAAAACTTTATTAAGAAGCGACAAGAAAAATACGGGAACGTTTTTAAAACTAACATAATTGGTCGTCCTACAATTATAATGATAGGATCAGATGCAAACCGATTTATATTTAGTGGTGACAATCGAAATTTTATATTTCTACAGGATAAGAACACTTCAGACTTGTTGGGTCCTGCATCTTTAGCAATGCAAACAGGAAGCATACATCAAACCCGACGTAAATTATTAGCCCAAGCATTTCAAACGCGAGCTTTAGCCAGTTATACACCTGCAATGTTGGAAATTACTAATAGCTATTTACGGAAATGGAAGGATTTAGGTCAATTAACTTTGTATCCTCAACTGAGAGAATATGCTTTTGATATAGCTTGCAAATTATTAGTAGGAACAGACATTACTAATGACCATGATTTTCTCAAATTATTTGAAGCATGGTGTCAAGGTTTACATGCTCTTCCTATTCGTTTACCTTGGACTACGTTTAGTAAAGCTGTGAAAAGCAGAGAAATGTTATTAGCAAAAATTGACAAGATTATTGTACAACGTCAAAAACAACCAAATTCAGGAAATTCAGAAAAAGATGCTTTGGATTTATTGTTAAATGCTGAAGATGAAAATATTTATCAAAATCCTCAAAGTTTCGATCCAGAAAGGTTTAGTGTAGAGAGAAATGAGGATAAATCTAAACCTTTTAGTTACATTCCCTTTGGTGGGGGAATTAAAGAATGTTTAGGTAAAGAATTTGCTAAGTTAGAAATGAAAATATTTACTGCGTTGCTCTTACGTGGTTATGAATTGGAGCTAGTACCAGGACAGAATTTAGATTCAAAAATGACACCCACGCCTCAAGAGAGCGATGGTTTAAAGATATTTTTACGTTTTAATATGATTTTGTTGCGTTGGGCTGAGAAGTTGTTTAAAAAGTATTAGATGAAACCGATAATCTCTAGAAACCTAACCCCCCTTCCCTACAAGGGAGTCTCCCCGCGTCGGTGAGAGGTTTGGAGAGGGGTTTATTTATACATTAAAAACTTTTCAAACATCCTCTGAGAGGTTGTTTACAAAGTCAAAAAAAAGATCAAGCAACGATATTCTGCTAGTTATCCTCCCATATCTTGTTTGTTGATTATGGTTTTAAAAGAAAATAAAGCAACAAGGAGACGCGGTGTCCTTTTATCTCCTCAAGGAATACAACGCTTACAAGATGCTATATCATCTTGGGAAATTACAGAAAACCAAGGCCAACGACTCTCTTTAGAGGATTTATCATACCAAACCAAGCTTTCTACTAAAACCCTCAGTCGCTTATGGTCAGCTAATAAAGGTGTGGATCAAAAAACTTTAAAATTATGCTTTAACACTTTCAATTTAGAACTTAATGAAGAAGATTACATCTTCCTCAAGGAAGATAATGAAACGAAAATATTAGATTGTTTATCAGAGAGTATCTGTTTACGAACAGAAATTCCGTCTTTATGGTCATATCCTGATGGACCAATACCCTTAGATTCTCCCCTATATATTGAGCGTCCATCGATAGAAGAATTAATTTATCGAGAGGTGACTCAACCAGGTTGTTTAATTAAAGTTCTCGCTCCTGGACAGATGGGTAAAACTTCTTTGATACTACGTATTTTGGCTTTTGCAGATGTACAAGGATATCACACTGTAAATTTAAGTTTTTCCCAGATAGATGCTGATTGTTTAACTGACTTAAATAAGTTTTTACGTTCTTTTTGTAGCCAAATTGCTATCAAACTGGGTATAGCTCCCAATCTTAATGAGCATTGGGATGAAGAGGTGGGTTATAAGTTAATCTGTAGTCTTTACTTCCAACATTATATTCTCCAGCAGATCAATAGTCCTCTAGTTTTAGTATTAAGTGAAGTTGAAAGATTTTTTGAATATCCTCAAGTTGCTCAGGAATTTTTTGCTTTGTTGCGTAGTTGGTATGAAGAATCACGACAAAATAATTTATGGAAAAATTTGAGGTTAGTAGTTACTTATTCAACAGAACAGTATTTTTGTTTAGATATTAATTACTCTCTGTTTAATATTGGACTACCTGTCCGTTTACATGAATTTACTCAGCAACACGTAGAAGAATTAGCTAGGCGATATGGGTTAAGGTGGACTGCTGGTGAGGAGTCGGCACAATTGATATCTCTTATTGGTGGTCATCCAGGACTGACACAACTTACTTTGTATTATCTTCACTCTGGGGCTATGAGTTTACCAGATTTGATCAAAGAGGCGATCGCCAATGGTGGAATTTATCGCTATCACTTGCAGAACCATTGGGTAAAGCTGTTAGCTAATCCTGGTTTAATTAGGACATATACTGAAGTTGTTACCGCTAAAGAAAGTCTGGTTATTGATCCTATCCATGCTTATAAACTGGAAAGTTTAGGATTAATTACCTTTAATGGCGATCGCGTATTACCCCGTTGCCAACTTTATCGGGCTTATTTTACCAAGCAACTATCTATTGTTTGTTAGTCCCCATTGCACAAGCAGTTAGTTTACTCTAAGAGGATGTCTGAAAACTTTTTTTGTGTTGCATAAAACACTTGTAGATCCCCCTTTATCCCCCTTAAAAAGGGGAACTTTGATTAATTTTTCGGGGGAATCTGGATAGAACCTGATACTTCTCAGACATCCTCTAACAACAAACTACACAATTCATCTATTTTTTTACTATTTTGATTAATCATCTGCTGGGCGGCTATTTTTAGCTCACGAATATTGCGTAAAGTTGTCTTATCTATTTCTTCTAGTTCTGTATCTAAAAATGTTTGAAACCGATAATAAGAACTTGTATTTTCTGGATTACTAGATGCAAACAAGCGCTCTAATTCTCCAGCCACAACTTCACTACTACCATCAAACATAATATTTAAAAGTGGTCTTCCCCATTGCAAAAGTCCCCAATTTTTGACTTCATTATAAGGATAAACACTTGTCAGTGAACCTGTACCCAAGGAAACCATTAAGATATCTTCTGTATTCAGAACCCTATTTGCCTCTCGTTTACTACTAATTTTTGCTTCAGAAATAGCTAACTGGGCTGGATTATTCGCAAAAACTCCCCCATCTACTAAAGTATAAAAACCATTATTATTGTGATTAGTGGTAATGCGATGGGGAGGAAAATAAGTAGGAGTAGCACTGGTGGCTAATGCTGCATCTAAAAGCGAAAATCCTGCACATAAATTGCGAGATCTTTGAGATTCTATCTGTTGTTTTTCCCGTTTGTTAGTAAACAATATGGGTATTCTTTGCTCAATATCATAACTGGTAACAAAGACTTCTTTTAAATTATTTTCTATCAGACTATCACCAAAATATTGTTTGAGCATTTCTACTCTGCTGGTAGAAGCATATTTGGGCTGTAAAAATATATCTTCTAAAGGTCCAAGTATTTTTTCAAATAATGGCTCATAAAATATTTCCACCCCATACTCAATAAATAGTTCTGATAGATCCGCAGCAGTATATTCAGCTTGGGTTAATTTATCAGCAGTTTCTGTATTTAATCGGGGTTTAGTTAATCCCAGTGCTAAAATTCCCCCAGTGGAAGTACCAGCAATTAAATCAAACAAACTAAATATAGGTTTTTGTGTTCGCTTTTCAATTTCTGCTAGAACAAGTGCAGGGATAATACCGCGAATACCACCTCCATCAATGGCAAGTATTTTATATTTTGGTTGGGCTGTTTTATTGATATTTTCTTGTGATTCCTGTGTAGATAATGGGAGTAGAATTTGGATATTAATAGGTGATTCTACTTGGTTTATTGTGGTTTCTTGCTGTTGTGAACTAATAGAATTCTCAGTGGGAATTTCTGCTTGATCAGATGATTCTCCTAGAAAGGGAATTTGTGCTAAATTCCAACTAGGATCACCATAAAAATTTCCCTGATAAGATTCTCCAATTTGGTTTTTGACTATTCTTCCTGCTCCTTCATCTAATTTCCAATAGGCAACTAATCCTTCTTCATCCCCAACTATTAGCCCAGAACGATGGGCTTGAATTTGTTCCTGATTACATGGATAATTCCAGACACTAATATGAGCTAATTGTCCTGAAAAATATATATTATTGTGTAAAGTTCCCCCCAGAGTGATCGGACTTGTGGCTTTATTTAACGCAGAACCTGTAAAATATTCTATATATTGATTATGATCAAGATATACGGTAAGATCACCTTGATTAAAAACAATAGCAAAAAAGTGCCATTCTCCAATGGTTAATTCTCTATTACCCAGGGTTTTGATAAATTTGCTCAATTGTTCATCAATGTAAATATCTAAATTTCCTGTAGGACTAACACCAACTTCAAAATTATCACTGTATCGGTCTGAAGAACGGGCAAAAAAGACATTGCGTGTTCCATAAGTAGTAGCTTGTTTAGTGAGATGATGGGGATTAACCCATCCTGAAACTGTAAAACCTGAAGTACCCTGGGATAAAACCAGATCAGGATCATTTTTGACAAAATCTATGTAATCATGTTGACCATCAAAGGTCAAAACTAATTGTTCAATTACTTTTTTTACCACGGAATTTTTATCTCCAATTATTCAGTTTACAAACGGGAAAGAGTGAATAAGTAATTGGACAAAAATATTTACAGTCATTGCGAGGGAAGGGAAGCAATCACAACCCTTGGAATTGCTTCATTTCACTTCGTTCCACATGGCTAACGCCACGCTACGCTAACGCAATGACATTGTGTAATTAATTCTGTCTCACGACTTATAAAAATCCTGCAATTACTTCAATTCTGATTGGATAGTATAACATTAGTTCTTGGCGTGTAAGTAATTGGACAAAAATATTTACAGTCATTGCGAGGGAAGGGAAGCAATCACAACCCTTGCGATTGCTTCATTTCAATTCGTTCATTCATGTGATGGTAAGTTTGTACTTGTAGGGTGCGTCAGACCCAATAATTTGGTAAAAAACAGATTTCCTCTATCTAACGTGGTTGGTGAGATTCTTAACTGTCTTAACAGTTGTCTTAAATGTTTAAACTGCTATTGTATTTTATGGCTAAACCTGAGATTATACTCAAAATAGCTGGAAGCTAGACTTTCTTATCATACAAAGAAAATAAAAAAATGGGTCAAAAACTGCAATACCTTAGAGGATGTTTGAAAAGTCGTATACCGTAATTTTCATCACATTGTTACTCCCCTTTCCCCTTATAAAGCTACGGTGTACACACAAGTTATCGCATCACCATTATTCCTCAAATTACCCTACCCTAACCCTCCCCGATGCTTTGGGGAGGGAACTGGATTCTTGTTTCCCCCCTTTGCATCAGGGGGATTAAGGGGGGTAATTATAACTTGTGTGTACACGATAGCCTTATAAAGGGGGGAAACAGTAAAAATCTAGTTCCCTCCCCGATGCTTTGGGGAGGGTTAGGGTGGGGTAAAAAATATTTGATACATCAACCATAACTTTTCAAACACCCTCTAGGAGAGAGTTAGGGAGAGGTTTCATATTTAGTTGAACTATGAACCATTTGCAGTATATTTGTTTGCTTAATAAGCATTATTTTAAAATAAGCATAACTTTAAAAAATAACATCAATTGAAATAAAAGAAAATAAATGACTGTTTTACCTTATAATTACGATTAATTAGAAAATAATTAACAGCCGCTTTAATCTTAATAAGGATATATAAAGACAATGAATTTAGACAACCATAATCAAATTTTAGCGACTTCAACTAACGAAAATTTTACATACCAAAAAATAGAAGTTGCTATTCGGTCGAGTTTGACTGTAGATGATTGTGTAGTTATCAAGAGACAGACAGAAAAGGTAAAACAGGAATTAATAGCTTATATAGTTCCATCAGGTTTGTTTGCACCAGAACAACTTTTATCTCACCTGCAAACAATTCTTCCCAGCGAGTTGACACCCACTGCATTTGTACCTGTCTCTACCATACCCTTAACAGAGACAGGGCAGGTAGATGAAGTTGCGTTAGCTAGTTTAGAAGTAATTAAATCTGACTTAATACGAGATTTAGAAAAGCAATTAGAGTCATTGTCAGAAATTGATCAGGTTGCTGTGGTTGTTGAACCTGTGGTTAAAAGTATTAGTATTCCTCCTGTGCATTTAGAAGATTTGTTGGGGGAGACTCCAGCAAACCCCTATGAAAATAACCAACAAGAAATACAAGTAAGTACACATAGTCAAAACATAGAAAATAAAAATTATTATTTATCAAAAAAATTAGCCATTAGTCACAGTGAACCACTGCCATACTCCCCAGACGCTCCTAAAAATTTAGTGGAAGTATTACAACGAGCCTCAGAAAATTCAAACAAAGGTATTATCTATATTAAATCTGATGGTAGTGAGACATTTCAATCTTACAGAAAATTATGGCAAGATGCCCAAATCATTTTAGCTGGATTAAGAAAAACAGGACTCAAACCTCAAGACAAAGTAATTTTCCAACTGGAAGATAATCAAGATTTTATCTGTGCTTTTTGGGGTTGTGTTTTGGGTGGTTTTGTTCCAGTACCAGTATCTATTGCTCCCATTTATGAACCAGCCAATAATACAGCCAGTAAATTAAAAAACACTTGGGAGATGTTAGAGAAACCCTTGGTACTAACAAGTGGTTCTTTAGCTGCTGATATTGATGATTTTGCCAGAGGTTTAAACTTAGAAAACTTTAAAATTGTAACCGTTGATGAGTTGCGTCAATGTGAAGCAGATTTAAACATATATGAGAATCAACCCGAAGATTTAGCAATTTTGCTTTTGACTTCTGGCAGCACGGGAATACCCAAGTGTGTGATGTTAAATCATCGCAATATCTTGAGTATGACAACTGGCTTAATTTTAATGGGTCATTTTTCCAGCCAGGAAAGTGTTTTAAACTGGATGCCTTTAGATCATGTGGGTGCGTTAGTTTCTCTGAGTATCATGGCTGCGAGTTTAGGTTGCCAGCAAATTCATGTACATACTGATTTAATTGTACAGAAACCGCTTCACTGGCTAGATTTAATTGATAAACATCAAGCGACAATTAGCTGGTCGCCTAACTTTGCGTTTTCCTTAATTTGTGACCGTGCTGTAGAAATCAATCGCCAGCAATGGGATTTATCTTCTATGAAGTTTATCATCAATGCTGGAGAACCAATTGTTACAAAAACAGCGAGGAATTTCTTAAAACTTCTCAGTCATCATGGTTTACCAACTAATGCTATTCACCCAGCCTTTGGAATGTGTGAAACTTCTTCTGGTATTACCTATTCTGACAGTTTTTCTCTAGAATCTTCCTCAGATCAAACTTCATTTGTAGAATTAGGATTACCAATTGCTGGTGCTGCATTACGGATTGTTGATGAAAACGAACAAATAGTAACCGAAAATACTATTGGGCGTTTACAGGTAAAAGGTGCATCTGTTACTATCGGTTACTATCAAAATCCACAAGCAAACGAAGAAGCTTTTACTACTGATGGTTGGTTTAATACGGGGGATTTAGGCTTTCTAGATCAAGGACGTTTAACCATTACGGGCAGAATCAAAGATGTAATTATCATTAATGGATTAAATTACTATTGTCATGAAATTGAAGCTGCTGTTGAGGAAATGACAGGAGTAGAAGTTTCTTATACAGGTGCTTGTGCAGTCAGACAACCAGGAAGTAATACTGATAAATTAGCTATATTTTTTAATACTTACCTAAATGATGATCAAAGTTTATTAACTCTACTTAAGGAAATTCGCGCTTGTGTTGTGAACAAAGTGAGAATAAATCCTGATTATTTAATTCCAATAGATAAAGACATTATTCCTAAAACCGCTATTGGCAAAATTCAACGTTCTCAACTCAGCCAACGTTTCCAAACAGGTGAATTTAAATCAACTATTAAACGAGTTGATATATTACTAGGCAATAGTAATACCATTCCTAATTGGTTTTACCGTCAAGTATGGAAACCTAAATCACCCATTATTGTTAATTCCTCTTTAACTATTACTAATACAACTCTAGTATTTCTCGATGATTGGGGGTTGGGTGACTATTTATGTCAAACATTGTCAGAAAATAAACTGTCATATATTACCGTTTACCCTGGAAAAGAATTTCAAAAAATCAGTAGTTCTCATTATGTAGTTAATCCCGAAATAGCCAAAGATTATCAACTTTTAATCGAATCCCTAGCAGCAGATAAGATTATTATTGGGCAGATTCTTCATCTTTGGACTTACGATAAATATCAGGAAATTAACAATATTGATAGCTTAGAAAAAGCACAAGCACAGGGAATATATAGTTTATTATTCCTGGTTCAAGCTTTAGCAAAAGTTCAAGGTACTAATAATTATATTCAATTACTATTTATTTCTTCTCATATTCAGTCTATTGCCTCAGATGATCCTATAGCTTATGAGAAATCAACAGTATTAGGACTATTAAAAACTATTCCTCAAGAACTACCTAAACTAAACTGCCGCCACATTGATTTACCTTTTGCGGAAGTTGAAAAAAATGGGTTTTATATTCTCCAAGAAATGCAAATTTCCTCAAAAGAACGAGAGGTAGCATACAGAAATGGACAACGTTTAATTTCTCGCTTAGAACAAGTTGATTTTACCAACACACCTAAATCATCAATTACCTTTCAACAAGAAGGAACTTATTTAATAACCGGGGGACTTGGTGGTATAGGTGTTGAAGTTGCCCGGTATTTGTTAAAACATTACCAAGCTAAATTATTATTAGTTGGGAGAACTCCCCTAAATTCAGAAAAACACATCAAACTCTATCAAGAATTAGCACAGCTTGGGGGTGAAGTAATTTATGAGTCCGTTGATATCTGTGACTTAGAACAGTTGCAAATAATAGTAGAAAAAGCTCAATTTAGATGGGGTGAAAATCTTGATGGTATATTGCATTTAGCTGGAACTTTTCACGAACAACAGGTACTAGAAGAAACGCAGGAAAACTTAGCCGCAATTCTATGTCCTAAATTGTTGGGTGCTTGGGTATTGCATCAGTTAGCAAAAGAGAATCAGGCAAGTATTTTTATTAACTTTTCTTCAGCACACCGTTTTTTTGGTAGCACTGCTGTGGGTGGTTATGCTGCTGCTAATAGTTTTCTCGATAGTTTTACTCATTACCAAAATTCCCCAAATAAATTAACCAATAAATTAACCAGCTATTGTTTCAGTTGGAGTATGTGGGATGATACAGGAATGAGTCAAGGATATCAAATGAAAAATCTGATCCGTGCTAAAGGTTCTTATATCATGTCTTGCTCCCAAGCAATATCTTCTATGCTGGCCAGCTTACACCATCAGCAACATAATTTATTGATCGGTTTAGATGGCAGTAATCAAAATATTCTACGTTGGCAATCATCAACTTTTAATTTACAGAAATTAACCGCCTATTTTACAACTAATACGGGGGAGGTTGTTAAATTACCGGGCTTAAAAGTGCAAGATAATTTTGGCAATGTTTGTATTTATGACTCTGTACAACTGCCAGAAATGCCTTGTTTAGAAAATGGTGAAGTTGATCGTGCTAGACTCATTAAAAGAAGTAACAATCAGGAAAATAGGGAGCAGATTGAACCACGGAACGAGATAGAGTTAAAAATTGCCCAATGTTGGCAACAAGTTTTAAAAGTGACACTTTTAGGAATTCATGATAACTTTTTTGAATTGGGGGGAAATTCTTTACTAGCTGGTCAAGTAATTTCTCGGTTACGGAAAGATTTCTCTTTAGAATTGTCTCTCCAGCGTTTATTGCAAACACCTACTATTGTGGGTTTAGCTCAAACAATTGCAGCAATTCAAACAGTAACTCAAAGTCAGAATACCTTTACTGAAACATCATTACAAGAATACGAAGAGGATTATTTATAAAATGGCTATGGCACAGATACCAAAACCTAGTGATTGACTCACCATTACCGCACTTTTAACCTACATTCCGCACCCCGGTGTCGCAATCGGTTTTTTCTTAATTTCATAACCATCAAATCTTATATTTTGTATCAAACATAATGAATATTGGTAGGCGATAGCGAAGCGCTGCTGCAAGCAGTTCGCCAATTCTCAGTCTCCAAATGACCAATTTTCGTTGTGTATTGTGTAATTAATTAGACGAAAATATTTACAGTCATTGCGAGGGAAGGGAAGCAATCACAACCCTTGCTATTGCTTCATTTCAATTCGTTCCATATGGCTAACGCCACGCAACGCTTACGCAATGATATTGTGTAATTAATTCTGTCTCACTACTTGACAGTTGGAAGTTCCTTAACTGTCTGGTTAACTATGTAAAATATCCTTGTAGTTGACGGCTAAACCTGATAATATTATTTTTAATAACTTAAAATAAAGCAAATATTACAGCAGATTTCGCTCTGATGTGGTGCAAACTTGAACTATAAAACTCTTGTAGTGCGGGCATCTTGCCCGCTGGATATGTACCTCATAACACCGGAAAGTGCTGTATTAAAAATTTGCTTACTTAAAAAGCCAAAATCATCAAAAAATTAGTAGTAAAATTTTGTATTTAAGTGTGCCTAATTATGACAAGAAATATTAAAAATATTTATCCACTTTCATCTGGTCAAGAAGCAATGTGGTTTATCTACCAAATTGCCCCAGAGAGCGTTGCTTATAATATATTTATTACGGTAAAAATTGATTATGAGTTAAAGATTGATGTTGTGAATCGTGTATGGCAAAAAATTATTGAAAAGCACCCGATTCTGAGAACCACATACACCAATCATGAAGGTAAACCGGTACAGCAGGTTAATCAACAAGAGAATTTTAGTGTTGAGGTAATAGATAGCAAGGAGTGGAGCGAAGAACAATTAGCAAAGAAAATCTATGCTATTGCTGACCGCCCTTTTAACTTAGAACAAGATTCAGTTTTGAGAGTTAATTTATTTAGTCGTTCAGCAGAAAAACACATTCTCATGCTGACAATGCACCACATTGCCGGTGATATGTGGTCTTTTGATTTATTGCTGAGTGAATTTCAAACTTTATATCTCAGGGAAATTGAGCAAATTAGTCAAGAACAGACAGAAACAGTAGATTATCTCAGTGAAAAAAAATCCTATGCGGACTTTGTTCACTGGCAATCAGAAATGCTATCTAGTTCTCAGGGAAAAAAACTGTGGCAACACTGGCAAGAACAATTAGCTGGAGAATTGCCAATTTTGAATTTGCTACCAGACAAACCCCGCCCCGCAGTACAGACATATCAAGGGGCATCATACATAGTCAAGCTAGATGAACAGTTAACTGAAAAACTCAACCATCTAGCTGTAGCATCTAAAACCAGCCTTTATCAGATTCTGCTTACAGCATTTTACATCCAACTTTACCGATACACCAACCAAACAGATATCCTCATATCCAGCCCGATGAGGGGTAGGAGGGGGGGAAACTTCGAAGAGATTGTTGGCTACTTTGTTAACCTGACAGTTTTAAGGGTTTCTGTCCAGGAAAATGCGACATTCCAAGAATTTCTGGCTCAAGTCAGCAAGACAGTAAAAAAAGCCCAATATCATCAAGATTACCCTTTTGGTTTGTTAGCACAAAAACTTCAGCCACAAAAGAATCCCAGCCGTTCTCCTTTATCTCAAGTTAGTTTTACTTGGCAACGACATCGTTGGTGTGAACTAACAGAAAAATCATCACACATTCAAGAACAAGTGCTTCAGATGGAGCCATACTTGCTCGGACATCAAAGGGGAGCAGACTTAGATTTGAATTTAATGGTAATGGAAGCTCAGGGAGTGTTGCAACCTTGCTGGCAATACAACACCGACTTATTTGATAGTAGGACTATTGAGCGGATGGCAGGACATTATATTACCCTGCTGGAATCCATTGTCACCAATCCCCAGAAGACTATTGCCCAATTACAATTATTGACAGAAGTTGAAAAGCACCAGCTATTAACAGAGTGGAATGATACCCAAGCTGAATATCCTGTTGATAAATGTATCCATCAGTTATTTGAAGAACAGGTAGAGAAAACACCGGATGCAGTAGCGGTAGTATTTGAAAATCAACAACTCACCTATCAGCAATTAAATAGTCGGGCTAATCAGTTAGCCAATTACTTACAAACGTTGGGTGTAAAACCAGAGACATTAATAGGGATTTGTGTAGAGCGTTCCCTAGAAATGGTAATTGGATTATTAGGGATTCTCAAAGCAGGAGGAGCGTATGTACCCCTTGACCCCGAATATCCCCAGGAACGCTTGAGCTTCATGTTAGAAGATGCTCAAGTTTCAGTATTGCTGACACAAAAATCACTATTAAATGAATTACCCTTAGACAATCGAGAAAAACCTTGTCAGGTAATTTGTTTAGATGAAAACACCTTTAACTTAGAATTAACCGAAAACCCCAGTCACCAAAGTCAACCTAATAATTTAGCCTACGTAATTTATACCTCTGGATCTACGGGAAGACCCAAAGGGGTAATGATAGAGCATAGCGCCATAGTCAATTTAAGTTTAACCTGGGCTAAAACTTTCCAAGTAGAAAACCATAGCCGATTATTGCAATTTGGTTCTTTTAGTTTTGATTTATCCGTAGGTGAAATTAGCACAGCCTTAGTGACAGGTGCTTGTTTGTATTTAGGAAATAAAGTAACTTTATTGCCTAGTCAAAGCTTAGTAGACTTTTTAACAGTAAACAAAATTACCCATAGCTTCTTATCGCCTTCAGCCTTATCTGTACTACCCAAAGCAAAATTACCTGATTTGCAATATCTGACAGTAGGTGGTGAAGCTTGTACAACTGAATTAGTTAATCAGTGGGGAACAGAAAGAAATTTCTACAATTGCTACGGACCTACAGAATCCACAGTCACCGCTACTATCTTCCATTGTCAACCCAATGGCAGAAAACCACCTATTGGTAAACCAATATCTAATCTTCGCATCTATATCTTAGATAGAAACAATCAACTATTACCGCCAGGAATACCAGGGGAATTGTGTATTGCTGGGGTTGGTTTAGCTAGAGGCTATTTAAATCGTCCCCAAGCGACTACGGAAAAATTTATGGAAATAGATATATGTGGTCAAGTGGAGCGAATTTACAGAACAGGAGACTTAGCAAGATGGGGAGATGATGGGAATATTGAATACTTAGGGCGCATAGATAATCAAGTAAAAATCAGAGGATTCCGCATAGAACTAGGAGAAATAGAAACGGTACTCAATCAACATCCTCAAATCCAGACATCCTCTGTCATTGCTCGTGAAGACATTCCTGGACAGAAGCGATTAGTATCCTACCTAGTACCACATCAGGATTCCACAGTAACCATCAGTGAAATGCGCCAATATCTCAAAGAAACACTGCCAGAATATATGGTGCCTCATGGTTTTGTGATACTAGAATCCTTACCCCTAACTCCCAACGGCAAAATAGACCATCGGGCTTTACCAGCACCAGATTCCCGTGCAGGAATAGAAATAAGTTTTGTGCTACCACGGAATCAAACAGAAAAAATATTAGCGCAGATTTGGGCAGAAGTGCTGAGAGTAAAACAAGTAGGAATTCACGATAACTTCTTTGAACTCGGTGGAGATTCAATTCTCAGCATCCAAATTTTAGCCAAAGCCAAACAAGCAGGACTAGAACTGACAGCTAAACAACTATTTGCAAATCAAACAATTGCCCAATTGGAAGCAATAGCAGGAACAGTCAAAACTACAGAGATAAAACAAGAATTAGTCACAGGTACATTACCTCTGACACCTATTCAACACTGGTTTTTTGAGCAAAATTTTACAGAACTACACCACTTCAATCAAGCATTTCTGCTATCAGTTCCCAGTGATCTAAAAGTAGAGCTATTAAAACAAGTATTCCAGCAACTGCTAATACATCATGATGCCCTAAGGTTAAGTTTCACCCAAAATGAATCCACTTGGGAACAGATGTACTCTGCTCCAAAAGATAAAATTGGGTTCTGTGAGATAGACCTATCAAAAATTCCAGAAAATAAACAACCAGAAGCTATAGAAGAGCAAGGGAATTTATTACAGGCGAGTTTAGAATTATCAGAAAACCTAGTGGAAGTCGCCTTTTTCCATCTGGGTATCGGTAAAAGAGCGCGATTACTAATAACAATCCATCACTTAGCCATTGATGGTGTATCCTGGAGAATTTTACTAGAAGATTTACAAACAGCCTACCAGCAAATAGATAAAGGTCAAGCTATTCAACTGCCTGCCAAAACCACAGCTTTTAAAGATTGGTCAGAGAAATTAACAGATTATGCCCAATCCCAATCCCTGAAAACTGAAACCGCGTATTGGTTAAATCAAAATCGCAGAGAAGTTCCTGCCATCGCAATAGACCATAGAAAAGGGGAAAATACCGTTGGCGCAGAGAACACAATATCATCGTATTTAAGCGAAGCAGAGGCTCGCACCTTACTGCAAGATGTACCAAAAGCTTACAACACTCAAATTAACGATATCCTACTGACCACCTTAGGATTGGTTTTGAGCAAATGGACAAACTCCAAGAGAGTGCTGTTCAACTTAGAAGGACATGGAAGGGAAGGCATAGTTGATGGTGTAGATTTATCACGGACCATAGGTTGGTTTACAACCATATTCCCTGTAGTAGTAGAACTACCAACCACAGACAATTTAGGGGACACTTTAAAATCAGTTAAAGAACAACTAAGAGCTATTCCCAATAAAGGAATTGGCTATGGCTTATTGCGCTATCTGAGTCAAGAACCAGAAATTGCCAACCAACTCAAGAAATTACCCCAAGCCGAAATCAGTTTTAATTATTTGGGTCAATTTGACCAACAAATGAATACAATATCTTGGATACAAATGGGGAACGAGTCGGCAGGAAGAATGCACAGTTCACAAAACAACCGCCCTCATCTGCTAGATATAAACAGCATGATAGTGGGAGAAAAGTTGGAAATACAGTGGACTTACAGCAGAAATCTTCACCAAGATGCCACCATTGAAAAACTGGCACAGGAATTTGTCAAAACATTGCAGGATATAATTACCCATTGTGCATCTGGCGAAAATGGAGGTTATACACCTTCAGATTTCCCATTAGTGAAGCTCAACCAGTTAGAACTAGACCAACTATTGGCAAGTTTAGACAAAACTAACTGGCGAAATATTGAAGATATTTATCCACTGTCCCCCATGCAAGAGGGGATGCTGTTTGAAAGTTTGTATGCCTCTGATTCTCAGGCATATTTTGAACAGTCGATTTACAATTTGAGTGGTAATTTAAACCTGTCAGCATTTGAAAAAGCTTGGCAGCAAGTATTAGAAAGACATTCAATTTTGCGGACTGCTTTTATTTGGGAGCAATTGGCACAGCCACTGCAAATAGTTTATCGGCAAGCAGAGGTTAAACTACAGACTGATGATTGGCGGCGCCTATCTCCTCAAGAAGCACAACAAAAATTAGAATTGTTGTTACAGTCTCAGAGAAAACAGGGTTTCCAACTGTCCGCTGCACCATTAATGCAGTGG
>NZ_AP018316.1:3945539-3965509 GCF_002368115.1 Dolichospermum compactum NIES-806 | reverse complement strand
TTCTGCCACTGACACCGAACGGTAAAATAGACCATCGCGCCCTCCCAAAACCAGAATTAGACAGCACAATAGTAGAAAAATATGTTGCTCCACGTAACCCCATAGAAGAACTGTTAACACAAACCTGGTTACAGGTGCTAAAAATAGAATCTGTGGGTGTAAATGACAACTTCTTTGAACTGGGGGGACATTCTTTATTTGCTGTCAAATTGCTCAATCATATTCAAAAAGTATTTAATCAAAAACTTGCTTTAAGTAGTTTATTTGACAATCCAACAATTGCTCAATTAGCATTACAAATCTCTGACCATGAAGTGCAGCAATCCCATCCCCATTTGCTTACACTCCAATCCCAAGGAAATGCCACTCCTATATTTTGTTTACCTGGTACTAACGGACATGGTTTCTATTTTAAAGACTTGGCTATCAACTTAGAAAATCATCCGGTTTATAGTTTAGAAACTCCAGGAAGAAATGGATTTGGCAAAGTTCCAGATTCAGTAGAACTGCATAGTAGTCAAATGATTGATTTATTACGTGAGCAACAACCTCATGGTCCATACATACTGGCAGGATATTCAGGAGGTTCTGTCGTTGCTTTTGAAATGGCTTGCCAACTGGAAAACCAGGGTGAAAAAGTAGAATTACTGGCTATCTTGGATGCTGGCTTGGTTATTCACCCTGAATATTCAAGTAAGATGACAGATATTGATTGGATGTGGCAATTACTCCAACATATAGAAAATGTAGAGAGAATTTCATTAGGTTTGGACTACGCTGATTTAGCTGCTCAACCAGACGAGTTAGCCCGTTGGGATTTGGTGGCAGAGTATTTATACAAACATGATGTCCTACCGGAAAACTCAAGCCTGTCTTTGCTTAAAACTAATATGCAAGTGATGAAACAAATGGCAATTAATTATGATAATTATCGGCCTTCCCATCAAATTTCCGCGCCCATCGGTTTATTCCGCGCTGAAGAAGTGGATGAAGTTGCTTTACAACAACTTCGAGCTATTTCTAATTACGATTTACCGGACTGGGGATGGCAAGATTACACAGAAAACTCTGTGAAAGTAATATCTGTACCTGGAAATCACCACCGGATGCTTTATGAACCTAATGTCAAAACTTTAGCCTCACACTTACGGATGATGATGACTTACCCAATAAATTCCCAAGCAATATCTTCCTTGACGACAACTTTTTTGAATTGGGGGTAAATTCTCTACTAGTACACTGCGGCGTAAGTGAATGAACCATTTTCAAGCCTTGTAATCAGTCAAATTTTCGGAGCTTTTAATGGTTATGTTATTTACGCCAACCTGTACTAGCTGGTCAAGTAATTTCTCGGTTACGGGAAGATTTCTCTCTAGAATTGTCTCTCCAGCATTTGTTGCAAACACCTACTATTGTTGGTTTAGCTCAGACAATTGAAGCAATTCAAAGTCAAAATGCCTTTACTGAAACATCATCACAAGAATACGAAGAGGATTATTTATAAAATGGCTATATTTGAATTTTTGTCCTTACTCAATAATTTAGATATCAAAATTTGGGTTGAGGATGGTCAGTTACGTTATCGCGCTCCTAAAGGAGCAATGACAGATGAAATAAAACAGCAAATTAAAGAACGGAAAGCAGAAATTATTGCTTTTTTACAAGAAGCACAAACAGCTACACAAATCAATTATTCATCCTTAGTTCCCGTTGTCAGGGACAAAGATTTACCTTTATCTTTTGCCCAACAAAGAATGTGGTTTCTGTCTCAATTAGATGGGGAAAGCACATCTTATAATGAAAGTTTCCAACTCAGAATTGTTGGTAAACTTTCTTTGACTGCTTTAGAACAAAGTATCAACGAAATTATCCGCCGTCATGAAGTTTTAAGAACTAACTTTCCTACGGTAGAGGGTGTCCCTTTTCAGGTAATTAGACCTAATTTAACTCTCAGCATTCCTGTGATAAATGTACAAGAATTCACAGAAATTGCTGTACAAGAAATTATCAATCAAGAGGTTAACAAGTCTTTTGATTTAGGGACAGAACCTTTAATAAGAGCTACTTTACTACAGCAAGATCCAGAATCCCATTTGTTGCTGATCACCATGCACCACATCATTATAGATGGTTGGTCAATGGGGGTATTTTTCAAAGAATTAGAAGCACTTTATCCAGCGTTTATTCAGGGAAAACCAAGCCCCTTACCAGAATTAACAATACAATACGCTGATTTTGCTCTTTGGCAACGGGAATGGTTAACAAAAGAAGTTCAAGACAAGCAACTGGAATACTGGAAACAACAGTTAGCCGGCACACCTCCTTTGTTGGAGTTACCAACAGATTATCCCCGTCCACCAGAGCAAAGTTTCGCTGGTGCGAGTATAGAATTTAACATTGATGCAGATTTAACCTCTCAACTTGTCACCCTCAGTCAAAAATCAGGTGTAACTTTGTTTATGACCCTGTTAACAGCTTTTGCTGTGGTACTGCATCGTTACAGTGGTCAGGATGATATTTGTATTGGTTCACCTTTTGCTAACCGCAATCGCCGAGAAATTGATTCACTAATTGGCTTTTTTGTCAATACATTGGTATTGCGTACCCAGATGGAAGGTAATCCTCGTTTTTCACAGTTACTAGAAAAAGTTCGTTCTGTGGTTTGGGATGCCCACGCACACCAGGATATACCATTTGAACAAGTCGTAGAAGCACTAAAACCGGAACGTTCTCTGGGCTATAATCCACTGTTTCAGGTGATGTTTGTGCTGGAAAACTTCTCCCTGGATACTTTAGAGTTACCTGGTATTAGTCTGACTCCAGAAATTGTAGATAGAGGTACTGCAAAGTTTGATTTGGGTCTCTCGATGTGGCAGACACAACAGGGATTAATTGGATCTTGGGAATATAACAGCGATATTTTTGCTCCTGATACTATTGCAAGGATGATTAATCATTTTCAGACTTTGTTGGCAGGGATAGTTAAGAACCCAGAGCAAAGAATAGGAGAGTTACCACTACTAACTGAGTCAGAAAAACACCAGCTATTAACAGAGTGGAATGATACTCAAGTTGAATATCCTGTTGATAAATGTATCCATCAGTTATTTGAAGAGCAGGTAGAGAAAACACCGAATGCAATAGCAGTAGTGTTTGAAAATGAACAACTCACCTATCAGCAATTGAATAGTCGGGCGAATCAGTTAGCACATCACTTACAATCTTTGGGTGTAAAACCAGAGACATTAGTAGGGATTTGTGTAGAACGTTCCCTAGAAATGGTAATTGGATTATTAGGTATACTCAAAGCAGGAGGGGCGTATGTACCCCTAGACCCAGAGTATCCCACTGAACGCTTGAGCTTCATGTTAGAAGACGCTCAAGTATCAGTGCTGTTAACACAAAAATCACTATTAAATCAATTACCCTTAGACAATAGAGAAAAGCCTTGTCAGGTAATTTGTTTAGAGCAACTTGTACTGAGCGAAGTCGAAGTAAACACATTTAACTTAGAATTAACCGAAAACCCCAATCACCAAAATCAACCGGAAAACTTAGCCTACGTAATTTACACCTCCGGTTCAACAGGAAAACCCAAAGGAGTAACAATAGAGCATCGCGCCATAGTCAACTTAAGTTTAACCTGGGGACAAACATTCCAAGTACAAAACCATAGCCGATTATTGCAATTTGGTTCTTTTAGCTTTGACTTATCCGTAGGTGAAATTACCACAGCCTTAGTCACAGGAGCTTGTTTGTACTTAGGAAATAAAGTAACCTTATTGCCAAGTCAAAGCTTAGTAGACTTCTTAACAGTAAACAAAATTACCCATAGCTTCCTATCACCATCAGCCTTATCTGTATTACCCAAAGCAAAATTACCTGATTTGCAATGTATCACAGTAGGAGGAGAAGCTTGTACAACAGAATTAGTGAATCAGTGGGGAACAGAAAGAAAATTCTACAACTGCTACGGACCGACAGAATCTACAGTTACCGCCACCATCTTCCATTGTCAACCCAATGGAAAAAAACCAGCCATTGGTAAAGCAATATCTAATATTCGCACCTATATCTTAGATAAAAACAATCAACTATTACCACCAGGAATACCAGGAGAACTGTGTATAGCTGGAGTTGGTTTAGCTAGAGGATATTTAAATCGTCCCCAAGCGACTGGGGAAAAATTTATAGAAATAGACATAAATGGTCAAGTTGAGAGAATTTACAAAACAGGAGACTTAGCGCGTTACTTAGCAGATGGGAACATAGAATACATAGGACGCATAGACAATCAAGTTAAAATTCGGGGCTTCCGCATCGAGTTAGGAGAAATAGAAGCGGTACTCAATCAACATCCTCAAATCCAGACATCCTGCGTCATCGTCCGTGAAGACAACCCTGGACAGAAGCAATTAGTATCCTACCTAATACCACATCAGCATTCCACAGTAACCATCAGTGAAATGCGCCAATATCTCAAAGAAACACTGCCAGAATATATGGTGCCTCATAGTTTTGTCACACTAGAAACCCTACCCATAACACCCAACGGCAAAATAGATCGTCGAGCATTACCAGCACCAGAAACCCGTACAGGATTAGAAATAAAAATTGTCCCCCCACGTAATCAAACCGAAAAAATACTAGCCCAGATTTGGGCAGAAGTGCTGAGAACAAAACAAATAGGAATTAACGATAACTTCTTTGAACTCGGAGGAGACTCAATACTCAGCATCCAAATTTTAGCCAAAGCCAAACAAGCAGGACTACAACTAACAGCCAAACAACTATTCGCCAATCAAACAATCGCCGAACTAGCAGCAATAGCACCGAACATCAAAACCATAGAAATAAAACAAGAACTAGTCACAGGTAAATTACCCCTAACACCCATTCAACACTGGTTTTTTGAGCAAAACTTTACACAACCACACCACTTCAACCAAGCATTCCTGCTATCAGTTCCCAGCGACATAAAACCAGAACCATTAAAACAAGCATTCCAGCAACTGCTAACACATCATGATGCCCTAAGACTAAGTTTTAGCCAAAAAAACTCCAATTGGGAACAGACATACACCGCTCCAAAAGATCAAATAGCCTTCCATGAGATAGACCTATCAACAATTCCAGAACATAAACAACCAGAAGCCATTGAAGCACAAGGAAATTTATTACAAGCCAACCTAGACATATCAGAAAACCTAGTACAAGTAGCCTTATTCCATCTAGGCATAGGAAAAAGAGCGAGATTACAAATAACCATCCATCACCTAGCCATTGACGGAGTTTCCTGGAGAATCTTATTAGAAGACCTACAAACAGCCTACCAGCAACTTGAGCAAGGCAAAGATATTCAGCTTCCTGCCAAAACCACATCTTTTAAAGATTGGTCTGAGCAATTAACAGCTTATGCCCAATCACAAACCCTCAAATCGGAAGCGGCTTATTGGTTGAATGAAACTCGCGCCGCAGTTCCTTCCATCTTTGTTGACCATACAAAAGGGGAAAATACTGTTGCCGCAGCTAACACAGTTTTATTGTCTTTAAGTGAGGCAGAAACTCACGCCTTACTGCACGATGTACCAAAAGCTTACAACACACAAATTAACGATGTTCTCCTGACCGCTTTAGCGTTAGTTTTGAGCAAATGGACAAACTCTAAAAATGTGTTGTTCAACTTAGAAGGTCATGGACGGGAAGATATTGTTGATAGTGTAGATTTATCACGGACAATAGGTTGGTTTACAACTATATTCCCCGTAGTGGTAGAACTCCCAACTACAGACAATTTAGGGGATGCTTTTCTGGGG
Source organism: Dolichospermum compactum NIES-806 (assembly GCF_002368115.1). Lineage (NCBI taxonomy): Bacteria > Bacillati > Cyanobacteriota > Cyanophyceae > Nostocales > Aphanizomenonaceae > Dolichospermum > Dolichospermum compactum. The sequence continues at coordinate 3,959,693 of NZ_AP018316.1, read as the reverse complement.
AATGTTTTAAAATCTGTTAAAGAACAACTGCGGGCTATTCCCAATAAAGGCATTGGTTATGGACTATTGCGCTATCTGAGTCAAGATCCAGAAATTGGCAAACAACTCAAGACATTACCCCAAGCCGAAATCAGTTTTAATTATTTAGGTCAATTTGATCAACAGATTAATACAACCTCTTGGATGCAGCCAGCTAGTGAGTCTGCGGGAAAAATGCACGGTTTACAAAACAACCGCCCTCATCTGCTAGATATAAACAGCATGATAGTTGAAGAACAGTTGCAAATAGAGTGGACATACAGCACAAATCTTCACCAAGCAGCCACAATTGAAAACCTAGCAAGGGAATTTGTCAACACATTACAGGACATCATTACTCATTGTGCATCAGGTAAAAATGGAGGTCATACACCTTCAGATTTCCCATTAGTGAAGCTCAACCAGTTAGAAATAGACCAACTATTGGCAAGTTTCGGCAAAACGAAAAAAACTAACTGGCGAAATATTGAAAATATATATCCACTGTCACCAATGCAAGAGGGGATGCTGTTTGAAAGTTTGTATGCCCCTGATTCTCAAGTATATTTTGAACAGTCGATTTACAATTTGAGTGGTAAACTAAACCTGGTAGCATTTGAAAAAGCTTGGCAGCAAGTAGTAGCAAGACATTCAATATTGCGGACTGCTTTTATTTGGGAGCAGTTGGCAGAGCCGGTGCAAATAGTTTATCGGCAAGTGGATGTTAAAATAGAGAGCGAGGATTGGCAGCACCTATCGACTCAAGAAGCACAAGAAAAATTAGAGGTGTTAGTGCAGTCTCAGAGAAAACAGGGTTTCCAACTGTCTACAGCACCATTAATGCAGTTAAGTGTTATACAATTGAGTGCAGATAGTTATCAATTTGTGTGGAATTTTCATCATTTATTGCTTGATGGCTGGTCAGTGCCTTTACTGTTCCAAGACCTATTGTATTTTTATCAAGCAATTATCAAAGGTGAAAATCCAACACTACCAGCAGTTTTAAGCTATGACAAATATATTGCTTGGTTACAGCAGCAAGACTTGAGCAAAGCTGAAGAATTTTGGCGAGAAAAACTGCAAGGTTTTACAGCACCAACTCCTTTAACAGTTGATAAATTATCGTCAAACCAGAAACAGTTAGATTCTCGTTACAGGGAACAAAAAATTCAACTGACAGCGCAACAAACAGAAGCTTTACAGACCTTTGTCCGAAAGCATCAACTGACGATGAATAATTTGGTGCAGGGAGCTTGGGGTTTATTATTATCTCGGTACAGTCAAGAATCAGATATTGTTTTTGGTGCTACAGTATCTGGTCGTCCTCCATCTTTAATGGGTGTGGAGTCAATGGTAGGATTATTTATCAATAGCTTACCAGTGAGAGTTAAAACTTGTCCTGAAACTGAAGTTTTGGCTTTGTTGAAAGATCTACAAATACAGCAAGTTGAGTCTGAACAATATTCCTATAGCTCATTGGCAGATATTCAAAGATTGAGTGATGTTCCTGGAGGGAGTTCTTTATTTGAGAGTCTGGTTGTTTTTGAGAATTATCCGGTTAGTGAAGCAGCGGAAAAAAACAATTATGGTTTTTCAATAGATAATGTTCAGGGTATTGAGCAAACCAATTATCCTTTAACAGTGGGAGTAATTCCTGGTCAGGAATTACTGGTAATAATTAGTTATGATACAAGCCGATTTGATGATGCAGCGATTTGTCGTTTGTTAGGACATTTCCAAACATTGTTATCTGGAATTGTTGCTGATCCCCAACAGCGAATTTCCCAATTACCTTTGTTGACAGAAACTGAGCAACATCAATTATTGGTAGAGTGGAATGATACTCAAGTTGAATATCCTGTTGATAAGTGCATCCATCAGTTATTTGAAGAGCAGGTAGAGAAAACACCAGATGCAATAGCAGTAGTGTTTGAAAACGAACAACTAACCTATCAGCAATTGAACAGTCGGGCTAATCAGTTAGCACATCACTTACAATCTTTGGGTGTAAAACCAGATACACTGGTGGGGATTTGTGTTGAGCGATCGCTTGATATGGTTGTAGGACTATTGGCTATTCTCAAAGCTGGTGGGGCTTATGTACCACTAGATCCTGAGTATCCCCAAGAACGCTTGAGCTTCATGTTAGAAGATACTCAAGTTGCCGTGCTACTAACTCAACAGCATCTAATTAAGCGACTACCTGATTATCAAAAACAGATAATATGCTTGGATACTGACTGGGAAGTAATTTCCGAATTTAGCCAGGAAAATGTGACTAATGCTGTCACAGCTAATAACCTAGCTTATCTGATTTATACTTCTGGTTCTACAGGTCAGCCTAAAGGAGTAATGATTGTTCATGATGCACTGCTAAATCTAGTATTCTGGCATCAACGTACTTTTGAAATTACTGCCTTAGACAAAGCCGGTCAAGTAGCTTCCATCGCCTTTGACGCTGCCGTATGGGAGTTGTGGCCTTACCTCACCGCAGGAGCAAGTATTTATTTAGTTAAATCAGAAATCCTGATGTCTCCAGTGGATTTACAAGATTGGTTGCAAGAGAAAAAAATCACCATTAGTTTTTTACCGACACCAGTAGCGGAGCAGCTATTGTCACTGGAATGGAAAGACAGTACAACTGTGCGAACCATACTAACTGGCGGAGATAAACTTAATCAATGTCCATTAAATTTACTTCCTTTCCAATTAGTAAATAATTATGGTCCTACGGAAAATACAGTAGTGACAACTTCAGGGAAAGTAGTGTCTGGTAGACAAGATCATCATATCTCACCACCAATTGGTCGCCCCATAGCTAACACACAAGTCTACATTTTAGATGAGAATTTACGACCAGTACCCATAGGAGTACCAGGAGAATTACATATAGGAGGAAATGGGTTAGCAAGAGGTTATCTCAACCGTCCTGAGTTGACAAAAGAGAAATTTATCGCTAATCCGTTTAATAATGGCAAAAAACTGTATAAAACAGGAGACTTAGCCCGTTATCTACCAGATGGGAACATAGAATACTTAGGACGCATAGACAACCAAATAAAAATCAGAGGATTCCGTATTGAGTTAGGAGAAATAGAAGCGGTACTCAATCAACATCCTCAAATTCAGACATCATGCGTCATCGTCCATGAAGACAACCCCACAGAAAAACGTTTAGTTGGGTACATAGTAGCGAAAAAAGAAACAACACCAGAGCTTACAAGCATTCGTCAATTCCTGGTGAATAAACTGCCGGGGTACATGATACCATCAGCCTTAGTCAGATTGGAAAATCTACCACAGACACCCAACGGCAAAATAGACCGTCGCGCCCTACCAAAACCAGAATTAGACAGCACAATAGTAGAAAAATATGTTGCTCCACGCAACCCCATAGAAGAACTGCTAACACAAACGTGGTTACAAGTGCTAAAAGTAGAATCTGTGGGTGTAAATGACAACTTCTTTGAACTGGGGGGACATTCCCTACTAGCAACACAAATAGTTTCACGTATCCGCAACATATTCCAAGTGGAACTACCATTGAATAAATTGTTTGCTGCCCCCACAGTCAGAGAACTAGCCCATATTATTACCCAATTACAACAAGACAACTTAGAACTGTCAACACCACCTCTGTCACCCAGAGCCAAAGATGCAGACTTACCAATGTCTTTTGCCCAACAGCGTTTGTGGTTCTTAGACCAATTTGAGGCTAACAGTGTAGTATACAACATACCCACAGCTTTACATTTGCGAGGAAAATTGCAAATTACAGCATTAGAGCAAAGCTTACAAACAATTATTCATCGTCACGAAGCCTTACGTACTAATTTCACCAGCATTGACGGACAACCAATTCAAGTTATTAGAGAACAGAAAACAGGGAACAAGGAACAGGGAATAGTATCAATTGTTGACTTACAGCACTTACCCAAAACAGAACAAGAAATAGCTGTAGAACAATTAACGCAACAACAAAAGATGACAGGATTTGAGTTAGAAACAGAAGCGTTAATTAGAGTACAGTTAATCTTAGTGAACCAGACAGAGCAAATATTGTTAGTGTGTATGCACCACATTGTTTCCGATGGTTGGTCAATGGGTGTGTTTTTCCAAGAACTGACACAGCTATATAATGCTTATTGTCAAAATCAACCTTCACCTTTAACACCCCTACCAATTCAGTACGCTGATTTTGCAATTTGGCAAAGACAATGGTTGCAAGGGGATGTACTACAAAATCAATTAACATACTGGGAACAACAACTCAAAGACGCACCAACCTTATTATCATTACCCACAGACCGCCCCAGACCTGCTGTACAGACTTTAGTTGGTGCAACTCATGAATTTGCCCTGTCAGTTGAGTTAACTGATAAATTGATCAAACTCAGTCATGATCAAGGTTGTACCCTATTTATGACCTTGTTGGCTGCTTATGATACTCTGCTTTATCGCTACACTGGACAATCAGATATTTTGGTAGGTTCACCCATTGCTAACCGCGATCGCTCGGAAATAGAAGGGTTAATTGGCTTTTTTGTCAATACTTTGGTGATGCGTAGTAATTTGGCAGGTAATCCCCGTTTTAGCGAATTGCTGTCTCGTGTGCGGGAAATGGCTTTGGGTGCTTATGCTCATCAACATCTGCCCTTTGAGATGCTGGTGGAAGCATTGCAACTAGAACGGGATTTATCCCATACACCACTATTCCAAGTCATGTTTAACCTGCAAAATGCTCCTGTGTCTGAGTTGGAGTTAAACGGGTTAACCGTTAGTTCCGTACCATTTAAAGGTGTGACTGCTGCATTTGATATGACATTATTCATCCAGAACACTGATAACGGACTGGTGGGATTGTGGGAATACAACACTGATCTGTTTGACCATAGCACCATCCAGCGCATGATTGGTCATTTTGTGACTTTGTTGGAAGCAGTGGTAAATAATCCCCAAGAACGCATTGACCAGTTGCCCATATTAACAGCAGTTGAACAACAAAAGTTACTGATTGAGTGGAATTATACTAAAGCTGATTATCCTGTAGGTAAATGTCTCCATCAATTATTTGAGGAGCAGGTAGAATTAACACCGGATGCTGTATCCGTGGTGTTTGATGATCAAAAACTGACTTATCAACAGTTAAACACCCAAGCGAATCAATTAGCACACTATTTACAATCTCTGGGTGTGGGTGCAGAGGTTTTGGTAGGAATTTATTTAGAGCGATCGCTTTCGATGACTGTAGCATTGTTAGCAGTCCTCAAAGCTGGTGGTGGTTATGTTCCCCTAGATGTTGATTATCCCCAACAGCGATTAACTTACATCTCCCAAGATTCACAAATTTCTGTACTGATCACACAAGAAAGTTTACTCAATTCCTTGCCAGTGGAAGGGGTAAAAGTTATTGTCTTAGATCAAGAATGGGAAGTATTCAATTCTCACAGTCCAGAAAATCCGGTCAGTGAAGTAGTAGCGGAAAACTTGGCTTGTGTATTGTATACTTCTGGTTCTACTGGCAATCCCAAAGGTGTGATGTTAACTCATGGAGCTTTGGTAAATCATAGCAGTGCCATTAGTGAAACATTTGGTTTGACAAGTAGCGATCGTGTTTTACAATTTGCGGCTTTTGGCTTTGATGTAGCACTAGAAGAAATCTTCCCCACTTGGTTTAAAGGCGGAACATTAGTATTAAGACCAACACAAATGTTTTCTTCCTTTGCCAATTTTGCCCAGTTTATAGAACAACAACAGCTAAGTGTTTTAACTCTGACTTCAGCCTATTGGCATGAATGGATGGTAGCAGTATCTCAATCCTATGCCACCGTACCCCAAAGTTTACGGTTATTGACTGTGGGTGGAGATACAGTTTTACCGGAAACAGTGGCAATGTGGCAGCAATTGGTAGGGAATAGAATAACTTGTTTAAATGCCTACGGTCCCACAGAAGCCTCGGTTACAGCCATCGTCTATGATGTGCAGAATTACCAACCAGAAAAAACTAATACAGTCCTTATAGGTCGTCCTGTTGCTAATACAGAAATTTACATTCTTGACTCTAATCTGCAACCAGTCCCAATTGGAGTAAAAGGTGAATTGTACATTGGTGGTGAGCGTTTAGCACGGGGTTATCTCAACCGTCCAGAATTAACACAAGAGAAATTTATTGCTTATCCCTTTAATCATCCAAAATCTCAAATCCAAAATCCAAAATTATATAAAACAGGGGATTTAGCACGTTATTTACCCGACGGTAACATTGAGTTTATCGGACGTATTGATGATGTAGTGAAAATCAGAGGTTTCCGCGTTGCACTGGGAGAAATTGAAAGTCTCTTGGTTCAGCATCCTGATGTAATTTGCCAGGTGGTAATGCTCAGAGAAGATCAACCAGGACATAAACAATTGGTTGCTTATGTTGTCTCTGATAATCCATCCTTAACCCAAAATGAATTACAAAGCTTCTTGAAACAAAAGCTGCCAAATTATATGATTCCCACAGCTTTTGTCATGATGGAGGGTTTACCAGTCACGACTAATGGTAAAGTAGATCGTCGCGCCTTACCTGCACCCAGCCAAGAGATTGACTTGACTAACTTTGTTTTACCCACTACTCACACACAAAAATTGATAGCAGATATTTGGAGTAGTGTTTTAGGTACAACACATTTAGGCATTCATAACAACTTTTTTGACATGGGGGGCAATTCTTTACGCGCTATGCAAGTGATGTCTCTGTTAAGAGAGACTTTGCAAATAGATTTACCCCTACGTTATTTGTTTGAAAATCCCACAGTCGCAGAACTGGCTGCCGGGTTAGTAGAGACGTTGTATACAAAGTCTCTACCAACAAATCAGACGAATACCATTAGTACCACTAGCCTTGATTTAAAAGCAGAAGCAGTTTTAGATGCCAGTATTCAAATCCGTAGAGAGGTTATATATAGCGTCTCTACAGAGTACAACAACAAACCTCAAGGAATCTTTTTAACAGGAGTGACTGGTTTTCTGGGTAGTCATTTACTTTATGAACTCCTGCAACAAACTGAGTCTGATATTTATTGTTTGATTCGTGCTACTGATATTGAACAGGCACGACAAAAGCTAGAAAATCAACTGCAATTGTACAAACTCTGGTCAGGAGTTGACAGAAAACGTATTATTCCTGTAGTTGGAGATTTAGGGAAAAAATATTTAGGTCTTTCCACATCAGAGTATCAAAAGTTAGCAAGTCAGATAGATGTTATCTATCATTGTGGCGCTTGGATTAATGTTATTTATCCCTACTCTGTTTTAAAACCTGCTAATGTGTTGGGAACTCAAGAAATCATTCGGTTAGCCTGTGAAATCAAAGTTAAACCTTTACATTACATTTCAACTACATCCGTTTTGTCAGCAGCTACTCCCAATGAAGCAGGATTAATTTTAGAGTCTGATCTCCTTGAACAATATCAAGTCTTAGAAAATGGCTATGTCCAAAGCAAGTGGATAGCAGAGAAATTAGTGATGCAAGCTCGTCATTTAGGTCTACCTGTGGCTATTTATCGAGCATCAAGGATTACAGGAAGTACCCAAACAGGTATTAGTAACACAGATGATTTATTTTGCAGGTTAGTCAAAGGTTGTTTAGAAACCAGAATATTTCCTGATGTACAGATGGAGGATAATTTGACTCCTGTGGACTATGTGAGCAAGATCATAGTTCATCTGTCAAAACAAACAGAATCTTTAGGACAAGCATTTCACCTGGTTAATCCTGAATCTACTAGTATCCGGAATTTGTTTAATTTGATTTTGTCTTTAGGATACCCTGTACAGATGATTCCTGTAGAGCGATGGCATTCAGAGATTTTTCTTAACAGTCAAGTGTGTGATACGGATAATTTAAGAGTTGTGTCTCATGTCATCCCCAAAACGTCACTAGAAAATGGTTCTGAACCGTTGACTGACTATCAAAACATGGTCAATGGGCTAAGGAATGCTGGTATTATGTATCCTGTGTTGGATCAAGATTTATTGAGGACTTATATTTCCTATTTCATCAGTAGCGGTTTTATAGATGAACGATTGCTACAAAAACAAGTGATTTTTGGCAATACCTAGTTTTGAATAAATCTGGTAATGGGTAATGGGTAATTGATGATTGGTTATTTTAAACAACCAACAACTGACAACCAACAACTGACAACCAACAACTGACAACCAACAACTGACAACTATGCCAACTCAAGTTCAACCTGAACCTTCGACAAATCCTTTTTCAGCTTTGACTCAATTTTGGAAAAATGTTCAATCTATTGCCGAACCTTATTGGTATCCAAATACCTCAAGGGAAAGAGCATTTTCAGACGTGATTCGTTCCTGGGGAATGCTTATTCTATTGATAATACTTATAATTGGACTTGTTAGTTTAAATGTATTTAGTAATTTTCTTTATCGCTACATAGTTGATATTACTATTACAGGAAAAGATGTTTCTCAGTTTTTTAATATTGTATTTACTTATGCTATAACCCTAGCATTTGTAACAGCATTGGTAGGGTTTTCTAAGTTTGTCAGAAGGCAAATCGTCCTAGAGTGGTATGAATGGTTAAATAATCACATTCTTGCAAAATATTTACATGAAAGAGCATACTACAAAATCAATTTTAAGTCTGATATTGATAATCCTGATCAACGCATCACCCAAGAAATTGAACCTGTTATAAATAATGCTTTGACTTTTTCAACTACCTTACTAGAAAAAATACTGGAAATCGCAGCTTATATTATAATTATTTGGTCAATTTCCAAACAAGTTGCAATTATTTTAGTAATTTATACTCTTTTGGGTAATCTAGTTGCTTTCTATTTGAATCAAGAAATAAATAAAGTTAATCAAGAGGAACTGGAATCTAAGGCTGATTATAACTATTGTTTAACTCATGTTAGGGTTCATGCTGAATCTATAGCTTTTTTTCGGGGAGAAAAACAAGAGTCAAATATTATTGGTAAAAGATTTGATGAGTTAATCAAGATTGCTAAAAGGAAAATTAGCTGGGAAAGAAATCAAGACTTTTTTAATAGAGGATATCAAGCTGTAATTGAGGTATTTCCATTTTTAATATTGGGTCCTTTATATATTGCAAATCATTTGGAATTTGGAGAAATTAGTCAAGCTTCTTTGTGTGCTTATCTTTTTGCTAATGCTCTAGCAGAATTAATTAATGAGTTTGGAATTTCAGGGAAGTTCTCTGTTTATGTTGAGCGGTTATCTAATTTTTCTTTTGCTTTGGAAGCAGTTACTAAACAATCGGAAAATGCTAATACTATTAAAACAGTAGAAGATAATTATATTAGTTTTGATCAAGTAACTTTACAAACTCCCGATTATGAAAGGGTAATTGTGGAAGATTTATCACTTTCTGTACAACCAGGAGAAGGTTTATTAATTGTTGGTCCGAGTGGTAGGGGTAAAAGTTCTTTGTTGAGAGCGATCGCTGGTTTGTGGAATGCAGGAACAGGTCGTCTGGTGCGGCCTCCTTTGGAAGAAGTGTTGTTTTTACCTCAACGTCCTTACATTATTTTAGGAACTTTGCGGGAACAGTTACTTTATCCACATACAGAACGAATAGTCAGCGATCGCGCGCTCAAAGAAGTTTTAAAACAAGTTAATCTGGATAGTTTATTAAGTCGAGTAGATGGTTTTGATACTGAAGTTCCTTGGGAAAATATATTATCTTTAGGAGAGCAACAACGTTTAGCATTTGCCAGACTGTTAGTTACTCAACCTGGTTTCACTATCTTAGATGAAGCTACGAGTGCTTTAGATTTAAAGAATGAAGGTAACTTATATCAACAATTACGAGCAGCAAAAACAACATTTATCAGTGTCGGACATCGAGAAAGCTTATTTGATTATCATCAATGGGTTTTAGAACTTTCTCAAGATTCTAGTTGGCAACTTTTGACTGTACAAGATTATCAACGTCAGAAATTACAATCAGTTGTCATCAGTGCTGCTGGAAATACTGAAATGACAATAGATAATTTGGTCACTAATCAATCTCCTAATCAATCAGAAACAGCAACACAAGTAAGTGTCATTACCGGACTTTCTCATCAAGAAATGCAGAAATTAACAGACTATTCACTGGGGACTGTGAGAACTAAAGCCAGTAAAAGTCAAACTATTACTACTGAGGATGGTTCTACCTACAGCTATAATAAAGACCCCAATGTTTTGAAATGGGTAAAAGTTTAGGGTGAGACAAACTACAATGTTTTTGTTTTTGGGCTGTAGATTTTGTTGGGATACATATTTTCAAAATAGGTAATAGCAACTTCACCCAGTGCTTTAACTGCGGCCGCTCCCATTGCGGGTTGAACCACTGAGCCAATACCAGGAATCAACCCTGCTACAATACTGCCTATATTAAAAAGGAATTGTCCACCACCTACGCCTATAATTGCTGCGGCCATTGCTCCAGCACCACTAGCAGGTATCAAACTCATGTCATAAATTTGAGCAATGCGAGTGATTACAACACCCTGTACACCAGCTAAAGTGGTTTGAAATGTGAGCGCAACAATAGGAGAAATTCCACCCGCAACTCCCGCTGTTGCTCCTGCTCCCATCATTAACCAAAGTTCATCTCTAGCTTGATCACGACAATATTTATTCATAGAAGAAGCAATGTAATAAAAAAGATTTTTTGTATACTCAGGATTTCATACCTTTCATTTATGATATTCAGAATTTTTTAGACAAAATCTATCCAAGGATATATTGAGGGGCGAGGGGTGAAATGAGCAACGGTACAGAAAGTTACGCTGTGCGATTCGTTCCTAGTAGTTCATCCGGCATTCCGCACTTCAAAATGTCACATATTTATACTTCAAAAAATGTTACCAAATTAGGATAGTTTTATTAAGTATTAATCCTGATTTTTCCTGGTGGTAATGCGATCGCGAAGCGCTCCGTAGGAATCGCTATCTGACTATTATTAGCCCTATAATGGTAATCTTGGTGTATTACAAAATGAAGTGCGGAATGTGGGGTTCATGTAAAGAAAATAAGAAACAGGCTGCTTATGACGAAGGTATTCGTAACTGTATTGAAGGTAAATTTGGGCAGGGTAAACGAAGATTTAGTTTGGGTAGAGTCATGGCTAAACTTCCTCATACCTCTGGAGACTGCTATTGCTATTACTTTTTTAGTTATGAATCTTTCTACCTTACTATCAAGGGGTTTTTGGGGATTTTTATGGCAATTTTCCCAAATAATCTCTTTCTTCTCTAATTTGATTAAAAAAAGTGATGTTTTGCCTAATTTTAAACAACAAAAACTTATCTTTGCTTTTGCCTAACTACCTGGTCAATTTTTTTTTGCCTTTTTCTACTTTTTCAGCAAGCCCTACATATTCTCTTTTGTTGATGTTGACTGTGCTTTGCGATCGCATCCCTAAATGAAGGTAAATCTGCGATACCTGTGTGGTAATCAGTAGAACACAGGAGAAAGCGACCCCAAAAAAAGAAGTCCAGAAACGAATTTCTGGCTTCTGATTTCCTATATTTAGGGTGCAAGGGCGTTACCACGAATTAAACTACCAAGGGTTTTGGCAGTAATTTTTAATTGGGTGAAGGGGTTAGCAGGAACTACGGTTTTATAGAGATAACTATCAAAAGTTAGCTTTTGTACGTCCAAATCATCACACATTTCTACAAATGCTTCCCGGGTAGCATCGGAACGGTAGAAGACGTTTTGGAGAATGTCTAATACTTTGTAGGTGAGTCCGTATTTCCTATCCCAACGTTTGAGGTATACCTTGAGGTCGGCTTCTATGGGAATCCGCGCCCCACTGTTAGCGGCTTCGACAATGGCTTCGGCGCACATTCTACCGGATTTAGCCGCGAAGTAGATACCTTCCCCGGAAGACTTGGTAACATAACCAGCAGCATCTCCTACCAAGGCTATACGACCGACAACGCGACGGGGGCGGGGATGTTCAGGGATGGGGTGGGCCTCGATTTTGATGATTTCACCACCGGCGAGTTTTTCCGAAGCACGGGCGCGAATACCAGTTTGAAATTGTTTGATTCTGGCTTTGTTGATGTGCATTGTGCCAGTACCGACGGCTACGTGATCGTATTTGGGGAATACCCAAGCGTAGAAGTCGGTGGAAACATCATCGCCAACGTACATTTCGGCGAGGTCGTTGTAATAGTCCATTTTGTCTTGGGGAAGACGAATGCGTTCTTGGAAGGCGATCGCATAATTGTAATCTCCAGCACCCATATCCTTGGCAACGCGGGAATTTGCCCCGTCAGCACCCACGATTAAATCCACCTTTAGGGTTTTGGTAACGCCTTGCGCCCCGTCCCCTGTATGGTCAACGTAGTGAATGGTATAGGGGTCGGTATTGTTCCCAGGGATATCAACTTTATGAACAGTGGCGTTAATTAAATTTGCCCCTAATTTTGCCGCCCGGTCTCGCAAGAAACCATCCAGCACTTCGCGGCGGCACATTCCTATATATTCTTCTTCATTTATCAGATTGATATCAACTTCACGATTAGAAGGAGAAATCATTTTCATCTTCCGTACCCGACGGTCAATAATTGCCGGTGGTAAGTCAAACTCACTCACCATACAGAGGGGAATAGCACCCCCACAAGGTTTGGCGTTATCTAACTTGCGCTCAAACAAATAGGTTTCAATCCCAGCTTTAGCTAGGGTTTCGGCAGCGCATGAACCCGCAGGTCCCGAACCCACAACAGCAACCCGTAGTGTCAAAGGTTTTCTCCTAATTATGAATATTTTCCCAAAGTATCCTATCACGGACTTTTGGCTGAATTTCCTTTGTAGCTCCAGGTTTTGATATAAATACAATATTCCTTAATATTTCGACATGAAACCCGTGTTTTTTATATCTTATGAGTAAATATTAGTCAATGATAACTAGAAGAACAACTAATCATTAAATATGGATCTTGCTGAATTGAGGTATAAAAATCAAACATTCTATTTCTCAAACTCTTACTCTCTGCGACTCTGCGCCTCTGCGTGAGAAAAAATCATACCTTCACCCACCAAAGCCTCATTAAATATGCAAATTTCTCTATTTGATAGGTTTTCCCGCCGTATATGTGTAACAGCAATTACAGGATATGAAAGAGAAAACAAACAAAGCAATTAAATGCGCCTATGGAACAATAAAGGAGGTCTTACTTATTAAATACGCACAATTAAAAATCAAGGTAATGCTATTTATTTATTAAATTTGGCTCTTCGGTACTTGTTATGCTAAGTTACCAGTCGGTAATAGGGAACAGGGAACAGGGAACAGGGCAAAGAGAAAAAATTTTGCCATAATATTCAAAAATATGGCTTATTTCTTCTACACAGCAAGCTTTATGAGATTTCTTTGTTCAGATTTTGCATATTATGTACTCAAGAGCCTTAAATTTATCTGTGTAACAGCTTAAAACAGTTCAAGTTGCTGACTTTTAGTTTTATATTTTTGTCGGCTTAAGTTATATTTATCTACTATATGTTCTGGAATAGGAACTTTATCAAGATTACGAGGCTCAACTTTAATTGCTCCAGAACCATAGCTTTTGCCTACCAGTCTAAGATTTTTAATTGTCTCAGGATCATTTAAAGCCTCACAAAGATTAGCGATATATAGTTCATCATCATAAATAGGATAAATACACAAAAAACTTGTTAATGGAACAACACCAGCCTCATTTTTAATAAACCGGGAATTGCGTCTACCAAGATAAGCAAATAATATGGGTGGCACTTCTCTATATTCTATTTTATACCACAATTTACGTTGTTTAATCAGGGGACGGTCAGGCAAACCTAATTTTTCACCTTCTTCAAGATAGTTAGCAACTGATTCAGGGATATTATCATTACTATTTATTGAAAGTAAAATTGTGGGACGATTATTTTCTTCTAATTTTTTGATATCTTCAATAGTTAATTTATCTCCTGTTACATCTTTTGTCCGTCCAATTGCGAGTTTAAGAAATTCTTCAGGAATTGCCAGTTCTTGAACCTGCTGTGTTGTTAAAAAAAAGAAATCATTCGCTCCTGTGGCAATACCACGCATCACCTTTGCAAAGTCATTGAGGTGATACTTA